>DATFFA010000210.1:0-16436 GCA_035250605.1 Variovorax sp. | reverse complement strand
GACCACGCCGCCCGCCTCCTGCGCGAGGCCGGTGCGCACTGAATGAGATGCCGGCGCCCCGAGTGATCGTCACGCGCCCGGCGCGCGAGGCGGCGCGCTGGGTGGAGGCGCTGCGCGCTGCCGGACTGGACGCACAAGCCTTGCCCCTGATCGCGATCGAGCCGGTTGCCGACGGCAAGGAGCTCCAGGCAGCACGCCAGCGCCTCGGCGACTACGCCGCGCTGATGTTCGTGAGCGCCGCAGCCGCCGAACACTTCTTCGACGATGCCCGCGCCCTTGCTGACGGCCTGCGTCCGCGCTGCTGGGCCACCGGCCCCGGCACCCTGCGCGCATTGCGACAGGCCGGGGTGCCGGCCTCCGCGATCGATGCGCCGGCCGAGGACGCGGAACAGTTCGATTCCGAGGCGCTGTGGGCCCGTGTGCATTCGCAGGTGCATGCCGGCGTTCGCGTGCTGATCGTGCGCGGCGGCGATGCGTCGGGACGGCCGGCCGGACGCGCCTGGCTGGCGCGCGAGATCGCGGCAGCCGGTGGCATTTGCGACACCGTGGTCGCCTATCGGCGGTTGCCCGCGCCGCTCGACCACGCCGCGCGCACATTGGCCGCAGAAGGCGCACGCGGCGAGGCCGTCTGGCTCTTCAGCAGCGCCGAAGCCATCGCCCATCTGCGCGCCGCGCTGCCCGCCACCGCGTGGACCTCGGCGCGTGCGATCGCCACCCACCCCCGCATCGCGCAAGCCGCGCGGGACGCGGGTTTCGGGGCGGTGCGGGTCTCTTCCCCGGCGCTGGCCGCGCTGATCGCGTCGATAGAATCCTTCGCATGAGCGACGCGTCCGTGTTGAACGAATCCCTGCAGGAACCGGCGGCGGCGCGCGCGCACGTGCCGGCGCCGCTGCAGGCGGCGCCGGTCCACGCCAACACGCTGTCGAAGGTCTTGCTCGGGGTCCTCGCAGGCGCTGCGATGCTGGCGCTGGTGGCGGTGCTGGTCCTCTGGCAGAAGGTCAGCGGTATGCAGGAGCAGCTGGCGCGGCAGAGTGCCGACGCGATGGCCCAATCCATGGAGGCCCGCACCCTGGCGCGCCAGGCGCAGGAGACGGTGCGAGACACGGCGGCGCGCCTGGCCCTCAACGAGACCCGGGTGGCGGAGGTGGCGTTGCAGCGCTCGCAGCTCGAGGAACTGATGCAGAGCCTCTCGCGATCGCGCGACGAGAACCTCGTGGTCGACATCGAGGCCGCGGTGCGCCTCGCGTTGCAGCAGGCGGAGGTCACGGGCAACGTCCAGCCGCTGCTGGCCGCGCTCAAGGCCGGCGACCAGCGCATCGCGCGCGCCGCCCAGCCGCGGCTGGCGCCCCTGCAGCGTTCGATTCAGCGCGATGCCGAGCGCCTGCAGGCCAGCGCCAGTGCCGAGAGCGGCGAGACCCTTCGCAAGCTCGACGACCTCGTGCGCATGGTGGACGAGCTGCCGCCGCTCAATGCGGTGGCCACGCGCGGTGGCGGCCTCAACCCCTGGCAGGCGGAGCCGGTGCCGGCCGACGCGCCCTGGTGGCAGCGTGCGCTGCTGATGGTGCGCAACGAGGCGCGTTCGCTGCTGCGCGTGGGCCGCATCGACCGCCCCGAGGCCGTGCTGCTGTCGCCGGACCAGACCTTCTTCCTGCGCGAGAACCTGAAGCTCCAACTGCTCAATGCGCGGCTGGCCCTGCTGTCCCGGCAGTTCGACACGGCGCGCAACGAGCTGGCTGCCGTGTCGGCCTCCCTCAATCGCTACTTCGACCCCGCCTCGCGCCGCGTCCAGTCGGCGGCGACGCTGCTGCAGCAACTGCAGGCGCAAATCAAGACCAGCGAGACGCCGCGCATCGACGACACGCTGGCCGCGCTCGCGACGGCCGCGGCCGGACGCTAGGGGGCCAGGGCAGGGTATGCGCGCAGCACTCTGGTTCCTGGCCCTGTTCGGCATCGCCGCGGCGGTGGCGCTGTTCGCCGGCAACAACCAGGGCACCATCACCGTCTTCTGGCCGCCATGGCGGGTCGACCTCTCGCTCAATCTCACGCTGCTGATCCTGCTGCTGGCTTTCGGCCTCCTGCATGTGGCCTTGCGCGCCTTGTCGGCGCTGTTCTCTCTGCCGCGGCAGGCGCGGCAATGGCGCCTGCAGCAAAAGGAGCGGTCACTGCACGCAGCCCTGCTCGACGCCCTGGCGCAATTGCTGGCCGGGCGCTTCTCGCGCTCGCGCAAGGCGGCGCAGGCCGCCCTCGCGCAGGAGCGGACCCTGGCCGCCCTGGATGCAAACTTGCCGCAGGCACAGCAGATCCGCGTGCTGTCGCACCTGCTCGCCGCCGAAAGCGCCCAGGCCCTGCAGGACCGGCCCGCGCGCGATGCGCACCTGCAGCAGGCGCTCAACGAGAGCGCCGAGCGCGGCATGCTCGTCAGCCCCGAGACGCGCGAAGGCGTGCAACTGCGCGCGGCCCGGTGGGCGCTCGACGATCGCGATGCGCCTGCCGCCCTGGCGCGGCTGGAGGAACTGCCGCAAGGTGCCCAGCGCCGCACGCTGGCCTTGCGCCTGCGGCTCAAGGCAGCGCGCCAGGACCGGCGCACCCTGGAAGCGCTCGAGACCGCTCGCCTGCTGGCCAAGCATCGCGCCTTCTCCGATGCTGCCGCGCAGAGCATCGTGCGTGGGCTGGCGGCCGAACTGCTCTCGGGCGCGCACGACCCTAACCAATTGCTGAGGGCCTGGGGCGAGCTCGAGCCCGCCGAGCGCGAGATGCCCGAGGTCGCCATCCAGGCGGCGCAGCGCATGGTGGCGCTGCGGGGCGACCTCACGCTGGCGCGAGCCTGGCTCCTGCCAGTCTGGGAGCGCATGGTTGCGCAGCCCCGCAGCCTGGGCGAATCCCTGCGCGTGAAGCTGGTGCGAGCGCTCGAGGCCGGGCTCGATTCGGTCGATGCCGACTGGCTCGCCCGCATCGAATCCGCGCAGCGCAACGATCCCCGCGACGCCAATCTGCAGTACCTCGCCGGCATGGCCTGCATGAAGCGCCAGCTCTGGGGCAAGGCGCAACAACTGCTCACGCATGCCGGCCTCGGGTTACAAGATCCGGTCTTGCACCGTCGCGCCTGGCAGGCGCTCGCACTTCTGGCGGAAGCTCGCGACGACGCTGACCAGGCCTCCGCCGCCTGGAAGCGCGCCGCTCAGATCGAGACCTCCTGAGGGGCCTACATCGCCCTGGCAACCGCTATCTTTTTGATAGCTGAAGGCCCAATTCCCGCCTGAAATACAACATGTAGGAGCTTGCTTACCCCATCCGCGCCCACACCCGTTTACTCTGCCTAACGCTCTAAGCCAAGAAACAATTTGAGCGGAGCGCTTTGCTGATGTACAGTCGTAACTGTTTGCAAAAGTATTCATTCAGGGTCATGACGCGGAGTCGGGTTTGAAACGTTTTCTATTACATGCCATTTTGCTTGCCTCGGCGGGGCTGCTGTTACAGGCCTGCGCGCCCTTGGCGCCGGGCTTTCGCTCGGCGGGCAACGATGCCGACCAGGCTGTCTCGCCATCGGGCTTTTCCACGGCGGACATCGATCCGCCGCCGCCCGGCGCGATCACCGAGATCACGCCCCAGCTGATCCGCGCCCAGCGTGCCGCCGTCGGCAACAACGTACCGCCCGAGGTGCGTGCGCTGGTGGGCGAGGCGCCGGTCTACAAGATCGGTCCGGGCGACGTGGTGAGCGTGGTGGTCTACGACCATCCGGAAATCGTGTTCAGCGGCATCCCGGCGACCACCGTGGCCGACCAGGCGAGCGTGTCGCCGGCGCCGGGCTTCATCGTGTCCAACACCGGCTTCATGAGCTTCCCCTACGTGGGCCAGCTCAAGGCCGAGGGCATGACGGTTCAAGAGCTCGAAGAAACGCTGATCAGGCGGCTGTCCCGCGTCTTCAAGAACCCGCAGCTGAGCGTGCGCGTCAACGCATTCCGCAGCAAGCGCACCTACGTCGAAGGCGAGGTGCGCCAACCTGGCCTGCAGATCTTCACCGACATTCCGATGACCCTGGCCGAGGCGATCAATCGCGCCGGCGGGTTCTCGGCCAACGGGGACCGCTCCGCCGTGAACCTGACGCGCGATGGCAAGACCTTCTCGCTCGACCTGATGTCCATGGCCGAGGCTGGCATCGATCCCACCCGCATCCCGCTGCGCTCGGGCGACCTGGTCCTGGTGCGCAGCCGCGACGAGCGCAAGGTCACGGTGATGGGCGAAGTGAACCTGCAGACGGGCGTGATGATGCGTAACGGCCGCCTGTCCCTGAACGATGCGCTGACCGAGGTGGGCGGCGTCAACCTGGGCACCGCCAATCCGCGCCAGATCTACGTGATCCGCAACGAGACCAACGGCTTGTCGATCTTCCACCTGGATGCCCGCACGCCGACGGCGATTGCGATGGCGGACGGCTTCGCGCTCAGGCCCAAGGACGTGGTCTACGTCGACCCGGTGCCGCTGGTGCAGTGGAACCGCGTGTTGAGTTTGATCCTCCCCACCGCCACCACCGCGACCTCCTATCGCGACCTGGGTTCGCGCAGCACCGGGAGCGGCAAATAGTGGCCATCCAGAACGTTCTTGTCGTTTGCGTCGGCAACATCTGCCGCAGCCCAATGGCCGAAGCGCTGATGGCGGCCGACCTGCCCGGCGTGCAGGTCGCGTCTGCCGGCTTGCAGGCGCTGGTCGGCCATCCGGCAGACCCTACCGCCTGCGAGCTGCTGGAAGAGCGCGGCATCGACATCGCAGAGCATCGGGCGCAGCAGCTCGATCTCGACCTGTGCCAGAGCGCCGACCTGATCCTGGTGATGGACCGCGAGCAACGGCGCGCGGTGCAGGAGCGCTATCTTTTCGCCGCCGGCAAGGTATTTCGCCTCTGCGAGTTCAGCGACGAGGACGTTCCCGATCCCTACCGCGCTGATCGCGACGCCTTCGAGCACTCGCTCCGGCTCATCGAAGGCGGCGCCAGGCAGTGGGCTCAACGCATTTCAAGAGTATCCAGTTGATGACTTCCTCAATCATTACCAAAACGAATCCCTCCCCGGCAAGCGCGGCGGACGAGGAAGACCTCGACCTCGGGCGTTACGTCGACGTCCTGGTCTCGAACAAGTGGCTGATCGCGGCGATCACGCTCGTCGTGTTCCTGATCGGCGCGACCTACGCCTTCCTGGAGCGTCCGGTCTACGAGTCCAACATGGTGATCCAGGTCGAGGACGTCGAACCCGGCGGCAAGGGCATCCTGGCCGAGGCCGGCGGCCTGGTGGACGTCAAGACGCCGGCAACCGCCGAGATCGAGATCATCCGTTCGCGCATGATCGCGGGCCAGGCGGTGGAGGCGACCAAGCTCTACATCGTCGCCGCGCCGCGTTACGTGCCCTACATCGGCGGGTGGCTGGCACGGCGCGCCAATGGCCTGTCGGATCCCGGCTTCCTCTGGCTGAACGGCTATGTGTCGGGCACGGAACGCATCCTGGTGTCGCAGTTCGACGTGCCGACCACGATGGAAGGCGGCCTGTTCACCGTGACCGCCGCGGGAAACAACCAGTACACGCTCGACTATCCGGGCATGCAGCAAATCAAGGGCACGGTCGGCGCGCCGCTCAAGGCCGACACGCCCGAGGGCCCGATCTCCCTGCAGATCGACGTCCTGGCCGGCAAGCCGGGGGCGCTGTTCAACCTGTACCGCTACGCGAAGCTGCCGACCACCATCGGGCTGCAGTCCAGCCTCAACCTCAGTGAGCGCGGCAAGAACTCCGGCATCGTCAACGTGATGCTGCAGGACACCGACCCCTTCAAGCTGACGCGGGTGCTCAATGCGGTGGGCGACCAGTACGTCAGGCAGAACATCGAGCGCAAGGCCGCGGAGGCGCAGAAGACCCTGGCCTTCCTGGACGTTCAGCTGCCTCTTTTCAAGAAGCAGCTGGAGGCTTCGGAAGAGGTCTACAACCGCTATCGCAACCAGAAGGGCACCGTGGCCTTCAGCGAGGAAGCCGCGCTGATCCTCGGCCAGTCGGTCGACCGGCAGACCAAGCTGCTGGACGCCCAGCAGCGCCGGCGCGAGCTCGAATCGCGCTTCACCTCCGCGCACCCGGCGGTGCAAACCCTGGACAGCCAGATCTCGGCACTGAAGTCCGACATGGGCAGTATCCAGGAGCGCATCAAGGGCCTGCCTGCCATCCAGCAGGAAGCGGTGCGCATGGAGCGCGACGTCAAGGTGAACACGGAGCTCTACCAGTCGCTGCTCAACAACGCCCTGCAACTGCGCCTGGTGAAGGAAGGCAAGATCGGCAACGTCCGCGTCCTCGACGAGGCGGTGGTGCCCAGCCAGCCGGTCAAGCCGAACCGCAAGGTGATCATGGCCGCTGCGCTGGCGCTGGGCCTGTTCCTCGGCATCGTCGCGGCCTTCATCCGCAGCTCCTTCGTCGAGCAGCGCCTGCGCGATCCGCACGAGGTCGAGGCCGACACCGGCCTGCCGGTCTTCTCGACCATTCCGCTGAGCCCCTCGCAGTCCGCCATCGCCAAGCGCCGTCTCAGCGGTGCCACCGGCGTTCGCCTGCTGGCGATCGAGAACCCCGACGATCCGGCTGTGGAAAGCCTGCGCAGCCTGCGCACGGCGATGCAGTTCGCGATGCTGGAGTCGCCCAACAACCGGGTGCTGATCAGCGGGCCCACGCCGGGCGTCGGCAAGAGCTTCGTGACGGCGAACTTCGCCGCCCTGATGGCCGCCGCCGGCAAGCGGACGCTGCTGATCGACGCCGATCTGCGCCGCGGCCACACGCACCAGTACTTCGGCCTGCAGCGCCACGGCGGCCTGTCGGAGCTGATCGCGGGCAGCCTGACGGTGCAGCAGACTGTGCATCGCCAGGTGGTTCCCAACCTCGATTTCCTCGCCACCGGCCAGCTGCCGCCGAACCCCGCGGAACTGCTGGTGTCGGACTCGTTCAAGACCACGCTGGAGCGCCTGTCCGAGCAGTACGACCTGGTCGTCATCGACACACCGCCGGTGCTGGTGGCGGCCGACACCTCCACCGTGGCGGTCCATGCGGGAACGGTGCTGCTGGTGGCGCGGGCCGACCAATCCACCATGGGCGAGCTGAAGGAGAGCACGCGCCGGCTCGCCATGGGCGGCAAGGCCGCGACGGGTGTGCTGCTCAACGCGATGGACCTCGGGCGCCGCACCTTCGCGCCTTACAAGTACGGGCGCTATCGCTACACCAGTTACAACTACGAGAGCATCCTGCCCGAAGAGCAGTGAAGCAAAAAAGCCGGGCTCGACCCGGCTTTTTCTTGCGTGACGGCGCAGACTCAGCGCCCTGCCGCGCAGGCGAGCAGATCGCGCTCGAACTGTGCCAGCACGGCTTCGCGATCGAAGCGCGCCTCGGCCACTTCGCGCGCCTTCAGGCCCAGCTCGCGCCGACGCTCGGGTTGCGTTGCCAGGGCGAGCACGGCGTCCGCGAAGGCCTTGGCATCGTCCGGCGCCACGGCGATGCCGCATTCCGCCGTCACCTGGCCGAGCTCGGTCTCGGGGCGCGCCCCGGCCACCACCGGCCTGCCGCTGCTGAGCATGCCGGTCAGCTTGGAGGGCATCACCAGGTCTGCCGCATCGGCGCGCTGGGGCAGCAAATGAATGTCCGCCAGGCCGAGGAAATCACCGAGCCGCTCGACCGGTTGCAGGTCCAGAAAACGCACGTTGGCCATCGATTCGCAGCGCTTGACCAGCTCGGCGCGGCCGGCGCCATTGCCGCAGAACACGAATTCCAGGCCGGGCTGATCCTTGAGCATCAAGGCCATTTCGGCCAGCAGCTCCAGGCCCTGCTTGGCGCCCATGTTGCCCGAGTACAGCGCCACCACCGCATCGGGGCGGATGCCCAACTCGGCGCGGTAGGGGCTCGTGCCTTGCAGCGGCTGGATCGCCGAGACGTCGGCCCAGTTGGGCAGCGAGACCAGCCGGGCGTCCTCGGTGCCCTTGCTGCGCGCGCGTTCGAGCATGCGCTGCGAGATGGTCGAGACGCGATCGAATCGGCGCATCAGCCAGCGCTCGGCCGCCGCCACGAAGGCACGCGTGCGCGCGCCCTTGAGCAGGCCCAGATCGAAAGCCGCGTCCACCTCGTAGTCCTGGATGTGCAGCCAGGCCTTGGCCGAGCGCAGCCGCGCGAAGGCCAGGGCCGCCGGCGTGCAGAAGAGCGGGGGCTCCGTCACCCACACCACGTCGGGCTTCCAGTGCCACTGGGCGAGCAGGGCCGGCACGCTGCTGGCGGCGAAGCTCGCCAGGTGCAGGAGACGCTTCATGCCCGTGACCTTGCGCGGCACCCACAGCGGCGTGCGCAGCACCTGGGCGCCCTGCCATTCGTGCCGGGTGTAGCGCCCGGCGTGGTGGCCGGGCCGAACCTTCCAGTCGGGGTAGTAGGGCGGGGCCGTCACCACGCGCACCTCGTGCCCATGGGCGGCGAGCCAGGCCACCATTTCCCCGGTGTACTTGCCGATGCCGGTCAGCTCCGGCGCGAAATTGATTCCATAGACGAGCACCTTCATGCGTTTACAGGCCCCTGTGCGATATGGGGGGCGTGCACGCGGATGATGTCCACCAGCTTTTCCGCCACCTGCTCCATGCGGAAGCGCTGTTCGAAGGAGCGCAGCGCGGCGGCGCGCATCGCGTCCAGCTCGGCCGGCGTGGCGGCCAGCCAGCGCTGCAGCAGGGCCGTGGTGCCTTCGAGCGTGTCGGACTCCACGAAGCCGGCGCGGTCCTCGGCGATCTCGCGCCAGATGTTGACCTTGTCGCTGATCAGCACGGGCCGGCTGCAGGCCATGGCCTCCACCACCGCGATACCGAAGTTCTCCTGGTGGGAGGGCAGGCAGAACACCTCGCAGGCATGGAAGGCGCCCCACTTGAGGTCGCCCGACAGCATGCCCGGCCAGCTGATGCGCGCGGCCAGGCCCAGGCTCTGTGCGCGCGCCTGCAATTGGCGTGTGAGCGCTTCGTCGCCGGGGCCGGCCATCACCAGCTGGACCTCCGGCGACGTGGCCGCCACGCGCGCAAAAGCCTCGACCAGCAGGTCGCAGCCCTTTTTTTCGTGGATGCGGCCCAGGAACAGCAGCAGGCGCTTGTTCCGCAGCTCGGGATAGGCCGAGAGAAAGACCTCCGAGAGGCGCCCTGCATCGCGCGGCGGCGTGCTGGTGCCGTAGGAGCCCACCACCTCGCGGCAGCGATACAGCCAGAACGACTGCCGGGCCAGCAGGCGCTCTTCCTCGCAGGTGAAGACCACCGCGGACGCATCGCGCAGCACGCGGTATTCGCCCCAGGGCCAGTAGAGCCACTTCTTCAGGTGCTTGAGCGGGTAGCGGCGCTTGAACCACGGGTCCAGCATGCCGTGGCTGTAGACGAAGTAGGGCGTGCCCGAACCGTGCAGCGCGCGCCGGGCGGCGAAGCCGACGTACTGCCAAAGCCCGTTCACGATGACGGCGTCATAGGTGCGGGCATGCGCCTTCAGCCAGGGCAGCAGGCGCTCGTTGTAGCCGTAGCTGGAGACCGAGGGGCCGGTGGCGACCACCGGGCCCGGATAGGCGCTCACGCAGGGCGCCTCGGGGCTGTCCAGGCTCACGATGTCGCCCGTGTGGCCCATGGCCGCCAGTGCGTCGTGGATGCGCCGCACTCCCTCGATGACGCCTCCGCCCTGGGGATCGACGGAAGGGACCAGATGCAGGAGTCTCACAGTCGCGAGGCACGCGGCGGAAAGATCTCGAGCCTCGGGTACCGGAATACGAGGAGCGCGTAGGCGAGCATGAGCCCCAGCAGGGCATTGGCCGTCAACTGCCCGAGCGCGGGCCAGCTGACCACCGCCAGCGCGGTCGTCAGCCACACCAGCAGGGCGTAGGGAGAGTTGGTGGCGATCGAAATTTTCAAGCTGCGCGTCACGCCGAGCGCCAGCACCAGGTACTTCACGCCGATGTAGGCGAAGCCCAGCAGGCCGCCCTCCATCAGGATGCGGCCGCCTTCAGCCTCCGCGAGAGCGAAGACGTCGGCGGAGCCGGTGCGCACATAGGTGGCGAGATTGGAGCCGAAGCCCACGCCGTAGCCCAGCCAGGTGACGAGGTCGAGCACCCACGGCTCGCCGAACAGAACCGTGAGCACCCGTTCGGTGAAGTTTTCCGCTGCGGCAGCCTGCTCGAAGCGCGTCTGCGTGACGCCGATGGCGTCGCGGAACACGTAGGCGAAGAGGGCGGTCAGCAGGCCGATGACCACGACGGCCGCTGCCGCGCCCACTTTGTTGCGCGCCTTCGAGAAAAGCAGCCGGCCGACCAGATAGGCCGCCAGCAACCCCGCCGAGGTGATCGCGGCCGTTCTGGAGCCGCTCACCAGCGCGCCGGCCGCGAAGGCCGCGAACAGCGCGAGCGTGAACAGAAGCTGGAATTTCGTGCGCTTGCGTGCGGCCAGGAAGCCGAACACCAGGGGCGCCACCATGGTGAGGTAAGTGGCATAGCCCGATGTGAAGCTGAAGGTGCCGGTGGTGCGGACCACGCCCACCACCGCGACGAACACGGTTTCTTCGTCGCCGTCGATCTGGGTGTTGATGCGGGCGCCGGGTGGCGAGTAGTGCTGCACCACCGCCAGCGGCGCCAGCAAAAGCATGACGAGCGCGGCCGCCTTGAGGGCGGCCCGGTAGTCCGCCTCGTTCATGGCCGCCGCGGCCGCCACCGCGAACCACGTGTAGAGCAGCCAGAAGCGCAGGCCGATCACGAACACGACCGGCGTGCTCTGTCCGCCGACCAGCTGCAGCAGCCCCCAGCCCACCACCACGCAGGTCCAGGCCAGCATGGCGGCGGTGATCTTGCCGTGTCGCCTCAGGTGGCCGTGCCGCCACGCGTAGACCACGAGCATCAGCGCCAGCATGTCGCGCAGCAGGATCAGCGGCAGGGTGGACGCCGACGACACCCATTTGCGTACCGAGCCCTCGAACACGATGATCAGGAAGACCGCGAGAAAGAGCTTTCCCGCGCGGCTCAGCGACGCCGCGCGGCTGGCTGCAGGTGCCTGCACTGTCGTGGGGGCGATCGCGCTCATAAGCTGACCTTCGCGCTACGCACTGCCGTGCGCACGCCTTCGAGCGGCCGGGCGGCGTTCATCGCGAGCTCGCGCAGCGCCGCCACATGGGCGTCGATGCGATGCGGCTCGTACCACTTGCGCGCCTCGCGACCCACGCGTCGGGCATCGATGGTGGCCTCTTCGAGCGCGCCGAAGCCGCGCGCGTAGTGCACGTTGGCGGTCAGGCCGTCGTGCTGGCCGTAGTCCTTGGCCAACAGGATGGGGCAGACGGCATGCGCGCAATAGGCCGCGAAGATGCTGCTCTTGGACACGTAGTCCGCAGGATAGGCCAGTGCGCCATAGGCCGCCTCGGACAGCGCCGCGCTGACCTGCTCGGCGGCCAGCTTGCCGTGCGTCACCACGCCCTCGTGCACCATGCGTTGCGACAGCAGGCCTTCCGGCATGGCCGGACCGATGTCGTGGATCTCCAGGCCGTGGCGCTTCGCGCTGCGAAAGATCTCGCCGTCGGCCCACTCGTAGACCTGGGCCCGGATGCCGGCGCTGCCGAACACGACCACCCTGCGCCGGCGCTCGGTGTCGACCGCGTCGGGCTCCCCGACATTCGAGAACACGGGCAGCACGCGATGAGGCGTCGACTTCGACTGTGTCAGCAGCCAGCGGGCGGCGTCTTCGCGGTTCGTCAGCCAGAAGTCGCACGCGAGCAGCAGCTCGCGTGCGATGCGTTGCTGAACGCCGCTGAGCCAGAAGGCCGAGCCCCACGGCGGCCCGGTCGCGAAGAGCTCATGGAACACCACGCCGACGGCCTTGAACTGCGTGCGCAGGCCGCGGATCCGTCGGACCAGCCAGAGGGGAATGCCGCGCTTCTCGAAGCCGTAGCCGCTGAAATGCAGCAGCACGAAGTCGCCGGAGAGCGTGGCGGTGTCGGTGTCGTGTTTCAACTCCATCAGCGGCGCGTGGAGCGGATGGCCCACAGCGGACGCGTAGTCTCGCACACCGCCCGTGCCGGGCGGAATGAGGGAGAGCGAGGAAGCGTTCATGCAGCGCCGCGGCAGAAGCCGACTCCTCAGGAAGGTACGAGTTCTTCGCTGCGGAAGTCCTCGTAGGCGCGTGCCACGCCTTCGCGCAGGCTCGTCTCGGGCTTCCAGCCGAGCTCGCGGATGCGGGAGATGTCGAGCAGCTTGCGCGGGGTGCCGTCAGGCTTGCTGGTGTCGTAGCGGATCTCGCCCTGGTAGCCCACCACATCGCTCACCAGGCTGGCGAGTTCCGCGATCGAGAGGTCTTCGCCGGTGCCGACATTGATGTGGCTGGTGGTGACTTCAGTATGGGCCGCGTAGGCTTCGCGCGACAGGTCCATCACGTGCACGCAGGCGCGGGCCATGTCGTCGACATAGAGGAACTCCCGCTTGGGCGAGCCGGTGCCCCAGATGACCACGGCGGGCGCATCGGCGAGCTTGGCTTCGTGGAAGCGCCGGATCATGGCCGGCAGCACGTGGCTGTTCTCCGGGTGGTAGTTGTCGCCCGGGCCGTAGAGGTTGGTGGGCATCACGCTGCGGAAGTCGCAGCCGTACTGGCGGTTGTAGCTCTCGCACAGCTTGATGCCGGCGATCTTGGCGATGGCGTAGGGCTCGTTGGTCGGCTCCAGCTTGCCGGTCAGCAACGCATCTTCGGCCATCGGCTGGGCCGCGAGCCGTGGGTAGATGCAGCTCGACCCCAGGAAGAGCAGCTTGCTCACGCCGGTGCGCCATGCCTCGTGGATCACGTTCGCCTCGACCATCAGGTTGGAGTAGATGAACTCGGCCGGATAGCTGTTGTTGGCATGGATGCCGCCCACCTTGGCCGCGGCGACATACACCTCCTGCGGCTTCTCCTCGGCGAAGAACGCGCGCACCTGCGCCTGGTCCGTCAGGTCGAGCTCGGCATGGCTTCGGGTGATGAGCTTGCTGTAGCCCTGCTCGGCCAGGCAGCGCACGATCGCACTTCCGACCATGCCGCGGTGCCCCGCCACGAAAATCCGCTTTTGAAACTGGCTCATGAAATAACGACTTTCCGCGCAGGATGGGGAGAGAGACCGGAACGTTCGAAGACGAAACGCTCAGGCCAGCTTCTTGACGGTCGCGCCGACTTCCGCGTCCTCGAAACGGACGATGTCGTCCTCGCCGAGGTAGCCGCCGGTCTGGACTTCGATCACCTCGAGCACCGTCTTGCCCGCATTTTCGAGCCGGTACTTCGCGCCCACGGGAATGTAGATCGACTCGTCTTCCTTGACCAGGCAGGCCTCGCCATTGCACAACACCCGGGCCGTGCCCTTCACGACCACCCAGTGCTCCGCGCGATGGTGGTGCATGCGCAGCGCCAGGCGAGCGCCGGGCTTGACCGTCAGACGCTTCACGGCGAACCGATCGCCGTCGTCGACGCTGTCGTAGGCGCCCCAGGGGCGCGGGATGCGGCGGTGGCGCGTGGCCTGGCTGTGGCCTTGGGTGGTCAGCAGTGCGACCGCGTCCTTCACCTGTTCGGCGAACTCCGCGTGGGCGACCAGCAAGGCGTCCGGCGTGTCCACCACCAGCAGGTCCTTGGTGCCCAGCGCCACGACAGGGCGGTTGGGCGCGTAGACGAAGGTGTTGGTGGCGCCCATCGCGAAGCCCTGTCCGCTGATCCGGTTGCCGTGCTCGTCCGCCTCGTGCAGGTCGGCGACGGCATTCCAGCTGCCGACATCGCTCCAGCGGCCCTGGAAGGGGAGCACTGCGACCTTCTCGCATTTTTCGAGCACCGCGTAGTCGATGCTCTGGCTGCGGCAGCGGCCGAAGGCGGCGGCGTCCATGCGCAGGAAGTCGCCGTCGGCGTCGACGGAGGCGGTGGCCTCGCGGCAGCTCTGCAGGATGTCGGGTGCGTGCTGCTCCAGCGCCGCGATCAGCACCCGGGCCTGGACCAGCAGGATCCCGGCGTTCCAGAGATGGCCGCCCGCCAGCAGCAACTGCTCGGCGTGGGCTGCGGCGGGCTTCTCCACGAAGGCAGCCACCACGTGGCCGGCGTCCTCGCCGAGCGAGGCCCCGAGCCGCTCGCCCTGGCGGATATAGCCATAGGCCGTGCTCGGAAAGCTGGGCTCGACGCCGAATGTCACGAGATGACCGGCGAGAGCAGCAGGCACGCCTTTGCGGATCGTCGCGACGAAGCGCTCCGCATCCGGAATGTGATGGTCGGCCGGCGCGAACAGCAGCAGCTGGTCGGGCTCGGACAGGAGGGCGACGGCGGCCATCGCCGCGGCGGTGTTGCGCGCCACGGGCTCGAGCAACTGCTGGCCGCGCACATCGGCGGCCTCGATGCTTTCCTGCACCAGGAAGCGGTGCTCCTCCGCGGCGACGCAAGTCACCTCGGGGCTCAGCAGCCGCAGGCGTTCCAGCGTCAGCACCAGCAGGTTCTTGTTGTCGATCAGCGGGACGAACTGCTTGGGCAAGGTCTTGCGCGACAGCGGCCACAGACGCGTGCCGCTGCCGCCGCAAAGGACGATCGGACGAATCATGCTCACCTCGACCCGTCGCCCGTGACCACCGTGCGCACCGTCTTCAACAGGATCTTGATGTCCAGCCAGAGCGACCAGTTGCTGACGTACTCGACGTCGAGCTCGACGCGCCGGGCATACGACAGCCTGTTGCGGCCGCTGACCTGCCACAGGCCGGTGATGCCGGGGCGCATTGCGCAGTAGTGCTCCCAGCCTTTGCCATAGAGGCTGCGCTGGCGCTCCATGCAGGGGCGAGGGCCCACGAGGCTCATGTCGCCCTTGAGCACATTCCAGAACTGCGGCAGTTCGTCCAGGCTCAGCTTGCGGATGAAAACGCCGATCGGCGTGATGCGCGGATCCTTCTCCAGCTTCTGGAAGGTGTCCCATTCGGTACGCGCCATGTCGTTGCGGCTCAGGAACTCGTCGAGCACATGCTCGGAGTTGCGCACCATCGAGCGGAACTTGTAGAAGCGAAAGCGCTGTCCGTTGGCCCCAAGGCGGTGCTGCCAGAAGTGCACGGGGCGCCCCATGCTGATGCCGACGCAGAGCGCCACCAGCAGATAGAGGGGGCCGAAGAGAACGAAGAAGGTCAGCGCGCCCACGATGTCGATCGTGCGCTTCGCTGCGCGCTCCAGCGTGCTCAGCTTGCGCGGTTGCACGTACATGGGGGACGCCGAAGGGCCGCCGCCCCCGGGGGTGAAGCGTCGAACCACGTTGCCATGTGCGGTTGAGTCGGAACGAAACATTGAAAATACTCCCCCGGTACGGGTGTTTACTGCATCAAGCTCTCGCAGCGTTGCAGTGTAACGCTTTACTACTATTCGCAAGAATTTGAACACAAGACGAGCCGTTTGTCTTGTGAACAAAAGACGTACATCGCTCACCAAACGGTGTAATCTCCACCCTCTGTCGAGAGCTTGACCGCATTTTTGATGCGATGCAGCATTTCAAGCCAGAGTGTAGGTCTTTTGTATGACAACATGTTAACGCGCATTGACGTTTGCCTGTTGTTTACAAACGCCGATTCCGCGTTTCGTGACTCAGTTAACCGGTTTCTTGCTGTTGCACCGCAGCATGCATGGACTGTGCCGTCTTGAGCCAGAAAGAACTACACCGGCTTATGTAGGACAACGCCTGCAAATGCGTCTCCCCAAGCAGGGCTCGGCAACCCGGTCTTCCGACGCAACAAAGCAAAAAGGCCGCGCCAGTTCTGGCGCGGCCTTCGTGTGTGCCGCTCTCGGCGAATGACGAGAGAGGAACGGAGGCGGCTCGCCTCCTGCGCAGGCCAGTCTTACTGGCGCCCGCCGATCTCGCGGCCAGGCTCTTCGAATGGCAGAACCAGATGGCCGAGGTCGCGACGCGTCTCGACCAGGATCAACGGACCTTCGTCGACCACGATGGCCTGCGGCCGTTCGCGCGGCACGTGGACCGGCTGGGGTTCCGCCGCGATCGCCGCGCGGACCTCGGCCACCCGCTCCGCGTTGGAGTTCACCCATTGCAGGCCGGAGCCCACGGCAATCTGGGCAAGTTCGTCCAGCGGCAAATCGTAGGGCTGGACCTTCGGCAGCGCGCGCGAGCGCGGGGCCGGCGCCTCGACGACGATGGGAGCCGAGGGCGGCGGTGCCGTGGGCCTCTCGGCACGCGCCCTGGGCAGCGTATCGAGCTCCACGGTGCCGTTCGCGCCGGCCGCATCGAGCGGCTGCGCCGCGACAGCGTCGGCCTCGGCTTCTTCACCGCGCGGGGCGCGTTCGCGACGGTCGCGCCCATAGCGGTCACGCGAACGGCCGCGGCGCTCATCACCATCACGGCGCGGCGCACCTTCCCCGCTTGCTGCATCCGTGGCGCTCTCTGCAGCCAGGGGTGCTTCTTCCGTGGTGGAGG
>DATFFA010000209.1:0-8110 GCA_035250605.1 Variovorax sp. | reverse complement strand
GCCGAGCTGCTGTCCTCGCTCAACATCGCCGACGACGACCGCGACAGCATCCTGCCGGGCGAGAAGGTGCTGCTGGTCGTGGAGAACGACCTCGGCTTCGCCCGGATGCTGCTGCAGGCGGCGCGCCGCGCCGGCTTCAAGGGCCTGGTGAGCGCCAGCGGCGCGGGCGCCCTGGCGCTGGCGCGCGACCACCGGCCGATGCTCATCACGCTGGACATCTACCTGCCCGACATGGAAGGCTGGCGCATCCTGGAGCGGCTGAAGGCCGACCTGGCGACGCGGCACATCCCGGTCTGCGTGGTCTCGACGGACGACTCGCGCGAGCGCGCCCTGGCCTCCGGCGCCATCGGCTTCCTGGCCAAGCCGCTGCAGTCGATCGACGAGGTGGACGCGGCGCTGGGCGAGCTGCACCGCTTCGTCGAGGCGCGCACCCGCAAGCTGCTGGTCGCGATGCCGCCGTCGGCCCTGCGCGACCGCTATGTCGCCGCCCTGCCGTCCGACCAGGTCGAAATCGTGATCGCGGAGAGTGCCGACGCCGCCCGCGGCGCGCTGGCGCGCAGCGACATCGATGCCCTCGCGACCGACGGCCGCCTGCCCGGCTTCGGCCGGCGCGACGTGGCCGAGTTCGTGGAGGGGCGCCCCGCGGCCATCCGGCAGTTGCCGGTCCTGCTCCTCGGCCCCGACGGCCCGGTGCCCGGCTGGGACCAAGGCCCGGGCGGCGCCGTGCCGCGGATCGCCCACTCGCTGGAAGCGCTGATCGACGCGACCGCCTTCTGCCTGCATCGCGGCATGGCCAGGATGTCCGAGGCCGAGCGGCGCGCGGTGGAGGCGACGCACCAGGCCTCCGGCTCGCTGGCGGGCCGCAAGGTGCTGATCGTCGACGACGACATGCGCAACATCTTCGCGCTGGCGGCGGTGCTGGACGCCCAGGGCATGCTGATCGTTTCGGCGGAGAACGGCCGCGACGCGATCCGCCTGGTGCAGCAGGACGACACCATCGACATCGTGCTGATGGACATCATGATGCCGGAGATGGACGGCATGCAGACCATGCGCGAGCTGCGCCGGCTGCCGCGCGGCAAGCAGCTGCCGCTGGTGGCGGTGACGGCCAAGGCCATGAAGGGCGACCGCGAGAAATGCATCGAGGCCGGCGCCTGGGACTACCTGTCGAAGCCGGTGGACACGGCCTACCTGCTGATGGTCCTGCGGGGGTGGCTGTGCAAATAGACGAGCGCACCCTGCCGCCCGAAGACCCGGACCCGGAGCCCGACGGCACGGCCGTGCAGGAGAAGGCCGACATCCTGGTGGTCGACGACCTGCCCGAGAAGCTGCTGGTGTTTCGCACCGTGCTCGAGGAGCTGGGCCAGAACCTGGTGCTGGTGCGCTCGGGCGCCGACGCCCTGCGCGAGATCCTGCAGCGCGAATTCGCGGTGATCCTGCTGGACGTCAACATGCCCGGCATCGACGGCTTCGAGACCGCGACGCTGATCCGCCAGCACCGGCGCTGCAGGCACACGCCGATCATCTTCATCACCTCCTATGCCGACGAGATGCAGACCGCGCGCGGCTACTCGCTGGGCGCGGTCGACTACATCCTGTCGCCGGTGGTGCCGGAGATCCTGCGCAGCAAGGTCTCGGTCTTCGTCGCGCTCCACCAGATGCGGCGCCAGGTCCGGCGCCAGGGCGATGCGCGCGCGGCGGTGATGGCGGCGCAGGCGGCGCGGCGCGTCGCCGAGGAGAACGACCGGCGCTCGGCCTTCCTGGCGCATGCGAGCCGGGTGCTGAGCGGTTCGCTGCAGATCCCGGTGGCGATGAACCAGCTGGTCGAGCTGCTGGTGCCCCAGCTGGCGCCGCTGGCGGTGGTGCTGCTGCTCGATGCCGACCTCGGTGCCGGCGAGATGCTGGCAGGGGGCCGGCAGTCCGCGGACGCGCCACTGCAACGGTCGACCGGGCCCGAGGCCCGCCTGCACGCACGCGTGCGCGGCGCGCTGCACGAGGCGGCGCAGGCGCGGCAGGCCGTCCGCCTGGACATGGAAGCACCGTCTGCACTCGTCGCCGCCGACTTTGGCCTCGAGGTCCTGGGCGATGCCTTCCCGCCGCTGCGTTCGGCGCAGGCGGTGCCGCTGGTCTTCGGAGAACGCACGCTCGGCGCGGTGCTGATCGCCTGCAGCAACGCGGCCGAGCCCGGCACCGCAGACGCCGGCATGCTCGACGAACTGGCGGCCCGCGCCGCGACCGCCTTCGAGAACGCCCGCCTCTACCTCGTGCTGCAGCGCGAGATGCTCGAGCGGCAGGCTGCGCAGGAGGAATTGCAGCGCACCAACCGGCGCAAGGACGAGTTCCTGGCCATGATGTCGCACGAGCTGCGCAACCCTCTGGCGCCCATCCACACCGCGGTGCAGGTGATCCGCCGCGTCGCGGCGCCTCATCCCAAGGTCGCCTGGGCGCTGGACATCGCCGAGCGGCAGCTCAAGCAGCTGACCCGCCTGATCGAGGAGCTGCTGGACGTGGCGCGCATCAGCCAGGGCAAGATCGTGCTGAAGCACGCCACCCTCGACTTGAACGCCGTGGTCGCCCAGAGCGTGGAGACGGTGCAGCCTTTCATCGACGGCCGGCGCCAGGCCCTGAAGGTGGTGGTGCCGCAGCAGCCGGCCTGGCTGCTGGGCGACATGGCCCGGCTGACGCAGGTGATCGCCAACCTGCTGCACAACGCCGCCAAGTACAGCCCCGAGGGCACCGGCATCGAGCTGGTCTGCTGGCTGGAGGAGGAAGAGATCCTGCTGTCGGTGCGCGACCACGGGATCGGCATCGATGCCGAGCTGCTGCCGCGCATTTTCGATCTCTTCGAGCAGGGCGAGCGCGGCCTCGACCGTTCCCAGGGCGGACTGGGCGTCGGCCTCACGCTGGCGCGGCGGCTGACGGAGATGCACGGCGGCCGGATCGAGGCTTTCAGCGAGGGCCGGGACCGGGGTTCCGAGTTCCGGCTGCGGCTGCCGCGCGTCGGCAGGGTGGCGCCGGCTGACGGACAGGCGATGCCGCAAGCGGCCGCGGCGGCGCACCGCGCGGAGGCCCTGCGCATTCTGGTCGTCGACGACAACCACGACGCGGCGACCGGCATCGCGGCGATGCTCGAACTGGAAGGCCACGCGGTCCGCACCGCGCACGACGGCGAAGAGGCGCTCGCCGCTGCGAACGCGCACTGCCCCGTGGTCGTGGTGCTGGACATCGGCTTGCCGCTCATCGACGGCTACGAGGTCGCGCGCCGGATGCGCGCCATGCCCGAACTGGCCGGCGCCCTGCTGATCGCGGTGACCGGCTATGGGCAGAACGAAGATCGCGAGGCCGCCCTCGGCGCGGGCTTCGACCACCATTTCGTCAAGCCGGCCGATCCGGAGACCCTGCTGGGCTGCATTCGCCTGTGGTGCGGGCAGCGCGCCCAAGGCGGCGCCGCGAACCGGGAGCCCTCCCGGGCTGCGTCGTAGCGGTGGCGGGCCCTATCGGGCGGTGGCGGTCGCGAGGATGCGGTCCAGCACCTCGAAGTCGATGGGCTTTTGCAGATGGTGGTCGAACAGGCCGGGCGCCGCGGCGTCGCCGGCATCTTCCTTGCCGTAGCCGGACACGGCCACCAGCAACAGAGACTTGCCGCCCGCCCCGGCGCGCATGCGCCGCGCCAGCTCGGCGCCGGAGAAGTCGGGCAGTACCAAGTCGATCAGCGCCGCCTCGAAGGGCGTGGCGGCAGCGGCGTCCATCGCCTCCTGCGCGCAGTAGCTGCATTGCACTTCGTGGTCTTGCAGCGCAAGGAGTTCACGCAGCAGGTCGGCTGCGGCCTTGTTGTCGTCGACGATGAGCACGTTCACGTGAAGCTCCCCCAAAAGCAGGCGGATCAGTATGGGCAGAGGCCCGATGGCGCTGCGTAGGAAAAGGCGCCGTCCGGCTACGGCTGAACACCCTGCGGATGCTTTCGGACTGAACAGCGAATCCAATTGAACCGCCCAGCGATCAAGCCGGGCGCTCCACTCGGTGGCCTGCACCGGATTCAGGGTCCCATCACTTAAACGTCTTGGTCGCCGGCTGAAAGCAACAAACTCAGATCGCGCGTGCCGGTTCGACCGTCCCGCTCACCTCGCCCAGCCCGATGCGCACCGCGCCTTCGCGCTCGCACCAGCCGCGCAGGATCAGCGTGTCGCCGTCCTCCAGGAAACTGCGGCGCTCGCCGTTGGGCAGCGCGACCGGCTGCTTGCCGCTGCCCGTCAGCTCCATCAGCGAGCCCGCCTCGTCAGCGTCGGGACCGGACAGCGTGCCCGACCCCAGCAGGTCGCCGGGCTGCAGGTTGCAGCCATTGACGGTGTGGTGCGCCACCAGCTGCGCGGGCGTCCAATAGGCCGCGCGCGTGGTGTTGGTGCGCGACAGGCGCACAGGCGCCTCGCCGGCCTCTCGCATCTTCGCGGTCTGCAACAGCACTTCGAGCGTGATCGACAGGGCGCCCTGGGCGCGGTTGGCGGACGAGTCGAGGTAGGGCAGCGGCTGCGGGTCGCCGGCCGCCCGCTCGAAGGGGGCACGAAAGGGCGCCAGCGCCTCCATCGTCACCATCCACGGCGACAGGGTGCTGGCGAAATTCTTCGACAGGAACGGGCCGAGCGGCTGGTATTCCCAGCCCTGGATGTCGCGTGCGGACCAGTCGTTGAAGAGCGCCACCCCGAACAGGTGCGACTCGGCCCGGTCCATGTCGATCGGTTCGCCTTGCGCGTTGCCCTGGCCGATGAACCATCCGAGTTCAAGTTCGTAGTCGAGCCGCCTGGACGGCCCGAGGCTCGGGACCTCGGCGTCGGGCGCCTTGGTCTGGCCGAGCGGCCGCTTGAAGCTGCTGCCGCTGACGCCGATCGAGGAGGAGCGGCCGTGATAGCCGATCGGCACCCATTTGTAGTTGGGCAGCAGCGGGTTGTCGGGGCGGAACTGCTTGCCGATCGTGGTGGCGTGATGGACGCTCGTGTAGAAATCGGTGTAGTCGCCGATGCGGCAGGGCACCGTCATCTCGACGACGGACTGGGCCAGCAGCAGTTTCGCCCACTCGCCCGCCTCTGCACTGCCTTCGGCGAGGCCGGCAGAAATGGCGGCACGCAAGGCCTGGCGCTCGGCCGGGGCCCTGGCCATCAAGACATTCATGTCGTCGGTGTGGATGAGGCCCGTGGCCTTCAGGTCCAGCACCTGGTCGCCGATCGCGACGCCGATGCGGAAGGCCTCGGCGCTGCCCGCCGGCCGGAAGCGGCCGAAGGGCAGGTTCTGGATCGGGAAGTCGCAACCGGCCTGGTTGGCCGAGGCGACCCAGCTGCGCAGCTGGGGGTCGTGGGTGGCGTTCGGAGTGGTCATGGCTTGAACTTGTCCTGCAGGCCGGCCCAGCAGTCGTCGTAGTCGTTGTCGAGCGCCGGGCTCTGAAGGGCCCAGGCGGTGGGGATGAAGCGATAGCGGCTCTCGAACATGAAGGCCAGCGTGTTGTCCAGCTTCTGCGGCTTGAGCTCCGCGCCGCTGGCCTTCTCGAAGGCCTCCTCGTCGGGACCGTGCGGCACCATGGCGTTGTGCAGGCTGGCGCCGCCCGGCTTGAAGCCGCCCGGCTTGGCGTCGTACTCGCCGTAGACCAGGCCCATGAATTCGCTCATCAGGTTGCGGTGGTACCAGGGCGGACGGAAGGTGTCTTCCATGACCAGCCAGCGCGGCGGGAAGATCACGAAGTCGCAGTTGGCGGTGCCGGGCGTGTCGGAGGGCGAGGTGAGCACGGTGAAGATCGACGGGTCCGGGTGGTCGAAGCTGATCGAGCCGATGGTCATGAAGTGGGCGGTGTCGTACTTCACCGGCGCCAGGTTGCCATGCCAGGCGACCACGTTGAAGGGCGACTGCTTCATGGGCGCGCGCCACAGGCGGCCGGAGGATTTCTTGACCAGCTCGTAGCCGCCGGCCTCGGTCTCGAAGGCGGCCACCGGGGCCTGGAAATCGCGCGCATTGGCCAGGCCGTTGGAGCCGATCGGGCCCAGCTCGGGCAGGCGGAACTGGGCGCCGTAGTTCTCGCAGACGTAGCCGCGCGAGGGACCCGCGCCGGCATCCGAATCCGGCAGCGCGACCTTGAACACCACGCCCCGCGGCAGCAGCGCGATCTCCCCGGGCTTGACCTCGAGCACGCCCATCTCGGTAGTGATCAGCAGCCGGCCCTGCTGCGGCACGACCAGCAGCTCGCCATCGGCATTGACGAAGGCGCGGCGCGCCATCGACTTGCTCGCGAGGTAGACGTGGGCCGCCAGCCCGCACTGGGCCTCGGCGTCGCCGTTGGCGGCCAGCGTGTGCATGCCGTCGATGAAATCGGCCTCGGCGCCGGTGAGGGGCAAGGGGTGCCAGCGCAGCGGCTCGGGCGCCAGCGCGATGCTGCGGTCGGCCCCCGTCTGCCAGGCCGGCTGCGCATAGGCCTCGTAGCGGCCCGAGACCACCGAGGGCTGGCGCCGGTACAGCCAGCTGCGCCGGTTCTCGTGGCGCGGCGCGGTGAAGGCGGTGCCCGAGATCAGCTCGGGGTAGAGATCGAAGGGCGCGCGCTGCGGGCTGTTGCGGCCTTGCGGCAGGGCGCCGGCGACGGCCTCGGTGGCGTATTCGTTGCCGAAGCCGCTCTGGTAGCGCAATGCGTCGGGGTTGCTCATGAGCTTCCTTTCCTGATCGGGCGTCTTCAATCGACGCGGATGTTGTTGGACTTGATGAGGCGCCCCCAGCGCTCGCGCTCGGCCTTCACGTAGCTGGCCATGTCGCTCGGCGAGCCGGGAAGGCCTTCGACACCGAGCGCGTCGAAGCGCGCCTTGACTGCGGGCGAGGCCAGCGCCTCCTGCAGCGCCTTGGCGTAGCGTGCCACCGTGGCGTCGGGCGTGCCGGAAGGCACGGTGAGTCCTTGCCAGGCATAGGCCTCGTAGCCGGCCAGGCCCTGCTCCATCAGCGTGGGGACGTTGGGCAGCGAGGCGATGCGCTTGGCGCTGGCCACGCCGATGGCCTTGACCTTGCCCGCCTGCACGAACTGGTTGCCGGTGGCCGTGTCGACCAGCATGAAGGGCACCTGCCCGCCCAGCACGTCCTGCATGGCCGGCGCCGCGCCGCGGTAGGCCACGTGGGCGAGCTTGAGCTCGGCCTTCTCGCGCAGCAGCTCGGTCGCCAGGTGGTGCGGGCTGCCGACACCGGCCGAGCCGTAGTTGACACCGCCCGGCTGCGCCTTGGCCCAGGCCACGAACTCCTTCCAGTTGCTCGCCGGCACCTGGGGGCCGACCACCAGCACGAGCGGAAAGCGGGCCAGCAGGCCGACCGGCTTGAGGTTCTTCTCGGCGTCGTAGCTCAGCTTGGAAAAGAGAAAGGGGTTGGCCGCCAGCGTGGCGAAGTCGGCGGTCAGCAGGGTGTGCTCGACGTCCCGGGCGCGCACCGCGTACTCGGCCGCGATGTTGGTGGCCGCGCCCGGCTTGTTGTTGACGACGATGGGCGCGCCCAGGCTCTTGCTCATGGTTTCGGCGGTGGCGCGCGCCACCGAATCGGAGCCGCCGCCGGCGGCATAGCCGACCACCCATTCGATGGACTTGCCGTCCTGGGCGGCGGCGGCAAGGCTGGTGGCGGCCAGCGCGAGGCCGGCGAGGAGGGAACGAATCATGGTGTCTCCGGTGGATCTGGATGGGATGGAATCAGCTGCCGCGCGCTGCGTCGAGGGCTTCGCGCAGCACCGGCATGGCGCCGATGTGGTTGGCCAAGAGCAGCACCAGCCGTGCGTTGAAGGCATGGCTTTCATCGGTGGAAAGGCCCTGGTGCGCCTCGATCAGCGCTTCGTAGAAGTCGTCCGGCGCTTCGAGGTGGGAGTCGGTGATCAGGTGTCGCGTTGTCGTTTGCGGCATGGCGCTTCTCCTTCAGGCTTTGGCAAGGGCACGCGCCAGCGCGGCACGGATGGCCGACGGCGTCGGGGCGCGCCAGCGGGCGCAGACGTGCTGGTCGGGCCGCAGCAGGTAGACGGTGCCGGGCTGCGCGTCGTAGCGCTCCGCGGCCAGCGCATTCGCCCCGGCGAGCGGCACGCGCAGCACGCGCAGCGCGTCGTCGGCCTCGGCGATGG
>DATFFA010000208.1:0-19038 GCA_035250605.1 Variovorax sp. | reverse complement strand
ACGGTTGCTCTGCTAGTCCAGGATGAGCTGCGTCTGCGTGACGACGGCGCACAGCTTGCCCTCGGCAGAACGGACCGTGGTCTGCCACACCATCGTGGTGCGGCCCCGGTGCAGGGCGATGCTCTCGCCGGTGACCTTGGTGTCGACGCGCGCACTGCCGATGAACTTGGTGCTGGAGTCGGTGGTCGTCGTCCGCTTCCCCTGCGGCATGTTGATGACGGTGCCGATCGCGCCAAGCGTGTCGGCGAAGGCCATGTAGGCACCGCCGTGCAGGACGCCGCCGGTGGTACAGAGGTCCGGGCGCACGTGCAGTTCCGCGACCACGCGCTCGGGCTCGAGCGTGAGGAGGCGAACGCCCATGAGGCCGGGAAAGACCGGATCCAGGATTTGCTGGACTGCTTCGACGGAGGGGATGCTCATGGGACGCCCTTCTTCGTGTTCGTTCGATGTTCTCGCTTCGACGCACGAGATGCGCTTCGATCACTCATGCGTCTGCCTTCAGGGGCCTGTAGGACTGCGTTCCGAATCGATTGGCCGACCTGGCCCGCGCTCGTTCGGCTTCGATCTCGCGGTCGCGCGGATCGGCGGTGGTCACCAGCGAATCGATCAGCACGCGCGCCGCACTCGCGACATCTTCAACGGCGCGATGGAAAGCCTCCTGGTTGAGCTTCGAGGGGCTGTTGAAGCCGCTGAGCTTGCGCACGAATTGCAGCGAGGCGGACCGTATTTCCTCATCCGTCGCGGGCGGTTCGAAATTGAAGAGGGTCTTGATGTTTCGACACATGGTCGCTCCATGGAATGGATGGATCGGCGGGGTCTGCGGCGAAGGCTAGAAGGATACGCAGGTTCGCGCCTTGACGCGCAGGACGGCTTCCTGCTGGAACTGTGCCTTGTACGCGGCCACGAGCGCCTGCACCGCCTTCTCGCTGGCTGCGTCGTCGGGATGGATGAGTTGAAGCACCTGCGAGGCCTCCTGCACGATCGTGCCGTCGGCGCCGCGCCACTGGCCGGAGGCGGGCGACACGGTCAGGCCTTGCGGGAATCGCGGCGTGACGGTGCTCTTCAGGAATTCGCTCCATTCCGCGGGCGTCACCACGCCGCCGCGCGGCTTGCCGGTGCCGAAGTACAGCGTGTCGTGGACGAGGGCCTGTTCTGTGTCTTCGCAGCCGCTGCGCTGCATGGGCGCGCAGCCGGCAAGCACGGCGAGGAGGCTGGCGACCAGCGTGATGTGGGCGAGGCGCATGACACTCGCGCGGTCTTCAGACCGGCAGCAGCAGTGTGTCGAGGGCGCGCGTCTGCTCGCTGACGGCAGGCGAAGCCGCGATCTTGTTTGGGGAGTAGACGTTCGTCATGCTGGGCGGGCGGAAGTCGTGGATTCGACGCATCGTAACTGCGCCTCCGCTGCCTCTGCCGAAGTCCGCGCGATGTGGCGGATTCAGCAATCAATCTGGTCGGGGTGAGAGGATTCGAACCTCCGGCCTCTACGTCCCGAACGTAGCGCTCTACCAGGCTAAGCTACACCCCGATGGTGGTTGCGAGAAAAAGATTCGACCTTGGTGGCCTCACATCGTGAGGTATCAGGCGCGTCGCTCCAGCAACTGAGCCGCCAATTGTAGCAAACCCGCGGAGTGCGGATTCGCGGGAAAGCCGGCGAGTGCATCGATCGCACGCTGCGCCTCGGCCGCGGCGGCATCACGCGTAGCGTCGAGCGCGCCGGTTTCACGGACGATGGCGACGATCTGCGGCAGTTGCGTCGTGTCGCCGGCCTCGATCGCGGCGCGAATGAGGTCGCGCTGCGCCGCCGAGCCCCGTTGCATGGCGAGGATCAGCGGCAGGGTGGTCTTGCCTTCGCGCAGGTCGTCGCCGACGTTCTTGCCGGTCTCGTTGGCATCGCCGGCATAGTCGAGCACGTCATCGATCACCTGGAAGGCGGTGCCGAGGGCCTGACCGTATGCGGCGCAAGCTTCTTCCGTTTCCGGCGCGGCACCTGCGAGCACCGCGGCCAGGCGGGTGCTGGCCTCGAACAGCTTGGCTGTCTTCGAGCGGATCACGCGCAGGTAAGCCTCCTCGTCGAGCGAGGCGTCGTGCATGTTCATCAGTTGCAGCACCTCGCCCTCGGCGATCACGTTGGTGGCGTCGGCCAGGATCTCCATGACGCGGATATTCTGGGCGTCCAGCATCATCTGGAAGGCCCTGGAATAGAGAAAGTCGCCGACCAGAACGCTGGCGGGGTTGCCGAAGGACTCGTTGGCGGTGGGGCGGCCGCGCCGCAGCGTGGATTCGTCGACCACGTCGTCGTGCAGCAGGGTCGCGGTATGGATGAACTCCACCACCGCAGCGAGGTTGAAGCGCTGTTCCCCGCGGTAGCCCAGGGCGCCCGTCATCAGCAGCAGCAAAGCCGGGCGCAGGCGCTTGCCGCCGGCGGAGATGATGTACTGGGAGACCTGACGCACCAGCGGAACGCCGGTGTCGAGGCGGCGGGCGATCACGAGATCGACCCCGGCCATGTCCTCGGCGATCAGGCTGAGCACGGCGGCGGCGGGGGAGTTATCGGCGGGGGGAACTGACAAGGCGAGTGCGCTCGTGCGCTGCTGGGGGAGTGGCCGGCCGGGGCCGGAACGCGCAGATTATAGGGAGCCGGGTGCCTGGGCCATGCCCCTGGGCCGGCGTCTATGGCGCAAAGCGCTTGCCGTGCTAGAATCTTGGGCTCTGCGGAATTCGCCGCGGAGCCATCTTCCTCAAGAGGTTTACATGTACGCGGTCATAAAAACCGGCGGCAAGCAGTATCGCGTTGCTTCCGGCGAGAAAATTAAAGTAGAACAGATTGCTGCGGACGTAGGCCAGGAAATCGTGATCGACCAAGTGCTTGCAGTCGGCGACGGCAGCGCTCTCAAGGTCGGTACGCCCCTGGTGTCCGGCGCAACGGTCACAGCCACCGTGCTGTCGCATGGCAAGCACGACAAGGTCCGCATCTTCAAGATGCGCCGTCGCAAGCACTATCAGAAACGTCAAGGCCATCGCCAGCAGTTCACCGAGCTGCAAATCGGCGCGATTGCCGGCTAAGGAGCTGACACCATGGCACAGAAAAAAGGCGGCGGCTCTACGCGAAACGGGCGCGATTCCAAGCCCAAGATGCTCGGCGTGAAGGCTTTCGGCGGCGAACTGATCAGCGCAGGCTCGATCATCGTGCGCCAGCGCGGCACCCAGTTCCACCCCGGCACCAACGTCGGCGTGGGCAAGGACCACACGCTGTTCGCCCTGGTGGACGGCCACGTGTCCTTTGGCACCAAGGGCGCGCTCAACAAGCAAACGGTCAACGTGACGCCGGCCTGAGCCCGTCACTTCGATCCGCTCGAAGCCCCGCTTTGCCGGGGCTTCTTCATTTGTAAACTGGACATCTCATGAAGTTCGTCGACGAAGCCTTCATCGACATCGCCGCCGGCGATGGCGGCAACGGCTGCGTGTCGTTCCGCCATGAGAAGTACAAGGAATTCGGCGGCCCCGACGGCGGCGACGGCGGCCGCGGCGGCCATGTCTTCGCGGTGGCCGACCCCAACCTCAACACGCTGGTGGACTTCCGCTTCTCGCGCCGCCACGAGGCGAAGCGGGGCCAGCACGGCATGGGTTCGGACATGTTCGGCGCCGCCGGCGACGACATCACGCTCAAGATGCCGGTGGGCACGATCATCAGCGATGTCGAGACCGGCGAGGTTCTGTTCGAGCTGCTGACGCCGGGCGAGGTCACCATCATCGCCAAGGGCGGCGACGGCGGCTTTGGCAACCTGCGCTTCAAGAGCGCCATCAACCGCGCGCCGCGCCAGAAGACGCCGGGGTGGCCCGGAGAGCGCAAGAGCCTCAAGCTCGAGCTCAAGGTGCTGGCGGACGTCGGCCTGCTGGGCATGCCCAATGCGGGCAAGTCCACCCTCATCAGCGCGGTGTCGAATGCGCGCCCCCGCATTGCCGACTACCCCTTCACCACGCTGCACCCGAACCTGGGCGTGGTCCGGGTGGGTCCGGAGCAGAGTTTCGTGATCGCCGACCTGCCGGGCCTGATCGAAGGCGCCTCCGAGGGTGCGGGCCTGGGCCACCAGTTCCTGCGCCATCTGCAGCGCACCCGCCTGCTGCTCCACGTGGTGGACCTCGCGCCTTTCGACGACACCGATCCGGTCGCACAGGCCAAGGCCATCGTCGGCGAGCTCAAGAAGTACGACCCCGCGCTCTACGAGAAGCCGCGCTGGCTGGTGCTCAACAAGCTGGACATGATTCCGGTCGAGGAGCGGGCCGCGAAGGTGAAGGATTTCGTCAAGCGCCTGCGCTTCAAGGGTCCCGTGTTCGAGATCTCCGCGCTGACCCGTGAAGGCTGCGAGACGCTGGTGCAGTCGGTCTACCTGCATGTCAAGGCGCAGCAGGTGGCCGAGCAACCCCCCGCCGAAATCGATCCGCGTTTCGCCTGATATGTCTGCCACGCCGATGACTGCCTCTACCGTCCTGCGCGACGCCCGCCGCCTCGTGGTCAAGGTGGGTTCCAGCCTGGTCACCAACGAAGGCCGTGGCCTGGACGATCAGGCCATCGGCGAGTGGTGCCGCCAGCTCGCGGCCCTGGTGCGCGATGGCCGTGAGGTGGTGATGGTATCCAGCGGCGCCATCGCGGAGGGCATGAAGCGCCTGGGCTGGCGCACGCGCCCGCACGAAGTTCACGAACTGCAGGCCGCTGCCGCCGTGGGGCAGATGGGCCTGGCCCAGATCTACGAGACCAAGCTGCGCGAGAACGGCTTGGGCAGCGCCCAGGTGTTGCTCACCCACGCCGACTTGGCCGACCGCGAGCGTTACCTGAACGCCCGCTCCACGCTGATGACCCTGCTCGCGCTCGGCGTGGTGCCGGTCATCAACGAGAACGACACCGTCGTCAACGACGAGATCAAGTTCGGCGACAACGACACGCTGGGCGCGCTGGTCGCCAACCTGGTGGAAGCCGATGCGCTGGTAATTCTGACCGACCAGAAGGGGCTCTACACCGCCGACCCGCGCAAGGACCCGGACGCGCGCTTCGTGCATGAGGCTGCGGCGGGCGATGCGGCGCTGGAGGCCATGGCCGGCGGCGCAGGCAGCAGCATCGGCCGCGGCGGCATGATCACCAAGATCCTGGCCGCCAAGCGTGCCGCGGGCTCGGGCGCTTCGACCGTGATCGCCTGGGGCCGCGAGCCCGACGCCCTGTTGCGCCTGACGCGCGGTGAGTCGATCGGCACCCTGCTGGTGGCGCAGACTGCCAAGCACCAGGCGCGCAAGCGCTGGATGGCCGATCACCTGCAGCTGCGCGGCTCGGTCACGGTGGACGCCGGCGCCGCCGCCAAGGTGCGGGGCGAGGGCAAGAGCCTGCTGCCCATCGGCATGACCGGGGTCGAGGGCGACTTCTCGCGCGGGGACGTGATTGCCGTACGGGACGCCGCAGGCATCGAGCTGGCCCGCGGCCTGGCCAACTACTCCAGCGCCGAGGCGCGGCTGCTGTGCCGCAAGCCCTCGGCCGAATTCGAGCGCCTGCTCGGCTACGCGGCGGAGCCGGAGATGGTGCATCGGGACAACATGGTCCTGATGCCCGTCTGAACGCTCAGGGGAGCTCGCGCAGCGGATTCTTCATCTGCTGGAGCATTTCGCGCACCGAGGCGCGAGGTGCGTGGTCGCGGCAGACGCCTTGCCGCGACAGCTCCCTGGCATAGCGCGTGCGGTCGTCGATGCGCTTCCATTCCGCCGTCTTCACGATCTGCCAGGCGCCCTGGCTGTAGCGGGCATACTGCTTGACCTCCTCCGAGGAGCAGCGGATCCCTTCGTAAAAGGCATTGGTGCCACCGCCGCCGGTCTTGCTGCTGGCCACCACCACATAGCGCACGACACCATCGCCCGTCACGCTGAGGGTGGCCGGGTCGACGCCGAACTTGAGCGTCGAGTAGGGCGGCATCTCGATCTGGATCAGCCGGCTCTCGCTGAAGGCAGGAGGCGGCGGCACCTCGGCCTCTTTCCATTCGTCGGCCTGCGCGGTCACCTTGGGCGGCGGCGGCATGCCGGCCTGGGCCCAGTCCGGATTGTCGGTGTCCCTGGGGGTCGAGCCGCAACCGGCGAGGACGCCCGCCAGGACGAGCGCGAGCGCCGGCCTAGCGCGGCGCATGAAGAGGGTCGTTGGTCGAAGACGGATCTGGCGCAGGATGAGGGGCATTGGGATTCGGATCGAAGCTCGCCCCGGGAGGCAATTCGAAGTTGGTTTCATGGCCTGCGCCATGCGGATGGCGCTCGAACTCGCGAGCGCGCACGTTGCTGCGCAGGAAACGGTTGCGGAAGTCCTGCCGGGGCAGATAGCGGGCCAGTTCGGTCAGCGCCATTTCGTAGACACCGCGCTTGAACTCGACCACCACGTCCAGCGGGACCCAGTAGTCGTGCCAGCGCCAGGCGTCGAATTCAGGGTGATCGGTGGCGCGAAGGTTGAGGTCCCAATCGTGGCCGATCAACTGCAGCAAGTACCAGATCTGCTTCTGGCCCTTGTAGTGGCCCCGTGCGTCACGGCGGATGAACCGGTCCGGCACCTCGTAGCGCAACCAGTCGCGGGTACGGGCCACGATGCGCACATGCTCCGGATGGAGTCCGACTTCTTCGTGCAGCTCCCGGAACATGGCCTGTTCGGGACTCTCGCCGCGATCGATGCCGCCTTGCGGGAACTGCCAGGAATGGGTCCGGATGCGCTTGCCCCAGAAAACCTGGTTCTTCTGGTTGAGCAGGATGATGCCGACGTTGGGCCTGAAGCCGTCGCGGTCGAGCATAATCAAACCCCAATTTTTTGAACTGAGTCGATTATGCATGCCGGGTCGCCCTCGGCAAAGCGACCGGTTCCGGGGCGCCGCCGGGCGTTCCTCTCCTACCTGGATTCCATTTCTGCGCGACCGATGAAAGCTTCCCGATTCTTTATCTCCACCCTCAAGGAAGCGCCGGCGGACGCCGAAGTTGCAAGCCACCAGCTCATGATGCGCGCCGGCATGATCAAGAAACTGGGCACCGGCATCTACACGTACATGCCCATGGGGCTGCGCGTGATCCGCAAGGTCGAGGCCATCGTGCGCGAGGAGATGAACCGCGCCGGCGCCGTCGAGCTCGCCATGCCGGTGGTCCAGCCGGCCGAGCTGTGGGAGGAAAGCGGCCGCTTCCAGGCTTACGGCCCCGAGCTGCTCCGCATCAAGGACAGGCACGAGCGCGGCTTCGTCGTGCAGCCGACCAGCGAGGAGGTCGTCACCGACATCGCCCGCCAGGAGATCCGCAGCTACAAGCAGCTGCCCAAGAACCTCTACCAGATCCAGACCAAGTTCCGCGATGAGCGCCGTCCGCGCTTCGGCCTGATGCGTGGGCGCGAGTTCATCATGAAGGACGCCTACAGCTTCGATCGCGACCTCGAAAGCGCCAAGGCCAGCTATCAGGTCATGGCGGACGCCTACCGCAAGATCTTCGACCGTTTCGGCCTGCGCTACCGTGCGGTGGCCGCGGACAGCGGTGCCATCGGCGGCGACGTCAGCCAGGAATTCCAGGTGATCGCCGCTACCGGCGAGGACGCGATCGTCTACTGCCCCGGCAGCGACTACGCGGCCAACATGGAGAAAGCCGAGGCGCTGGCCCCTGCCGGCCCGCGGCCGGCGGCGACCCAGGCGCTGGCCAAGACCCCCACGCCGGGCAAGGCCACCTGCGAGCAGGTCGCCGAGCTGCTGGATGTGCCGCTTTCGACCACCGTCAAGTCCCTGGTGCTGGCCACCGACAATCTCGGCGCCAACGGCCAGGTCGAGAGCTCCCAGCTCTGGCTGCTGCTGGTGCGCGGCGATCACGACATGAACGAAGTCAAGGTGAGCAAGGTGCCGGGCCTGGACCAGGGCTTCCGCTTCGCGACCAATGCCGAGATCGACGAGCACTTCGGCTGCAAACCCGGCTATCTCGGCCCGCTCGCCCTGAAGAAGCCCGTGAAGCTGGTGGCCGACCGTGAGGTGGCGGTGATGGCCGACTGGATCACCGGCGCCAACGAGCTCGACTTTCACATGACCGGCGTCAACTGGGGCCGCGACCTGCCCGAGCCCGAGTTGGTGGCCGACCTGCGCAACGTCGTTGCCGGCGACCTCTCGCCCGACGGCAAGGGCGTGCTGGCGATCGAGCGCGGCATCGAGATCGGCCACGTGTTCGTGCTCGGCACCAAGTACAGCAAGCCCATGAACGCGACTTTCCTCGACGAGTCGGGCAAGCCGCAGTTCCTCGAGATGGGCTGCTACGGCATCGGCATCTCGCGCCTGCCGGCCGCCGCGATCGAGCAGAACAACGACGAGCGCGGGATCATCTGGCCCGACGCCATCGCGCCCTTCACCGTGGTGCTGTGCCCGATCGGCATGGACCGCAGCGCGGAGGTCCGGCAGGCAGCCGAGGCGCTTTACGGCGAGCTGCTGGGCGCCGGTGTCGACGTGCTGCTCGACGACCGCGGGGAGCGTCCCGGCGCCATGTTCGCCGACTGGGAGCTGATCGGCGTGCCGCACCGCGTGGTCATCTCCGATCGCGGGCTGAAGGACGGCCAGTTCGAGTACCAGCACCGGCGCGACACGGCAGCCACCAAGGTGGCCGTGGCCGAGGTCGCTGGGTTCATCAAGGGCAAGCTGGCTGCATGAGCCTGTCCCGGCGCTCGTGCCTGTTGGCGGGCGCTGCCGCCGGAGCGCTGCCGCTCTCGCTGCTGCCGGGCCGCGCCCATGCCGGCGCGCAGATCGAGGAGCCCCTGATCGACTCGGTGCGCAACGCCCTGAGCATGGCCATCCGCAGCAGCGCCCCGCCGAAGCCGGAATTCAGCGACACCGCCTCGCGTCTCGCCTTCCTGCGCTGGCTGGGTGAAATGAGCGAGCGTCTGAAGAAGAAGATTCCTGGGCATCAGGAGCGCATCGAGTTCCTTCAGACCGTGTGGTACGAGAGCAAGCGTGCAGGTCTGGAAGTCAGCCTGGTGCTCGGCCTCATCCAGGTCGAAAGCAATTTCCGCAAGTTCGCCGTGTCGAGTGCCGGCGCCCGCGGCCTCATGCAGGTGATGCCCTTCTGGACGCGCGTGATCGGCAACGGGGACTCTTCGACCCTTTTCCGGATGCAGACCAACCTGCGCTTCGGCTGCGTGATCCTGCGCCATTACCTCGATCGCGAGGCCGGCGATCTGTTCATGACGCTGGGCCGCTACAACGGCAGCCGCGGCCGGGCGCCATACCCGAACGCCGTGTTCTCCAACCAGCGGCTCTGGGTCTTCAACGACCGCCGCGACGACCGCGGCTAGCCCACCAGGGCCGCGGGCGTGGCGACCACCGCGCCGCCGCGCGTGACCATCACCTGGTCGATGCGGTGGCTGTCCACGTCCATCACCTCGAAGGTGAAGCCGCCCCAGCTCACGGTGTCGGTGCGCTTGGGCACGCGGCGCAGCATCACCATCAGGAAGCCGGCCAAGGTCTCGTACTCGTCGGCATGCGGCAGCTCGTCGATGTCGAGGGCACGCTGCACGTCCTGGATCGGCGTCACGCCGTCGATCAGCCATGAGTTCTCGTCGCGCCGGACGATCTGCTGCTCCTCGTCCTGCACGCCGACCAGGTCGCCCATGACCGTGCTCATCACATCGTTGAGCGTGATCACGCCCACCACCAGCGCGTACTCGTTGACGATGATCGCGAAGTCCTCGTGCGCCTGCTGGAACTGCTCCAGCACCTCGGTGAGCGAGAGGCGGTCGGGAATGATCAGCGCCTTGTGCAATGGCAGCCCCTGGCCGAACGCCAGGGGCTGGCCGCTGAGCACGCGCTGGAACATGTCCTTGGCGTCCACGTAGCCCAGCACGTGGTCGATGTCGCCCTCGCACACCGGGTAGGCCGAGAAGGGCTCGGCCACGATGCGGGCGCGCAGCACTGCCTCGGGGTCGTCCTTCTGGAACCAGGCGATGCGGTCGCGCGAGGTCATCACGCTGCTCACCAGGCGCGTGTCGAGCTCGAACACGTTGGCGATCACCTGCTGCTCGCGCACGGCCAGGATGCCGGCGCGGGCGCCGGCCTCGGTCATGGCCAGGATGTCGGCCGAGGTGATCTTGTCGTCGCGCTGCATGGGCAAGCCCAGCAGCTTGAAGAGCAGGTCGGTGCAGTGGGTGAACAGCCAGACCAGCGGCTTCATCACGGTGATCAGCATCTGCATCGGACCGACCATGCGCATCGCCAGGCGCTCCGGGTCGTTCATGCCCAGGCGCTTGGGGAACAGGTCGGCGAACACCAGGAACACCGCGATGATGGTGACGAAGGAAGCCAGGAACGCGGCAGTCTGCGCTGTCTGGACCGTGAACCAGAGCTCGAAGAGCCGCGCGAAGTAGGGACTGAGCGAACCTTCGCCGACCACGCCTCCGAGGATGGCCACGGCATTGAGCCCGATCTGGACCACGGTGAAGTAGTGGCCCGGCTGTTCCTGGATGCGCAGCACGCGCTCCGCGCGCGCATCGCCCTCGTCGGCCATCTGTCGCAGCCGCAGGCGGCGCGAGGCCGCCAGGGAGATCTCGGCCAGCGAGAAGAAGGCGCTGGTCGCGATCAGGAGGGCGATGATGAGGAGGCTTTGGGTCAGCGTCATGGGTCGGCCGGGGAAGACCGACATGGTGCCATGAGCCGCACGGCCGCTCCGAAGGCGAATAGCACCGCAGCCGAAGGCGAAGGCGAGGTACTCCCGTGAGCAGCACCCGGCGCCGCCGCGCTACTGCACGAAGCCGATGCGGCTGCGGCCCGGGCCGGTGCGCGGCAAGTCCTCGACGTGCACCTCATCGCGCCCGGCCAGGCGGGCATTGCCGAAGCCGGTCATCAGCGCGCGCCGCATCTCGCGCGGCGCCAGCGCGGCCAGCTGGTCGAGTACGTCGGCCGAAGGTTCCTCGGCCAGCCGGCGGCCCCAGTCGTGGCCCTCGCGGATCGAGGCATAGAGCTGGCGCGCGATCTGCCGCGCCGCCTCGGGCGAGGGCGCGTCGATCTCGAACACGTTCATCCGGTTGAGGATCGGCTCGGGAATGCCGCGCACGTCGTTGGCCGTCGTCACCCAGATCACCTGGCTGGCGTCGATCGGCACCTCGGCGAACTCGTCGACGAAGGCATGGGCGGTGTCGTGCTCCAGCAAGCTGTAGAGCGCGCCCAGCGGGTCGTACTGCACGTCGGCACCGGCCTTGTCGATCTCGTCGACCACCATCACCGGGTTGGCGTACTGCCCATCGACCAGGGCCTCGAACACCTTGCCGGGCTTGGCGCCCTTCCACTGCGAGGAGGCGCCCGAGAGCAGCCACCCGGCGGTCATCGAGCTCATCGGCACCAGCGACATGCCGGTGCCCAGCAGCTCGGCCAGCCGCTTGGCGAAATGGGTCTTGCCGATGCCGGGCGGCCCGAGCAGCAGCATGGGCGTGACCTCCAGGCCGTCGCGGCTGTCCTGCGCCAGCGCGACATGGCGCCGCACGTCGTCGAGCACGTCGGTGAAGTTGGGCAGCTCGGCATAGAGGGCGGCCATCTCGGGCACGCCGCTGGGCTTGACCTGGAAGCGTTCGGGACCGCGCTCGAGCATGCGCTCGTAGGTGGTCCGCAGGTGTTCGTGGTCGCGTTCGGGGAGCTTGGCGAGCTTGCGCTCGACATCGTGCGTGCGGAACACGCTGCGCAAGTGCGCCACCGGCAGCTGGAAGGACGACGTGGATGCTGGAACCAGGTCGCGGGTTGAGCGGGAATCCATGGACACCTCCGATAGCACACACTTTTGCACAGCATAAGCCGTGCCCGGTGTCGGCGCTTGTCTATGTTTTCTCGCTTCGCAGGCTTTTGAGAGAAGGCGCCAGGAGGCCTCAGACGCCGCCTTTCGGATGGGTCGGGTCGACCCACAGCACGGATTCCGGTTTCTCGACCGGCTCGATGTCGAGGTTCACGGCCACCGCCTCGCCGTCGCTGCGGCACAGCACGCATTCCAGGGCTTCGGTCGGGCTGGCGTTGATTTCCTGGTGCGGCACGTAGGGCGGCACGTAGATGAAGTCGCCCGGGCCGGCCTCGGCCGTGAACTCGAGGTGCTCGCCCCAGCGCATGCGGGCACGCCCGCGCACCACGTAGATCACGGATTCCAGGTGGCCGTGGTGATGGGCTCCGGTCTTCGCATCGGGGTGGATGGTCACGGTGCCGGCCCAGAGCTTCTGCGCGCCGACGCGCGCGAAGTTGATGGCTGCGGCGCGGTTCATGCCCGGCGTCTGCGCGGTATTCGTGTCGAGCTGGTTGCCGGGGATCACCCGCACGCCGTCGTGCTTCCAGGCGGAGGCATCGAATGCGTGGTCATGATCCGAATGTTCGTGGCTCATGGTGCGCCCTCATGGCCCGCGAAGCCAGGCCCGTTGGTGTTGCCCCCAGTAGGGGGTCGGTGCCCGACACGAAGTGCGGGCAACCTGGGGGCGAGCAACAACACCGCGGAACCGGCCTTGGCCTGTCCTGAGCCGGCGAAGGGCCGGGCCGCTGGTGTTGCCCCCGGTAGGGGGTGGGCGCCCGACACGAAGTGCGGGCAACCTGGGGGCGAGCAACATTCAAGCGGGGCTGCCGTTGAGCATCTGCTGCAGCTCGCCCGATTCGTACATCTCCATCAGGATGTCCGAGCCGCCGACGAACTCGCCCTTGACGTAGAGCTGCGGGATGGTCGGCCAGTTGCTGTATTCCTTGATGCCCTGGCGGATGCCCTCGTCCTCGAGCACATTGACGGTCTTCAGCGTGCGGGTGTCGACGCCCACCGCCTTGAGGATCTGGATCGCGCGGCCCGAGAACCCGCACATCGGGAAACTGGCGTTGCCCTTCATGAAGAGCACGAGATCGTTGGTCTTGACGAGATCGTCGATGCGCTGCTGGACTTCGGACATGGGCCTCTCCAAAAAATGAGTTGGGCGGATTATTTCACCGCCCGCCAGATCCCGCCCGAGCAGCGCGCGATGCCTGCCAGGTCATCGCGGCTTTGCACCTCGGCGAAGCCGCGCCGCGCGAGCAGGGCGCGCACCGCAGCCGCCTGGTCGTAGCCGTGCTCGAGCAGCAGCCAGCCGCCTTGGCGCAGATGTGCGGGCGCGTCTTCGACGATGCGGCGGATGTCGTCCAGCCCGTCCGCGCCCGACACCAGTGCGCCCAAAGGCTCGTGGCGCAGGGCGGCGAGGTGCGGGTCGCCGGCGGCGACATAGGGCGGGTTGGAAACCACCAGGTCCAGGTCCGCGTCGGCACCTTCCAGCCAGTCGGCCTCGGCGAACCGGACGGCCAGCCCCAAGCGCTGCGCGTTGGCGCGGGCCACCGCCAGGGCCGCGGCGCTGCGGTCGACCGCTGCAACCCGCGCATCGGGCCGGGCATGCCCGATCGCCAGCGCGATGGCGCCGCTGCCGGTACCCAGATCGAGCACCGTGGGTGCCGTGCGGCCCTGCAGGCACTGCAGTGCCCACTCGACCAGGGTCTCGGTGTCGGGCCGGGGCACCAGCACGCGTGCGTCGACCTGCAGGCCGAGGCCGTGGAATTCCTTCTCGCCCACCAGGTAAGCCACGGGCTCGCCCGCCACGCGGCGGGCGCACAGCCGCCCGAAGGCGGGCCAGATGTGGTCGTCCAGCTTGTCGGTGTCGTGCGCCAGCAGCCAGGCGCGGTCACCCGAGGGCCGGTCCAGCACGTGCAGCAGCAGCAGTTGCGCGTCGAGCCGCTCGATACCCATCGCCGCGGCCGCGGCCAGCATCTGCGCCGCGGTCGATGGCGAGCGGCCGTCCTCGTGCTTCATGCCGGCAAGCTGGCTTCCAGCTCGGCCAGCTGCTCGGCCTCGCGCGCGGCACGCAGGGCGTTCAGCACCTCGCCCAGGTCGCCTTCCATGATGGTCTGCAGCTTGTAGAGCGTGAGGTTGATGCGGTGGTCGGTGAGCCGCCCCTGCGGGAAGTTGTAGGTGCGGATGCGGTCGCTGCGGTCGCCACTGCCGATCAGGCCCTTGCGCAGCGCCGCATCCTTGGCGGCGCGCTCGCTGCGCTCCTTCTCCTGGATGCGGGCCGACAGCACCTGCAGCGCCTTGGCCTTGTTGCGGTGCTGGCTGCGGTCGTCCTGGCACTCGGCCACGATGCCGGTCGGAATGTGCGTGATGCGCACGGCCGAGTCGGTCTTGTTGATGTGCTGGCCGCCGGCGCCGCTCGCGCGGTAGGTGTCGATGCGCAGGTCGGCCGGGTTGATCTGCACCGCCACGGTTTCGTCGGGCTCGGCCAGCACGGCGACGGTGCAGGCGCTGGTGTGGATGCGGCCCTGGGTCTCGGTGGCCGGCACGCGCTGCACGCGGTGGCCGCCCGATTCGAAGCGCAGGCGGCCGAAGACCTCGTCGCCCGCGATGCGGATCACCACTTCCTTGTAGCCGCCGAGCTCGCTCTCGCTTTCGCTCACCACTTCGCAGCGCCAGCCGGCGCGCTCGCAGTAGCGCGTGTACATGCGCAGCAGGTCGCCCGCGAACAGTGCCGATTCGTCGCCGCCGGTGCCGGCGCGGATCTCGAGGAAGGCGTTGCGCGCGTCGTCCGGGTCCTTGGGCAGCAGCAGGCGCTGCAGCTCTTCCTCGAGCTGCACGAGCTCGGCCTGCGCGGCGGCGATTTCTTCACGGGCCATCTCGGCCATGTCGGGGTCGTCGAGCATCTCGGCCGCGCCGGCGATGTCGGCTTCGCGCTGCTTGTAGCGCTCGTAGCGGCCTGCGATCTGCGTGATCTCGGCATGCTCGCGCGAGATGGTGCGGTACTGCGCCATGTCGCTCATGATGTCTTCGCGCGAAAGCAGGAAGTCGAGTTCGCCCAGGCGCTGGGCGTAGCGTTCGAGTTGGTGGCGCAGAAAGGTCTTCACGGCGGAAAGGAGCTCGGAAAAATGGGGAAGGGCGCCGCGCTGCCGCGGCAGGGCGCATGTGGAACCGCAGCCGGCGGGGCCGGGCCGCTGGCGAGCGTCGCTAACGCTCTTTGCGCAGGAACAGGCGCGAGATGGTCTGCGCGGTGTGTTCGCGCGATGCGGCGTCGCCCGCGTGCAGTTCGGCCATGGCGCCGTGCAGCAGTTTTTGCGTGAGCCCGCGCGACATGGCCTCGAGCACCGCATCGACCGATTCGCCCCTGGCCAGCAGCTTGCGCGCGCGGGCCATTTCGGCGGTGCGCCATTCGTCGGCCTGGGCATTGAGCTGCTGGATCAATGGCACGGTGCCGCGCTGGCCCAGCCAGTGCATGAAGCTCTGCACGCCGGCGTCGATGATGACCTCGGCCTGCGCCACGGCGGCCTGGCGGTTGGCCTGGCCCTGCTGCACCACCTGGGCGAGGTCGTCCACGGTGTACAGGTAGATGTCTTCGAGCGCCTTCACTTCGGGCTCGATGTCGCGCGGCACGGCCAGGTCGACCATGAACATCGGGCGGTGCTTGCGGGCCTTGAGTGCGCGCTCGACGGCGCCCAGGCCGATGATCGGCAGCGTGCTGGCGGTGCAGCTCACCACGATGTCGAACTCGGCCAGCCGGCTCGGCAGGTCGGCCAGCCGCATCGCCTCGCCGCCGAAGCGCGAGGCCAGCTTTTCGCCGCGCTCGAGCGTGCGGTTGGCAATGGCGATGGCCTTCGGATCCTTGGCCGCGAAATGCGTGGCGGCCAGGTCGATCATCTCGCCCGCGCCGACGAACAGCACGCGTGTCTGGTGCAGGTCCTCGAACAGCTGGCCGGCCAGCCGGACGGCCGCCGCGGCCATGCTGATGGAATGCGCCCCGATCTCGGTGGCGGTGCGCACTTCCTTCGCCACCGCGAAGGAGCGCTGGAACAGCTGGTTGAGCGTGCTGCCGAGCGCGCCAACGGTTTCGGCCGCGCGCACGGCGTCTTTCATCTGGCCGAGGATCTGGGCCTCGCCGAGCACCATGGAATCGAGCCCGCTGGCCACGCGGAAGACGTGGCGCGCGGCCTCGTCGTCGTGCAGGGTGTAGGCATGCGAGCGCAGCAGCGCCGGCGCGACGCCGCCGCTTTCGGCCAGCCAGCCGACCGTGTGGTCGAGCGCGGCATGCTCGGCGGCGCAGTAGATCTCGGTGCGGTTGCAGGTGGAAATGATCGCGGCTTCGACCTGCGGATGGCGCCCGCTGGCGAACGAACTGCGCAGGCTCTGCAGCGTGGGTGCCAGCTGATCGAGCGCGAACGCGAAACGACCGCGCAGATCGAGTGGCGCGGTCGTGTGGTTCAGGCCCAGGGTCCAGACTGACATATCCACTGATTATAAAATCAGCAGGAGCCGTGCGGCTGCCGAGGGGCTTGGCCGCATGCGAATCCACAGAGGACAAGGGCGCCGCGAGCGCCCTTGTTCCTATCCGGCGGTCCCACGGCGGCCCTCCTCGATACCCATCTCTACCCATGTCGCTGCTGGATCTGCTCAACCACCTGCTGAACTTCGTGGCGCCCGCGCTGGCCGTCGGCTTCCTGTGCGCGCTCATGGGCCGGGTCTTCCGGCGCAAGACGGGCGGCAGGGCATGGTGGGCCCAGGGCGCGATCAATTCGGGCGTGGGCGCGCTGGTGCTGCTGGGTGGCGTGGTCCTTGCGGGCCGCGACGGCGCCATGGCCACCTACGCGGCGCTCGTTGTCGCGTGCGGTACAAGCCAATGGCTGGTCTCGGACGGCTGGCGCAAGTAGTTTTCGCCAAGTCATGCGATGATGTTGCGTGTCCAGATGTTACCGACTGTTAGTATATGAGTCTCATCTGGTAAATATTCACATTTAGAAAGCGGAAAGAGTTGCAGGCAGCCGCTTTGAGCCAATATGCGGCAAGGCAGCCCATGGACGGTACAGATGTATTTGCATCCTCTTATTGCCAGCGTTCCCCCGGATGAGCGTGCAGCTTTCGTTCAGCGCATCGAACTTCGGTCCTACCGGCGCAACGAAGTCGTGCTGGGTGCGGACGAGTGGTCGGACCGCATCTACTGCGTGGCCACGGGCCTGCTGCGGGTGGTGGTGCAGGGGAGCGAAGACAGCGGCGACGTCACGACCGACTTCATCCGGCAGGACGACTTCTTCCTGAACTCGGCCCTGATCGAGGAGCGCTACCAGGCCGGCGCGACCTTGGTGGCGGCCTTGCCCACCTCGCTGTACCTGGTGCCCACGCTGGAATTCAAGGCGCTGTGCGACCGCCATCCGGCCGTGACGATGGGCCTGCTCGACGTGGTGATGAAGCGCACCACGGTGCTGCGCAGGCAGATCCGGCAGATTTCATCGGCCTCGTCGGAGCGGCTCATCAGCCGCATCCTGCACGAGCTCACCGTTCTGGCGCCGGGCACCGACGGCGGCTACGACAAGCGCATCACCCAGTCGGTCATCGCCTCCTATTCGGGGCTATCCAGGATGCAGGTCAACAAGACCATGCGGGACCTGGAGCGCCGCGGCCTGGTCAGGCGGGACGAGCACGGGGTGTATGTGCCGCCGCACTTCGCGTCGTCGGACTTCCAGGAGCTTCCGTCCGCCGAGCCGAGTCCCCCGGCCAAGGACTCCGGCGAGGTGAATCCGTCGTTCTTCTCGGACCTGTTCGAGGCGCCGCCCAAGTCGGGCAAGACCCGCAAGTAGGTTTGCGGGTCAGCCCACCGCCAGCCGCGTTCCCGCGGCGCTGGCGGCCTTGCGGATGCCGTCCGGCCCGTAGAAGGGCTGCGCGCTGGCCTGCAGGTAGTGCAGTGCGTCCTGCGTGAAGTCGAGCTGGCTGTACACCATCGAGCCGTTGCGGCGGTTGCAGGCCTTGGCCTGCTGCGCCAGTTCGACCAGCGCCGTCCAGGCGGCAAGCGAGGCCTCGCCGTCCGCCGCGGCGGCGGCATCGGCACCCGCGCGCCCGGGCTCGAAACCCCGCGCCACCTGGGCCGATTCGCGCGCCTGGTCGAGTGCCGCCATGCGGTCCAGCAGGCCCGCCTTGCGCCCGGTGAGCAGCGGCAGCTCGGCGAAGAGGCCGTTCTTCATGGCCAGCGCCTCCTGCTCCAGTACCGACAGGAATTCCTCGACACAGGTCTTTTCGGCCAACAGGTGGACCAGCATGGCGTTCAGAACTTTCCGTTTTCGTGGAGCAGATCGCGCACGCTGGCGAGCAGGCCGCGGGCGATCCGGTCGGGGTGGATCTCATAGCGCCCGGCCCGGATGTCCTCGCGGATCGAGGCGACGCGCGCCGCGTCGAAGTCGGCGTTGGGGGCCTCGGGCATCGAATGCACCTGGGCCGACGAGAGCTGCACCGCGTTCCTGCCGCCCTGGACGGCATCGGCGCCGCTGGCGGGCGAGGACGATGCGCCCTTGTTCGTTCGGGGGAGCGGTGTGGCCGAAGGGGCGAATGGATCGATTTTCAAGATGGTTCCTCAAAGGGCTGCCTGATGTATCGGCAGTTCGGGCCAGAACTTTAGGGCAGTGCGCATCGCTCCATGAATGCGGCTACTGCGGCAGGCGGATCTGCCCTTCCTCGTCGGCCACGCCGCTGACCACGCGGCCGTCCACCGTCTTGGCCCGCACAGCGGCGCCAGCGCTGGCGCTGGTCATCGCGCGTGCTTCGGTGCTGACGACGTAGCCCGGGCCTTCGGCAACAACCTTGATGGTCTGGCCCTGCTGGATCACCGCCACGCCGCGCATCAGTTCGCGCCTGAGCGGCGCGCCGGCCGCAATGCGGTTGGCGGCCACCACGCCCTGCAGTTCGGCGGCGTCGGTCACGACCGAACGCGGCAGCGCGGTGAGATCGCCGTCGCGTGCGATGAAGTCGCTGGCGCCCAGGGGCTGGCCCGTATCGATGTTGCGCGCGGCCAGGAAGTAGCGTCCCTCGACCGCCACGCGGGCCAGCACGTAGCGCGTCCAGGGCTTCTGCTCCGAATGGCAGCGCAGGCCGACCGTCACCCGGCCCCACACCGCGGCGCCGCGCGGCAGGAAGGCCTCGAGCGCATCGCAGGCGGGCAGCGGTCCCGATGCCGGCGCCTCGACGCGGATGCTGACCTTGCCCGGCAGTCCGGCGGCCTGGGCCTGCAGCAGGCTGTCG
>DATFFA010000207.1:0-26567 GCA_035250605.1 Variovorax sp. | reverse complement strand
TCGCCGAGCGCGAAGCCGCTGCGGTCGCTCGCGAAGGGACGGACCGCGCGCGCCGCCTCGCCGGGCGCGAAGGAGGCCAGGGTCTGCATCGCCTGCCAGGCGAGCACGACGCCGGGCACGACCAGCGCCTCGCTGCCGCCGGCGATGGCGATGTCGACCTCGCCGCGCTGCACGGCCTTGGCCGCTTCGGCGATGGCGACGCCGGATGATGCGCAGGCCACCGAATAGGTGAGCACCGGGCCTTGCGCCCGCCGGCGCATCGCCACGTGTGCGGCCGGCGCGTTGGGCATGAAGGCGGGAATCGTCAGCGGCGGCATGCGCGCATTGGCGCCGCGGTAGGCGGCTTCGAGCGCGGCGGCGCCGCCCATGCCGCAGCCGGCGTAGACGCCGATGCGTTCGGGATCGGCATCGCCCGGCGCGCCCGCGTCCTGCACCGCGAGCTCGGCCGCCGCCACGGCGAGCTGGCTCACGCGGTCGACGCCGGCCAGCTGAAGCTTGGTGAACCAGCGGGCGGCGTCGAAGGGCGCGAGCGCGGCGGCGGTAGGCTTGGGCAGATCGGTGAAGACGGGCTGGACGGCCGACTCGCCGCGCATCAGCGCGTCGAACATCGCGCCCGTGTCGTCGCCGTGCGGGCTCACGACGCCCAGCCCGGTGACGGCGACCTGCACGGCGCTCACCTGGCCTGGGCGGATGCGGCCTGTGCGGCCAGGGTCTTGTCGACCACGGCGGCCAGGTCGGCCAGCGTGTCGACGTTCACATCCTGGTCGGGCATCGAGATCTTGAAATGGTCTTCGACGGCGAACACGAATTCGACCAGTGTCAGTGAATCCAGGCCCTTGTCGCGCATCGACGCGTGGGGGTCGAGCGCCGCGGGGTCGAGGCCGTATTTCTCTTGGATCAGAACCTGTAATTCTTTCAGCGAACTCATTGGGCGGTGTCCGTCTTCACGGGAGGCCAAGGGGTCATCTGTGAGGGATGATATCCGCTCCCCCGAAGACTGCAGGGGCCCTGGTGCCCGGCATGGGCCGCCAGCGCATCGACGGCCATGCAAAGGCGATGCCCAGCAGCGCGCCGGCCAGTGCGTCCAGCACCACGTGCTGCTTCACGGCCAGCGTCGAATACGCGATCGCGGCGAACCAGAGCCAGTTGCCGAGGCGCATCGACAGGGGCGCGCGCGCGCGGTGCAGCACGTCGTCCACCCGGATGGCGGTGAAGATCGCGACGGCCACGTGCATCGAAGGGCAGGCGTTGCCGGGCGCGTCCACCCCTTGCAACAGCGCGAAGCCGGGGAAGTCCGAGCTGCCGGCCATGAGCGGCGGCACCTGCGTCGGCCAGAAGTGGAACAGGGCCAGTCCGCTGAGGCACAGCGCGCCGACCCAAAGGCCATAGACCACCAGCTCGCTGAAGTTGCGCTGCAGCCCGGGCGCCAGGCCCACGTAGAACCACAGCGAGAAATACGCGATGAGCATCTCCGGCTGGAAGGGGACCAGCCGGTCGAGCGCCGTGAGCGGCATCACGGCCATCGCATTGACCGGATGGCGCAGCAGTTGGAAGTAGCCGATGAAGAAGAGCCAGGTGAAGACCGTGACGCCGACGATCTTCAGGGCCAGCAGATGACGGATGCGAAAGCGGAGCTCTGAAGTCCAGTGAGGGAGTGGGGAAGAGGGCATGTGCAAGTGGATGAGCGTGCGTCGACGTCGTTCATCGTTTGCGGCACGAGCATCGAGCATGCCTGTTTTCGCGCCGGCACGAAACCCCGCTTCGATGCCGCCGCTTGACAATGCCTGTTCTTCAGCCTTTTGGGGCTCGATCAGAAATATGTCGGGCAATTGCGGTACAACCGACGACTGACACACGCATTTCCTGCGCGAGGATGCTATGACTACCGTGCACATTGACCTCCCCGATCAGCTGGTCCAGCAAGCCCGCAGTGCGGGCCTGCTGGACCCGCAGAAGATGGAAGCCCTGTTGCGTTCGCAACTGCGCCGCGAAGCCTTCGAGAGCCTGCGCGCGGTGCACGATCGGCTCCCCGCCGAGGAACTCACGCCCGAGACTGAACAGGAGATCGTCGACACCGTGCGTGGCGTTCGCGTCCAGCATCGCCAACGCAACGCCAACTGATGGCGCAGCCCGGGAGTACGCGCAGTCAGCGGCTGCTGCTCGATACCAACGTCGTCGTGGGTGCACTGCTATGGCGCGGCCCGCCCTGGCGCCTGCTGGAGCAGGCACTGGAGGATGGGGTCGAGCTCCTCAGCAGCCCGGTACTACTGGCGGAACTCCGCCACACCCTGGAGTACGCGAAGTTCACACGACGACTGGCGCTGTTGGGAACGGATACCTCCACCCTGATGCGGGGATACGAGCGCATCGTCACACTGGTCGAGCCCGGGGAAGTCCTGCGTGTCGTGTCCGGCGATGCCGATGACGACCACGTCATCGCCGCAGCGGTGGCTGGCCAGGTGGACGCAATCATCTCGGGGGACAAGCACCTCCTGACGATCGGCAACCACGGAGGTATCGCCATCGTCGGCGTACAAGAAGGCTTGGCGCGCCTCGTCCAACGCTGAGCCGCTCAAGCCCGCACAGGCAGCACCATCCCCCGGCTTTCGCCGAAGCCGATGCGCGCATGGCCCGGCTTCTCGCACCAGCCGCGCAGCATCACCGCGTCGCCGTCCTCGAGGAAGCGGCGTTCCTCGCCGGTGGGCAGCGCGATGGGCATCTGACCCCCGCGCGTGAGCTCGATGATCGCGCCGGCCTCGCCCGGCCCCGGGCCCGAGATGGTGCCGCTGCCGAACAGGTCGCCCGCGTTGAGGCTGCAGCCGCCCACCGTGTGGTGTGCCACCATCTGCGCGATGCTCCAGTACTGGTGCTTGAAGCTGGTGGACGACAGGCGGGCCGGGCCGCTGCCCTCGGCACGTGCCTTCTCGCTCTCCAGCCACACCTCGAGACGGATGTCGATGGCGCCGGCCGCGCGATTGCTCTCGTCTTCCAGGTAGGGCAGCGGCTGCGGGTCCTGCGCAGGACGCGTCCACGGCAGGCGGTAGGGCGCCAGCGCCTCCAGCGTCACGATCCACGGCGAGACCGTGGTCGCGAAATTCTTGGCCAGGAAGGGGCCGAGCGGCGCCATCTCCCAGAACTGGATGTCGCGCGCCGACCAGTCGTTGAGCAAGCCGATGCCGAAGATGTGCTGCTCCGCCTTCGCCAGCGGAATCGGCTCGCCGGGTGCATTGCCCTTGCCGATGTAGATCGCGAGCTCGAGCTCGTAGTCCAGCCGCGCGCAAGGCCCGTAGACCGGCGCCTTCGCGCCCGGCGGCAGGGCCTGTCCCATCGGGCGGTGGAAGCGCTGGCCGCTCACGCCCAGCGTGGAGGCGCGGCCGTGGTAGGCGATCGGTATCCACTGGAAGTTGGGCGTGATCGGGTCCTCCGGACGCAACAGCCGCCCGACGTTGAGCGCATGGTCGATCGAAGTGTAGAAGTCGGTGTAGTCGCCGACGTTCGCGGGCAGCTTGAACTCGGCCTCGGCCTGCGGGACCAGGCAGCCGCGCACGCCCTCGGCAAGCTCGGGGGCCGCGTCGTCCTTCAGCAGCGCGAACACGGCATGGCGCAGCGCACGCCACACGCCGGGGCCGAGCGCAAAAAAATCGTTGAGCGCCGAGGTGGCGCAGGCGCGCGCCCCATCGAGCGCAGCGCCTTCGAGCTGCCGGCCGACGGCGAGGGCGCCGAGGTCCAGCACCTGGTCGCCGATGGCGATGCCGCCGCGGTAGGGCTCGCTGCTGCCGGTGCGGCGGAACACCGCGTAGGGCAGGTTCTGGATCGGGAAATCGCTGCCCTCGGCCTGCGCCGAGTCCAGCCAGCTGCGCGCGGCCGGGTCGTGCGTGTGGTTGAGCATGGCGTTCATCCCGCGCTGGCCATCAGCGCGTCGTCGAAGATCGCGACCGCGCGCGTCCAGCCCGCCGAGGCGCCGCGGATCTTGTGCGGAAAGCAGCTGATGAAGAAGCCGTCGGCCGGCAGCGCCTCGAGGTTGTGCAGTTTTTCGAGATGGCAGTAGCCGATGTCGCGGCCGGCCTTGTGGCCCTCCCAGATCAGCGAGGCGTCTTTCGATTCGCCGTATTTCTTCGCGGTATGGACGAAGGGCGCATCCCAGCTCCAGGCGTCGGTGCCGGTGAGGCGCACCCCGCGCTCCAGCAGGTACATGGTGGCCCCGTAGCCCATGCCGGCGCCGGCAGAGACGTAGTCGGCGTGGCCGTAGCGCGAGCCCGCGCGCGTGTTGACCACCACGATCTCCAGGGGCTTGAGCGTGTGCCCGATGCGCCTGAGCTCGGCGTCCACGTCATCCGCCGTGACCACATAGCCGTCCTCGAAATGGCGGAAGTCCAGCTTCACGCCGGGCTGGAAGCACCATTCGAGCGGCACGTCGTGGATCGCAATCGCGGGCTTCTTGTCGCCGAGCGCCTTGTCCATGGTCGAGTGGAAGTGATAAGGCGCATCGAGGTGCGTGCCGTTGTGGGTCGAGAGCTGCACGAACTCCACGGCCCAGCCTTCGCCGTCGGGCAGGTCTTCCTTCTTGAGGCCGGGAAAGAAGGGCTCGATCTGCTCGTAGGTCTGTTCGTGCGTGAAGTACTGGATCTTCGGCGCGAAGGCCGGCGGATCGGAGAGCACGTCGTTCTCCAGAAAGATCGACAGGTCGACGAATGTGCGGGTCATGGGAGTTCCTTTTCTTCAGGGGCGCTGCCAGCGCAGCAGCTTGTTCTCGGCGAAGGCCAACATCGCATTGCTCGCGAAGCCGATCAGGCCCAGCAGCACGATCCCCGCGAAGAGATCGCTCGCCCGAAAGGCGCGCGCCGCGAGCAGGATCGCCTGGCCCAGGCCGCTTTGCGAGGCGATCATCTCGCCGACCACCGCCACGATGAGCGAGATGGTCAACGCCAGCCGCATGCCGGCCAGGATGTCCGGCATCGCGTTGGGCAGCCCGATCTTCCAGATGAAGGCGGCGCGCGGCATCTGCAGGCAGCGCGCGACTTCCGCGAGGCGCGGCTCGACCGCCGCGAAGCCGTGCACGGTGGCCAGCAGCACCGGCCACATGGCACCGAAGGCGACCACGAAGAGCACCATGCCCGGATTGAGGCCGAAGATCGAGATCGCCAGCGGCAGCAGGGCCGAGGCCGGCAGCGGCCGGACGAATTCCAGCGTGGGCTGCACCCAGGCCCGCACGGCCGGCGAGACGCCGATGGCCGCGCCCAGCAGCACGCCGAACAGCGAGGCCAGGAGCCAGCCCTCCAGCATGCGCAGCACCGTGGCGCCGGTGAAGGCCAGCAGCTCCCCGTTGCCGCTGCCGCCGAAGTTCAAGCCCTCGGCCAGGCTGGCGAACGTGGCTTGCGGGGTCGGCAGGAAGACGCGGCTGACCCAGCCTGCGTTGCTCGCCAGCCACCACAGCGCGACCAGCGCTGCAAGCAGGGCCGTCGAGCCGAACCAGCCGTGGATGCGCGCGGCCAACGAACTGCCTTCGCCCTGGGCTGCGGCATTCGCCTTGGGGGCGGCCCGGCTTGTCATGGCGCGCTCCCCATGCGCCGCGCCACATGCCGTTGCAGCCGCAGCGTGGCCGCGTTGAGCGCGAAGCCCACGACGCCGATCCAGCCCAGCCAGGCCAGCATCAGCGCCGGGTCGAAGCTCTGCTGCGCGATCATCATCGCGTAGCCCATGCCGTGGGGATTGGCCGCGATCTCCACCGTGACCGCGACCACCAGCGCCACCGCCACGCCGAGGCGCAGCGCGACGAAGAGGCGCGGCACGATGGCCGGCAGCACGATCTTGAAGGCGCGGTCGCGCGCCGAGAGGCCGAGCACGCGGCTGAGCTCGAGCAGGCGCGGCTCCACCTGCTGCACCGCCGACTGCACCAGGACCAGCATCGGCCAGAAGGTGGCGAAGGCGACGATGGCGAGCTCCATGCGCACGCCGAAGCCGAACATCAGCATCGACAAGGGGATCAGCGCGACCGAGGGCACCGGCCGCAGCACCTCGATGGAGAACCCGCCCAGCTGCGCGGCGCGGCGCGACAGCCCCAGCACGATGCCCAGTGCGATGCCGAGCACGGCGCCCACCAGCAGGCCCAGCGCGGCCGTGCCCAGCGTGAAGCCGGTGGCCTGCCACAGCGAGCCGTCGAGGGCCGCGCCGGCAAGGGCCTCGAGCGCGGCGCTCGGCGGCGCCAGCGCCTCGCTGCCCAGCGCCGCGGCGCGGCGCGCGTACCACTCGAAGAGGCCGAGCAGGAGGGCCGGGAAGACCCAGGGCCGCACCAGCGGGAGCAAGCCGCGCCTTGCGCCTTCGTCAGTCATGGCTCTGCTCGATGAAGGCGAAGAGCTCGCGCCGCAGGCGCAGGAACTCGGGATGCTCCTTGGCCGTGAGCTGGTCGCGCGGCCGCGGAATGTTCACCTCGATCATGCGCGCCAGGCTGGGCCGACCCGGGCCCGGGTCGGCCTGCAGCGCGATGACGCGATCGCCGAGGTAGATGGCCTCTTCCAGGTCGTGCGTGACGAAGAGCACGGTGAGCCCGTCCTCGCGCACCAGCCGCGCGAGCTCGTCCTGCAGACTCTGGCGCGTGAGCGCATCCAGCGCGCCGAAGGGCTCGTCCATCATCATCAGCTCGGGCTGCTGCGCCAGGCAGCGCGCGATCTGGGTGCGCTGCTGCATACCGCCGGAGAGCTGCACCGGGAACTTCTGCGCATGCCCAGCGAGCCCGACCTTGGCCAGCACCTCGGCGATGCGCGGCGCATGCTGCTGCTTCGGCACGCCGGCCGCCTCCAGTGCCAGCGCCACGTTGCCCGCCACCGTGCGCCAGGGCAGCAGCGCACGGCCATAGTCCTGGAACACGAAGGCCACCTCGCGCGAGGGCTCGGTCATCGGCCGCCCGTTGCGCCGCACTTCGCCGGCCGTGGCGCGCACCAGGCCGCTGGCCGCGCGCAGCAGCGTGGTCTTGCCGCAGCCGCTGGGGCCGACGATGCACACGAATTCGCCGCGCGCCACCTCGAAGGAGGTCGGCGACAGCACCTCGCGCGCGCCGTAGCAGATGCGCACGCCTTCGACGCTCAGGAGCCCCATGCTCATTGGACGACCAGCTTTGTCACGTCGATCGGAGTCTTGAGCATCTCCTGCTCCTTCATCAGCTCGACCCAGTAGGCGATCTGCTTCTCGTTCACCACGGGGCCGGGCGGCGAGATCTGCACCTTGGCCAGCACCTCCGGCGGCAGCTTGATGTACTTGCCGATGCTGGCGCGCACGCGGGCATCGTTCTTCGCCTGCTGCATGAAGGCGCTGCTTTCCTGCACCGCCTCGCGGAAGGCGCGCGCGGCCTCGGGGTTCTTCTGCACCCACTCGCGCTTGGCCGCGTGCACGATGGTCTGCTTGCCCTCGGGCAGGAAGGTCGAGTAGTACGACGCCACGTAGCCCGCGCCGCTGTCGGTGATGCGGCTCATGAACGGATCGGCCGACACCACCGCATCGACCGAGCCGCCGCGCAGCAGGTCCGCGTGCTGCGGGAAGGCGGCCTCGACGAAGTTGACCTTGCGGTAGTCCACGCCCTGGTCCTTGAGGTACGCCCGGAAGGTCACGTGCAGGAAGGCGCCCAGGCCGGGCACGCCGATCTTCCTGCCGATGCAGTCCTGCGGGGCCTTGATGCCCGAGCCCGCGCGCGCCACGAGCCCGAAGCCGGTCATGGTCTTGGAGGTGAGCCCGCCGCCGGCCACCAGCACCAGGTCCATCCCGCCGTCGACCGCCTGCAGGAAGACCGAGGGCGTGGGTCCGCCGATCTGCAGCGAGTCGGACTGCAGCGCGGCCGGGATGGTGGAGTTGAGGGGGATGAACTTGAGCTCGACATCGAGCCCGCGCTTCTTGAAGTAGCCCTCCTCGGCCGCCACGAAGACCGAGGCGAAATCGGTCACGGCGGTGTAGCCGAACACGATCCGGGTGGCGGCCTGCGCCCGAGCGGGCAGCGCGGCCGCGCCGGAAGCGGCCAGTGCCGCGAGCAGAGTGCGTCGATTCATCATGGCTTTTGTCTCCTGGTCATGGGCTTTTTCTGTGCGGGCCGGGGGCGGGGCAGCGCCGCGCGCAGGCCGCCGACGATGAAGTTCACCAGCATCGGCGCCACGGCCGGGTCGCTGCGCCGGTTCTCGCCGCGCGAGAGCCGCTCGATGCGGTTGTCGTTCAGGTGGTGCAGCAGCGTGCCCAGTGCGAACTGGTAGCCCCAGGCCGCCTGGGCGCGCGTGGCATGCGGCAGCGCGAGATGCAGCGCGTCGATGTAGGCCTCCGCCAGCGGATCGAAGTAGCCGCGCAGCACGCGGTCGGCCTCCTCGGTCGCGTGGTAGAGCTCGCGCGCGACGAGCAGCGCGTAGTACTCGCCCTCGGCGCTGGCGCGCAGCGCGAGCACGGGGGCGGTGAAGGCCTCGATGATGCGCGGCAGCGTGCGCGCGTCCTCGGCGTCGACGGGCACCGCGCGCAAGCCCGCGAGGCGTTCCTCGATGGTGTGGCTCCAGTGCTCGAAGATCGCGTGGAAGAGCTCGTGCTTGGGGCCGTAGTAGTAGCCCACCAGCGCCAGCGGCACGCCCGCCTCGTCGGCGATCTGGCGGATCGTCACGGCGTGGTAGCCGTGCTGGGCGAAGAGCTTTTCGGCTGCCAGGAGGATCGCATGGCGGCGGTCGGGCCGCGCGCCTTCGGCGGCTGCGGCCGCGCCTGCGGCGCGCTGCGGTGATCGGCGAAGAGGGGCAGCGCGGGGCGCACGTGAGGCCATGCGCTGTATTGAACAATCGTACAAAGTTCTTGTACAACAGTACAAACCCTGTGCTTTCCCGCATTGAATCCACAGCCGCAGGCGCGTTAGGCTGCATCGGTGAAACCCACCCCGACACCCTTCATCCCCCAGATCCGCCTCTACCAGGACTGGCTGCGCGAGCAGCGCGGCCTGGCCTTCGACTCCTACGACGCGCTGTGGCGCTGGTCGGTCACCGACCTCGAAGCCTTCTGGCGCAGCGTCTGGGACTGGAGCGGCATTCGCTCGCCCGCGCCGCCGACGGTCGCGCTGGCGGATGCGCGCATGCCCGGTGCGCGCTGGTTCCCCGGCACGCAGGTCAATTACGCGCACGAGGTGCTGCGCCATGTCGATGCGGCGCATGCGGCCGGCATGCCGGCGATCGTCAGCGAGAACGAGCTGGGCGAGGTGCGCGAGATCTCCTGGCCCGAGCTTCGCAGGCAGATCGCGTCCTGCGCGCTCGCGCTGCGTGCGCTCGGCGTGCAGCGCGGCGATCGCGTCGCTGCCTATCTCCCCAACGTGCCCGAGACGATGGTGGCCTTCCTCGCCTGCTCGAGCATCGGCGCGGTGTGGAGCGTGTGCGCGCCCGACATGGGCACGGCCGCCGTGGTCGACCGCTTCCGCCAGATCGAGCCGCGGCTGCTGATCGCGGCCGACGGCGTGCATTACGGCGGCAAGGCGCTCGACCGCAGCGCGGTGGTGCAGGAGCTGCGGGCCGCGCTGCCGAGCGTCGAAAAGCTGCTGCTGCTTCGCACGCCCTTCGCAGCGCAGCAGATTCCGGCCGAGGCCGCGTGGAGCGACGCGGTGGCGCGCGACGACGGCGAGACCGCGGCTTTCGAGCCCGAATGGCTGCCCTTCGACCATCCGATCTGGATCGTCTACTCGAGCGGCACCACCGGCCTGCCCAAGCCCATCGTGCACGGGCAGGGCGGCATTTTGCTGACGATGTACGCCTGCGGCCTGCACCACGACCTGGGCCCGAGCTACGGCGCCAACAATTTCGGCGAGCGCTACCACTGGTACAGCTCGACCGGCTGGGTGATGTGGAACTCGCAGCTCTCGGGGCTGGCCTTCGGCACGACCGTGTGCATCTACGACGGCAATCCGTCCGGCAGCAAGGAGAAGCCCGACTGGGGCGTGCTGTGGCGCTTCGTGGCGCGGCACAAGGTCACTTTCTTCGGCGCCGGCGCAGCCTATTTCTCCAACTGCATGAAGGCCGGCCTCGAGGCCAAGGCCTGCGGCGATCTGTCGCGGGTGCGCGCGCTCGGCAGCACCGGCTCGCCGCTGTCCGAGGAGGTGCAGCGCTGGGGCACGGCGCAGCTGCGCGCGGCGGGCGCGCCCGAGGTGTGGTGGTACAACATCTCGGGCGGCACCGACTTCTGCGGCGCCTTCGTCGGCGGCAACCGCGAGCTGCCCGAGGTGCCGGGGCAGATGCAGTGCCGCTTCCTGGGCGCTGCGGTCGAGGCCTGGAACGAGCAGGGGGAACCGGTGATCGGCGAAGTCGGCGAACTGGTGTGCACGAAGCCGATCCCGGCCATGCCGCTGTACTTCTGGGGCGACCAAGGCAACGCGCGCTATCTGTCGAGCTATTTCGACACCTACCCGGGCGTGTGGCGGCACGGCGACTGGCTTCTGATCGGCCAGGACGGCGGCTGCATCATCTACGGCCGCAGCGACGCCACCATCAACCGCCAGGGCCTGCGCATGGGCACCAGCGAGATCTACAGCGCGGTCGAGGGCCTGCCCGAGGTGCTCGACTCGATGGTGGTGGACCTGGAGTACCTGGGCCGCGAGAGCTACATGCCGCTGTTCGTCGTGCTGCGGCCCGGCGTCGCGCTCGATGCGGCGATGCGCGCGAAGATCGAGGGCGCGATCAAGACCCGGCTCTCGCCGCGCTTCGTGCCCAACGACATCTTCCAGGTGGCCGAGATCCCGCGCACCCTTTCGGGCAAGAAGCAGGAACTGCCCATCAAGAAGCTGCTGCTGGGCCAGCCGATCGAGAAGGTGGTGAACCGCGAGGCGATGGCCAACCCGGGCAGCCTGGACTGGTACGTGGACTTCGCGGCGCAGCGGGGCGCGGCGCACGACGCACGGAGCTGAGCTCCGCGGCTGAAATTGCCGCAGCGCAGCAAGAACGGAGGGGGCGTGCTAAGGTCGCGCGGGTCTAGGGTTAATACCTAACCCGCCATCCCGCCGCCCATGTCCGCACCTTCCCTGCCTGTTTCCGAAACCACCCCCGGCTTTGCGCGCGCGATGCTGGCGCTCGGCGTGGGGGGCTTCGCCATCGGCACCGGCGAGTTCGTCATCATGGGCCTGCTGCCCGAGGTCGCGCGCGACATCGGCACCACCATTCCGCAGGCCGGCCACGTGATCAGCGCCTATGCGCTGGGCGTGGTGATCGGCGCACCGGTGCTCGCGGTGCTGGCCGCCGGCTGGGCCCGGCGCGCCTTGCTCATCGCGCTGATGGCCGTGTTCGCCGCCGGCAACTTCGCCAGCGCGATGGCGCCCGGCTACCTCTCGTTGAACCTGCTGCGCTTCGCCAGCGGCCTGCCGCACGGCACCTACTTCGGCGTGGCGGCGCTGGTGGCGGCGGCGCTGGCGCCGCCGGACCGGCGTGCGCGCGCGGTGGGGCTGGTGATGCTGGGACTCACCGGCGCCACGCTGGTCGGCGTGCCCATCGCGGCCTGGCTCGGCCAGCATTTCGGCTGGCGTGCCGCCTTCGTCTTCGTCGGCCTGATCGCCGTCCTCGCGATGGCGATGCTGCGGCGCGACCTGCCGGACCTGGCCGCACCCTCGGGCGCCGGCCCGCTGCGCGAGCTGGGCGCGCTCGGCCGCAAGCAGGTCTGGCTGACCCTGGGCATCGGTGCGATCGGCTTCGGCGGAATGTTCGCGGTCTTCAGCTACATCAAGCCCACGCTGACCGAGGTGGCGGGCCTGCCGCTGGGCGGCGTGCCGCTGGTGCTCGCGCTCTTCGGCTGCGGCATGGTGGGCGGCAACCTGGTCGGCTCGCGCCTGGCGGACAAGGCGCTGATGCCCACCATCGGCGGCCTGCTGGTCTGGGCCGCGCTGGTGCTCACCACCTTTTCCTTCGCGGCCCACCATGTGGCGACGGCCGCGCTCAACGTGTTCCTGATCGGCACCATCGTCGCCATCGGGCCGGCGCTGCAGATCCGCTTGATGGACGTCGCCGGCGACGCGCAGACGCTGGCCGCAGCCCTCAACCATTCGGCTTTCAACATGGCGAACGCGCTCGGGGCCTGGCTGGGCGGCGTCGCCATCACCGCGGGCCTGGGCTGGACCTCGACCGGCTGGGTCGGCGCCCTGCTGGCGCTGGCGGGCCTGGGCGTGTTCGGCTGGTCGCTGGCCAGCGAGCGCGGCCGGCTGCGCGCCGTGGCGGCGGGTGCGAGCCGCTGAAGGGCGGCAGAAGACAGGGACGACCTGCGCGCGCGCAGTTGCGCCGCATGCAAGCGAAGCAAGGGCTAACCTACAGGCATTTGCCGCCGCCCGGCATCTGGATGGACCGGGCTCTTGTGCAGCCTCAGCGCTCGCCGTCGTCGGTGCCGGTGCGTTGCGCTGACTTGGGCATGAGGCGCCGCACCCATGCGCCCAGGCCCGGGCGGCGCGTGACTTCGGCAGTCGCAGCCCGCCCGCCGTAGTACGTGTCGCGCTCGTGCCGCAGCACCGAGGCGAGCGCCTCGAGGTTCACGGGGTTGTACTCCCACAGCCCGCTGACGATGAAGTGGCCCATGTGCTCGGCGTTGGGCTTGGGCGCGATCACGATGTGGCTGGCCCCCAGGCTCTGCAGGAAGGCCGAACGGGCGCCGGCGAGCCGCATGCCGTCGCCGTAGCCTTCGACCTGGCGGCTCAGCGACAGGCTGATGGCCTGCACCGAGGTGAAGTTCTCGGCGATGAAATACACCATTTCCACCAGCGCCAGCTTGCTGATCTCCAGCTTTTGCTGCGTGACGATGGGGGTCGGCGTGAAGTGCTCGATGTGAACTTCGGTGCCTTCGCGGTTCACGGGAACCGGGTCCAGGGTCGCGATGTGAAGCGACCCGTCGTACAGGTACATCGGCTCGCCCAGCACATAAGGGCTCGAGTGGGGCCCCGTGATTCGCAATTTCGCTCTGGTCATGATTCCCTTGGGTGCCCCACTGTAGTTCGGCGCATGCCTTCGCAGGCGCACTTGACCAACGATTTCGTCGATTTCTGCGGGCAATTACCGATGATGGCGGCCCGGCGCAAGGGCGTCTTCCCCCATACGGCCTATAGCGGCGGCGACTCTGTATAGCTTTGGCTTACACAGCCGGCGCTTCGAAGACGCATCATGTCTCGATGTGGGGCGATGCAGGTTTCAGCCGGCTCGCGCAGGAAACGGCATGAGGTTCGTCCACCTCATCCGTCTTCCGGCCTCCGAGCGGCGAGGAAAGATTCTGCCGAGCGCTGCTTCTTGGCTTAAACAAAAGCATTACCACGAACTCGTCGCAATTGAAAAGGTGATTACTTAACGTAACACTTCGTGTTTTCCGGCCAACTACTTTTTGGACGACCGTCACGTACAACTTGCATCATGTCTGCGCAAGTGGAGTAATGCGCAATCCGTTGTCGGAAATTGTCTTACAGCAGCTCGTGGAAGGCCTGGCAGGCCCCTCGGCACCCGTCATCACTCTCAAGGACATCGTCATGCAACTCTCCGAGATCACCGAATACAAGGATCAACTCGTTCAGCAGCTGGAGGAATCCGGGCTGAACGTCAGTTTCGGTGACGATCTCTCGGTGCTGCTGAAGACCTACGAGGCTGCCACTGGAACGGGCTACGTTCAGTTGCCATTCGTGATCGAAGACCCCAAGGATGCCAATCCCTACAACTTCTGGGTCTGCTTCGACGATGGCAACGCGCCCGTGGCCCTGAGCGGCTTCCGCACCATGCAGAACGGCAGCGCCGTCCGTCGCGTCGGGGAGGCCTACAACGAGGGGGCGCTCTACCGCTGCAAGCAGAAGGAAGGCTGGCTGCCGGAAACGGGCCCGAAGCTCCAACCCCACGCGCTCTTCGGTTACATCGGCGCGGGCTGGGTGCATCCACGCTATCGGGGCCACAACCTCGCCGGCTTCATCGCCCGCATCACCCAGGCCGAGGCCCTTCTGCGCACCCGCGGCACCCTGGCCATGTCCACCGCCATGACGGCCGAAGCCCTCTACCTCTCCGGCATGAACCTGCGCGCCAGCGGCCTGCACCACCTGCATGTGGAACTGGTGCTGGACGGCTACCTGGGCATCGCCGAGCACGACATGCGCCTGTACCTTTCGCATAGCACCGGCACCGAGCTGATGAGTTTCTACGAGCGTGAGCTGGCCATGCTGCGCAAGGACGAAACCATCCCATGGCTGCACCAGCACGACAAGATCCATGCGTCGGCGGTCCTGGCCGGCGAGGAAAGCACCCCGGCCGACGCGAGCGCGCGGACAAGCGGCATGGCAGCCCTCGCCTGAGGCCGCACCCGCTCAGCGGCTGCCCAGCAGGTGGCGCAGCAGCAGCTGCGCATTGGCGGGCAGCGCATCGCTGCGGCGCACGCAGACCGCCAGGTTGCGCGCCGCCCAGGGATCGGTCAGCGCGATAGACGCGATCGCCATCGACTTCGCGCAGCGTTCGGCCACCGCCTGCGGCACCACGCCGACGCCCACCCCCTGCTCGACCATGTGGCACACCGCTTCCAGGCTGCGCACCCGCACGCGGTAGGCGATCCGCCGGCCCAGCCGCAGGGCGTTGCGCGACACCAGTTCCTGCAGGGGCGCCGCGCCGCCGAGGCCGACGAACTCACGGTCCAGCACCTCGCGCAGCGCGGCGCCTCGCCGCTCGGCCAGCGCGTCGTGCCCCGGCACCACCAACACCAGGTGGTCCTGCCGAAAGGTGAAGGCCTCCAGCCCGGCCAGATCCACCGCGTCCGAGACGATGCCGAGGTCGCCGAGCTCGTTGCGCAGCGCGTCCGCGATCTCGTGGCTCGCGCGCTCCTCCAGGTCCACCGAGATGTGCGGATGCCGCACCAGGAAGCCGCTCAGGGCCTCGTACAGGTGTTCGGTGAGGGCCGAGGTGTTGCACAGCAGGCGCACATGGCCCTTGAGGCCCGCGCCGTACTCGGCCAGCTCGCTTTGCATCTGCTCCATCTGCAGCAGCACCGCGCGCGCGTGATGCAGCAGGGTGCGGCCGGCCTCGGTGGGCTGCACGCCCCGCGGGTCGCGCAGCAGCAGCGCGACGCCGAGGTCGGCCTCCATGCCGCGCACCCGCTCGCTCGCGGAGGCCAGCGTCATGTGCGTGCGCTCCGCGCCGCCGGTGATCGTGCCGGCCTGCACCACGTTGACGAAGAGGCGCAGGTCGGTCAGGTCGAATCGCATGCCGCCGACCGTAGCACGGGCGTCTTCGCCGTGGCCCGAGGCGCCGTCAGCCGGCGCGGTGCCGGCGGTGGCCCACCTCGAAATCGTTGCGCCCGCTCCGGTCCACGCCCCTGAGCAACCACAGCGGCCGCTGGGCGAAGTTCACCGCCACGCCGGTCTTGCCGTCGGCCGGCCGGAGGTCGCGCTCGAATACCGAGGTCGATGGCATGTAGCGCAGCGCGACCCCGGTGCGCCGCTGCTTCGAGGTGTTGGCGCGGGCGCCGTGGATCATGTAGACGTCGTGCAGCGACATCTGGCCGGGCTGCAGCTCCAGGTCCACCGCCTCGGCTTCGTCGAAGCTGCCTGCGGCCATGCGCTGGTTGAGCGTCAGGTCCTCGCGCTCCTCGTGCAGGTGCGGATGCAGCACGCCGCCGCGGTGCGAACGCGGGATCACGCGCAGGCAGCCGTTGGCGCGCGTCGACGGCTCCAGCGCCACCCACACGGTGCAAGTGGCCAGCGGGCGGATCGGCCAGTAGTGGCCGTCCTGGTGCCACGGCGTCTCGAAGCCTTCGCTCGCCGGCTTGCAGAACACATGGCAGCCCCAGAGGATCACGTCCTCACCGATCACGCCCGAGACCAGCTCGACGATCTCGGGGTCCATCGCCAGGTCGAGAAACTCCCGGCTGCCGCGCACGCCCTCGCCGTTGTCGCCCTCGATGTGGGCCGAGACCAGCTTCTCGGGCCGCACGCCGGGGTTGCGGTGAATGAGCTCGTTGAGCGCATCGTGCATCTGCGCCACGCGGCGCGGCGACAGGCGGAACGCGGGGATGACCCAGCCTTCGCGCTGGTAGTGGGCGATCTCGTCGGGGGAAAGTCGGGCCATGTCTTTGATCTCTCGTCCTTCTCGGGAGCGCGCGCCGCCCGGTCGGCGATCGGCGGGCCGGTCAGGGTTCCTTGCCGGTCTTCACGGGGTAGCCCGCCTCGCGCCACGCCTTCATGCCGCCGTCGAGCGCGACCGCGTGCAGGAAACCCATGTCGCGCAGCGTCGCCGCCGCCAGCGTCGAGATGTAGCCCAGCTCGCAGCAGCTCAGGATGCGCCGCGTCGGATCGGGCAGGTCCTGGTTGACGCGCAACTCGAGCTGGCCGCGCGGCAGCAGGCGCGCGCCCGGCACATGGCCGGCCTCGTAGGCGTCGCGCTCGCGAACGTCGAGCACGATCAGGTCGTCCTCGCCCGCCTCCACGCGCGCCTTGAGCTCGGCCAAAGACATGAAGGGCACCGTCGCCCCCGCCTCGGCCAGCAGGCGCGCCACCGTCTTGCCGCCGCTCATGTTGGTTCGCAGCGCCTCGGTCACATGGGTGGGCATGGTGAGGTTGAGGCCCCGCATCATCTCGACGAACTCGGCGCGCTCGCGCTTCTGCAGGCGCGGGTTGGTCGCCAGCTCGTCGCCGATGGTCGAGTGCGTGCGCCCCTTGTAGTCGTGCGCCGGGCAGACCTTGAGCGCCGGGTCCAGCCGCAGCACGCGGTTGAACAGGCTGTCGTAGAGCGCCTCGGGGTCGCCGCTGGGCAGGTCGGTGCGGCCGGTGGCGCCGATCAGCAGCGTGTCGCCGGTGAACAGGCGGTCTTCCACCTGCAGGCACATCGAATCGGCCGTGTGGCCGGGCGTGTGCAGCACCGAGAGCCTGAGCTTGCCCAGCACCAGCATTTCGCCATCGGCCAGCCGGAGCTCGACGAAGGGCGCCGGGCTGGCGCGGTGCATCACCACCGGCACCTTGAGCTGGCGCGCCAGTTCGCGCGTTGCGGAGAAGTGGTCCGCGTGCGTGTGGGTGTCGATCAGGTAGCGGATGCGCACGCCGTGGCGTGCCGCCAGGCCCAGGTAGTGGTCGATCTGGCTGAGCTCCGGGTCGATCAGCGCGGCGCCGCAGCTCTGCTCGCAGCCGACCAGGTAGGACCGGCAGCCGCCGGTCGCGACCTGCTCGAAGACCATGCGGCCCGCCGGGATCAGCCGGGTTGCTTCACCACGCGCAGGTAGGGCCTGGGCGCTTCCCAGCCGCCGGGGAAGAGCTTCTTGGCATCGTCGTCGGAGACCGAGCCGGCGATGATCACGTCCTCGCCATGCTTCCAGTTCACCGGCGTGGCGACCTTGTGCTTGGCGGTCAGCTGCATGGAGTCGAGCACGCGCAGGATCTCGTCGAAGTTGCGGCCGGTGGTCATCGGGTAGGTCAGCATCAGCTTGATCTTCTTGTCCGGGCCGATGACGAAGACCGAGCGCACGGTCGCGTTGGTGGCGGCGGTGCGGCCCTCCGAGGTGCCCGGCTCCTCGGCCGGCAGCATGTTGTAGAGCTTGGCCACCGCGAGGTCGGTGTCGCCGATCATCGGATAGGTGGGCCGGTGGCCCTGCGTTTCCTCGATGTCGTCGCACCAGCGGTCATGGGCATCCACCGGGTCGATGCTCAGGCCGATCAGCTTGGCGTTGCGCTTGGTGAACTCGGGCTCGATCTTCGCCATGTAGCCCAGCTCGGTGGTGCATACCGGCGTGAAGTCCTTGGGGTGGGAGAACAGGATGGCCCACTGGTCGCCGATCCATTGGTGAAAGTCGATCTCCCCCTGGGTGGTCTTGGCCTTGAAGTTGGGGGCTTCGTCGTTGATGCGCAGTGACATGTTCGCTCCTCTGAAAAGAATGACTGACGACAAACGCTGTTGCCGCGCCGCACGGCAAGACCCAGAGCATAGAAGACTGGCGCGCCGGATGCCAGCGACGGTTCTGTGACAGCACGAGGTGCGCGCCTTTGCCGCGGCGCACAAGGGCAGGCGCCGTGGCGCCGCGCGGCTCAGCTTTTCTTGGAGGTCTTCGCGAAGAACTGCGTCGGCTTGTGCTCGACCGAGTCGCTGCCGCACTTGGGGCAGCGCAGCTGCACCGTCTCATGCTCGGCGATGTGCTCGGCGTGTTCGAACACCTCGCCGCACTTCTGGCAGCGGTACTGATAGGTAGGCATGGCGCTTCTCCATCGTGTTGACGGCCGGGGGCGGCGATTCGCCCCGCGAGCCAGCGGACTCCGATGCACGGGGCCGATGCTAAACCCAAGCACTGCCGGAGACCAGCCGATTCAGCGGCGGTCGGCCGAGTTGGCCTCGGCCGCGGCCTGTGCCGAGAGCCAGTCGCGAAAGGCCGCGAGCGCGGGCCGCTCGTCCGCACTGGCCGGCGTGACCAGGAAATACCCTCGCTCCGCGCGCAGCGGACGGTCGCAAGCCACGACCAGCTCGCCGCGCGCGAGCTCGGGCTCGATCAGCATGCGCGGCATCAGCGCGACCCCCAGGCCGTGCGCGGCCGCGACCGCGATCATCGAGAACAGCTCGTAGCGCGGACCGGTGCGCGCGCGCGGCGCATCCACCTTCTGGGCGTCGAACCACTGGTGCCAGCCGTCGGGACGGGTGCTCTGCTGCAGCAGCGGCATCCGCGCGATCGCGGCCGGCGACAGCTGCGCCTTGGCGCCCAGCAAGGCCGGGCTGCACACCGGCATCACGTCCTCGTGCAGCAGCAGCACCGAGTGCGTGCCGGCCCAGTTGGCGGCCTGCGCGGGCGTGCCGGCATACAGGGCCGCGTCGAAAGGCGTGTCGTTGAAGAGAAAAGGGCGCGTGCGCGTCTCGATGTGGACGGTGATGTCGGCGTGCTTCGCGGCGAAGTCCGGCAGCCGTGGGATCAGCCAGCGGGTGGCGAAGGTCGGGACCGCCGCCAGCTGCAGCGCGCCGCCCAGGCCCTGGCGCGCCATGGCATCGAGCGTGTCGCGCTCCATGCTGTCGAGCTGGCGCGCGGTCTGCCGCGCGTAGTCGGCGCCGGCCGGCGTCAGCGCCACGCCGTGGCGGGTGCGGCGGAACAGCGCCATGCCGAGAAAGTCCTCCAGGGCCGTGATCTGGCGCGACACCGCGCTCTGCGTCAGCGCGAGTTCCTGCGCGGCGCGCGTGTAGCTTTCGTGCCGGGCAGCGGCCTCGAAGCAGATCAGGGCCTGGGTGGAAGGGAGTCTTCGGCGCATGGTATGCGGGTGCTACATAGTTGATCGAAGCCGTCTGCCAATGAGGCTCGATCGGCCATTGTGCGATGAAGTGAGCAAAGCGCATAACTGGGTGCCGAATCTTCGTTTGCGCTCAGAGGGTCGGACGCTTAGGATCGCATCAGACCCCCGCCACCTACACCGGAGACGCACATGGCCCACGCCGCATTCCATTGGGACGACCCCCTCCTGCTCGACCAGCAGCTCACCAGCGAAGAGCGCCAGGTGCGCGACGCCGCCAACGCCTACTGCCAGGGCCAGCTCGCACCGCGCGTGCTCGAAGGCTTCCGCACCGGCAAGACCGACCCGAAGATCTTCCGCGAGATGGGCGAGCTCGGCCTGCTCGGCCCGACCATCCCCGAGCAGTACGGCGGCCCCGCGCTGAACTACGTCTGCTATGGCCTGATCGCGCGCGAAGTCGAGCGCGTCGACTCCGGCTACCGCTCGATGGCGAGCGTGCAGAGCTCGCTGGTGATGGTGCCGATCAACGAATTCGGCACCGAGGCGCAGAAGCAGAAGTACCTGCCCAAGCTGGCCACCGGCGAATGGATCGGCTGCTTCGGCCTGACCGAGCCCGACCACGGCTCCGACCCCGGCAGCATGGTCACCCGCGCCAAGAAGGTGCCGGGCGGCTACGCGCTCACCGGCGCCAAGATGTGGATCAGCAACAGCCCGATCGCCGACGTCTTCGTGGTCTGGGCCAAGGAAGTGAGCGAGGCCGGCGCCGTCGGCCCGATCCGCGGCTTCGTGCTCGAAAAGGGCATGAAGGGCCTGTCGGCCCCCGAGATCCACGGCAAGGTCGGCCTGCGCGCCAGCATCACCGGCGAAATCGTCATGGACAACGTGTTCTGCCCCGAAGAGAACGCCTTCCCCGAAGTGCGCGGCCTGAAGGGCCCCTTCACCTGCCTCAACAGCGCGCGCTACGGCATCTCCTGGGGCGCGCTGGGCGCGGCCGAGGACTGCTGGCACCGCGCCCGCCAGTACACGCTGGACCGCAAGCAGTTCGGCCGCCCGCTCGCCGCCAACCAGCTGATCCAGAAGAAGCTGGCCGACATGCAGACCGAGATCACGCTGGGCCTGCAGGGCTGCCTGCGCCTGGGCCGCATGAAGGACGAGGGCACCGCTTCCGTCGAGGTCACCTCCCTGCTCAAGCGCAACTCCTGCGGCAAGGCGCTGGACATTGCCCGACTGGCCCGCGACATGATGGGCGGCAACGGCATCAGCGACGAGTTCGGCGTGGCGCGGCACCTGGTGAATCTCGAGGTGGTCAACACCTACGAGGGCACGCACGACGTCCATGCGCTGATCCTGGGTCGCGCGCAGACCGGCATCGCGGCCTTTGCCAACTGACATGGCGGCAGCACTCGACGGCATCAAGGTTCTCGATCTTTCGCGGGTGCTCGCGGGCCCGTGGTGCACCCAGATCCTCGCGGACCTGGGTGCCGACGTGGTCAAGATCGAGCGCCCCGGCGTCGGCGACGACACGCGCACCTGGGGCCCGCCCTTCCTGAAGGACGCCGAGGGCCGCGACACCGACCAGGCCACCTACTTCACTTCCTGCAACCGCAACAAGCGCTCCGTCACCATCGACATGGCGACAGGGGAAGGGCAGGCGCTCCTCAAGAAGATGGCCGCGCAGGCCGACATCGTGGTCGAGAACTTCAAGACCGGCGGCCTCCGGCAGTACGGGTTGGACTACGAGAGCCTGCGCGCCATCAATCCGCGCCTGGTCTATTGCAGCGTGACCGGCTTCGGCCATGACGGCCCGCATGCCTCGCGCGCCGGCTACGACCTGATGATCCAGGCCACCAGCGGCATGATGAGCATCACCGGGCGCCCCGACGACGCGCCCGGCGGCGGTCCGCTGCGGGTGGGCGTGGCGCTCACCGACCTCTTCACCGGCGTCTATGCGGCCACGGCGATCCTGGCGGCGATCGAGGTGCGGCACCGCACCGGCGAGGGCCAGCACATCGACATGGCGCTGCTCGACGTCGGCATGGCCATTCTCGCCAACCAGGCCAGCGCCTTCCTCAACACCGGCGTTGCGCCCCAGCGCCAGGGCAACAGCCATCCGAGCCTGGCCCCCTACCAGGACTTCCACACCAAGGACGGCGCGATGCTGCTGGCCATCGGCAACAACGGCCAGTTCACGCGCTTTTGCGAGGCGGCCGGCCAGGCCGAATGGGCGAGCGATCCGCGCTTTGCCACCAACACCCTGCGCGTGCGGCACCGCGAGGTGCTGATCCCGATGATGGAGACCGTCACGCGCACCAGGACCACCGCCGAGTGGATCGCGCTGCTGGAAGACAAGGCCGTGCCCTGCGGCCCGATCAACAACATCGCGCAGGCCTTCGAGGACGAGCAGGTCAAGGCGCGCGGCCTCGCGGTGACGATGCCGCGCCAGGCCGGCGACGGCATCGCACAGATCGTGGGTGTCGCCAGCCCGCTGCGCCTGCAGGGCACGCCACCGGTGCTGCGGCACGCACCGCCGGCGCTCGGGCAGCACACGGACGAAGTACTGGCCGAGATGGGGCTCGACGCACGGCAACGCGCGGCGCTGCGCGATGCGGGCGTGATCTAGACGCACCCGGCCTGCATTGCGGCGAATGGAGCCCCTGTTCGCCGCATCGGTTGCGGTGAATAGTCATCCGTGTGCGGCGAATGGCTGCACAATCTCCGCATGAATCGCGGAGAAAGCGTCGAAGGCCTCTATATCTGGGAGAACCCCGGCTGGCCGCGCCTGCGCTACGACCTCACGGTTCTCGCTGCGCCGCTCGCCGCCGTTCACACCGCCCAAGGGCATCTTCGGGGCCGCATGGCGGACGTGGGCCTGTCGCAGCGCGACGCGGCCACCTTGCGGGTGCTGACCGACGACGTCGTCAAGACCAGCGAGATCGAGGGCGAGCGGCTCGATCCCGAGACCGTCCGCTCCTCCATTGCACGCCGGCTGGGACTGGACATCGGCGCATTGGCGCCGGCGGACCGGCATGTCGAGGGCGTGGTCGACATGGTGCTCGACGCCACCGGCGCGCATGCGCAGCCGCTCACGCGCGAGCGGCTGTTCGGCTGGCATGCCGCGCTCTTTCCGACCGGCTACAGCGGGCTGGCGCCCATCCGCACCGGCACCTGGCGTGACGATGCGAGCGGAGCGATGCAGGTCGTTTCCGGCCCCATCGGCAGGCGGAAGGTGCACTTCGAGGCGCCGCCCGCACCTCGGCTCGAGGCCGAGATGGCCCGCTTTCTCGAGTGGTTCGAGCAATCCACGGAAGGCGACCGGCTGGTGCACGCAGGCCTGGCGCACCTCTGGTTCGTCACCTTGCATCCTTTCGACGACGGCAACGGCCGTATCGCACGTGCCGTCGGCGACATGGCCCTGGCCCGCGCGGACCGCTCGGCGCAGCGCTTCTACAGCCTCTCGGCCCAGATCCAGCGCGAGCGCAAGGACTACTACGACATGCTGGAGCGCACGCAGAAGGGGTCGATGGACGTCACGCCCTGGCTCGCCTGGTTCCTGGGCTGTCTCCTGCGCGCCGTCGAAGGCGCGAATGCTTCGCTGTCCGCGGTGCTGGCCAGGTCACGCGTTTGGCAGCGCTGGGCGGAGCTGCCGCTCAACGAGCGGCAGATCAAGCTGCTCAACCGCCTGCTGGAAGGCTTCGAAGGCAAGCTCACGAGCAGCAAGTGGGCCGCCATCGCCAAGTGCTCCGCCGACACGGCCTTGCGCGACATCGGCGACCTGGTGGCACGCGGGGTGTTGAAGAAGTCCGAGTCCGGCGGGCGCAGCACCAGCTACGAGCTGGTCATGCCGATCTGAAGCTCACAACACCCGCCCCACGATCGCGAGCCCGAACACCGCCACGCCCAACGCGAGGTTCAGCTCCACCAGCCGGCGGATCGTGTCGAGCTGGCCCGCGGCCACCGGCCACTCGCGGGCGGCAACGCCGCGCAGCAGGCGTGGAAAAGGCGAAAAGCGGATGTGGAGGAACACCGCCATCATCACCAGCCCGATGGCGAGCATGGCATGCACGCTCCAATGCACGCGGGCGAAGCCGCCCGCCAGCCAGACCATGCCGAGTCCGCTGGCCAGCAGCACGACGATGGCGATGGAGACACCGACGAAGAAGCGCGACAGCGACTGCGCCATCAGCGGCAGCCGCAGCGGCGGATCGAGCACCGCGACGGCGGAAGGACGAACGGCGAAGTGCATGACGGCCATGCCGCCCACCCAAAAGGCGGCGGCGAGCAGATGCAGCAGGAGCAAGAGGGCTTGGAGCATGGCAGCGCGCAGCTTAGTCCACAACGCGTGCCGCGCGCCATGGGGCACGCGGCGGTGCCAGGTCAGCTTGCGTTCGTCAGCACCTCGATCCGGTGGCCGTCGAGGTCCAGGAAGATCGCGCCGAAGTAGGTCGGGCTGATGTCGGGCCGCTCGCGCGGCGTGAACACGTCCTTGGCCGACGCGGCCATCGCCGCTTCATGGACTGCCGCCACATCGGCGCGCGAGGCCGCGCCGAACGCGAAGTGGGTGCCCCGCGCCGTGACGCTTTCCTCCGCCGGAACGGGATAGAGAAAGAACGACCAGTGCGAGGGAATGCCGAACGATGCTTCGGCACCGGTATCCCGCAACAGGGTCAATCCCAGCGGCGCCAGCACGCGCTGGTAGAAAGCCACCGCCTCGGGATAGCGGTTCGTGCCGAGCGAAACGTGATCGATCATCGGAAGTCTCCTCCGTCGAGCCAGCGAGCCACCTGCTCCCGCGTGAGATTGCTGCCACACAGCACCGTGGCAAGGCGCCCGGAACGAAGGATCGGGTGCTCCAGCACCGCAGCGACGCCGACGACGCCTGCCGGCTCGATCACCAGCCCGGCCGTGGAAAAAACGAGGCGCATCGCACGCTCGATGGCCGCATCGCCCACCAGCAGCACTTCGTCGAGGGTGCCTTGCATGTCGGCCACCGCTGCGGGCACCGGGCAACGGACCGCGATGCCGTCCGCGATGGTGCGCACGGCCTCGCGTTCGACCGCGCGACCCTGCTGCCATGAGGCCGCCATCGCGTCGGCGCCTTCGGCACAGATGCCGACCACGCGGACTCCCGGCGCATGGGCCTTGATCCAGCGGCCTGTGCCGGTGGCCAGTGCGCCGTTGCCCAGCGGCAGGAGCACGGTGTCGAAGCGGTGCCGGCGCAGCAATTCGCGCCCGATCGTCCCGGCGCCCTCGGCGATGCTCGCCTCCTGGCCATCCTCGACGAACGCAGCGCCGGTGCGCTCGCAGAAGCGTCGGGCCTCGTCCTTGGCCGCGTCGAAATCGTCGCTGTGCAAGCGCACCTCGGCGCCCATCGCGCGCATGCGCTCGACCTTGAGCGCGTTGGCGGTGGTCGCGCTGAAGACGACGAGCGGCCATTGCCGCGCGCGACACACATAGGCCATGGCCTGGCCCCAGTTGCCGGCGGTCGCGCACACCAGGGTTCGGCCGCGCAGGCGGGCGGCGTTCTCGTGCATGAAGAAGTCGGCGCCGCGGCCCTTGAACGAGCGCAGCGGATTCAGCGTCTCGACCTTCAGGAGGAGCGACGCACCCAGCGCTTGCGACAGCGGTTCGCACTCGAACTGCGGGCTGTCGCGGAACACCGGGTCGATCAGCGTGGCTGCGCGCTCGATGTTGGCGAGCGAGAGCCGGTGGGGGGTCTCGATAATCGGCATGCAGGGAGTGTGCACAAGCGGCCGGTGCTTTCGGCCTCGATTCGACCCCCGCTTTCGCGGCCACGCCGCATCTTGAGTGCCGCCGATGCGGCCGACCGACACCATGAACCTCGACACGCTCGATCGCCAGATCCTCGCCCTCTACCAGCACGACACGCGCGTGCCGAGCGAGCGGATCGGCGCCCAGGTCGGCTTGTCGGCCGCCGCGGTGCAGCGGCGGCTGAAGCGCCTGCGCGAGGGCGGCGTCGTCGTGGCCGAGACGGCATCGCTCGACTGCGCGAAACTCGGCCTGGGCCTGACCGCGATCGTGCATGTCGATCTTGTCGATGAATCGGCGCGCGCGACGCAGGCGTTCCGCGACAAGGTGACCCGCCGGGGCGAAGTCCAGCAGTGCTACGGTGTCGCGGGCAGCGTCGACTACGTGCTGGTGGTCATCGTGGCGGATCTCGCTGCCTACGACGCGTTCTGCAATGCCTGCCTGTTGCACGACGCGAACGTCAGGAGCTTCACCACGCAGATCGTGCTCGACGCCGCGAAGCGCGGTGGCCCGCTGCAGATTCCGGCCCGGTGAGCGCGGCTCAGCCCATGAGGAGCGCGCGGCGCAGCCTCTCCACCAGGCGCCCGGCCTCGGCCTCCGAGACGATGTTGGCGAAGCCCATGAGCAAGCCGTCGAGGGCAGGCTTGCCCGCATAGCGCTCCGACAGGGCCCGGCAGTTGAGGCCGGCCTCCTGTGCGCGCAGGCTCAAGGCGGTGTCGCTGCCCAGCCCTTCGAAGCCGGCGATCAGGTGCATGCCGCCGCTGCGAAGCTCGATGTGCACCGCCTCGCCGAAGGCGCGCTGCAGCTGCGCGGCCAGCATCGTCCGCCGGCGCGCGTAGAGCAGCCGCATCTTCTTGACGTGGCGGGCGAAGTGGCCCTCCCGAAGGAAGTCGCTGACGATCGCCTGGCCGAGCGTCGAACAGCCGTTGGACCCCATGCGGGCGGCCCGCGCGAAGCGCTCGACCAGCGGCTCGGGCACGACCAGGTAGGCCAGGGCCAGCCCCGGGTGGAGCACCTTCGAGAAGGTGCCGGCATAGAGCACCCGGTCCTGCCGGTCCAGGCTCTTCAGCGCCGGCAGTGGGTGGCCCGCATAGCGGTACTCGCCGTCGTAGTCGTCCTCGACGATCCACGCTTTCGCGGCCTGCGCCCAGGCGAGCAGCTCGAGGCGGCGCGCCATGCTCATCGAATGGCCCAGCGGCGCCTGGTGCGAGGGCGTGACCACCGCCAGCCTCGCATCGGCTGCGCGGCGCCGGCCCACGGCAACGCGCAGGCCCTGCGCGTCGACCGGCACCGGAACCACGCGCAGGCCGGCACTCTGCAGCACTTCGCTCGTCGGCGGAAAGCCCGGGTCTTCGATCCAGACGCGCTCCTGCGGGGCGAGCAGCACGCGCGAGACCAGCGCCAGGCTCGCGCGGTGCCCCGCGGTGACGAACACCTGCGCCGGGCTGCAGGTCACGCCGCGCGACACCAGCAGGTAGGTCGCGAGGGCCTCGCGCAACGGCGCATGGCCCACGGGGTCGCCGTAGTTCATGTCGGCGATGGTGGTCGCGCGGATCCTGCGTGCCGCCAGCCGCGCCCACAGCTTGCGCGGAAAGGCGTCCAGCGCAGGAATGCCCAGCTGAAAGGGCGG
>DATFFA010000206.1:0-11024 GCA_035250605.1 Variovorax sp. | reverse complement strand
AAGGTCCTCGGACGAGTAGCCAGCGAAGTTGCTCTCCGTTTGCGCGGCAAACACAAGGCCATTTACACGCCTCACGTCGATACCGGTGACTTCATCGTCATCATCAACGCAGCCCAGCTGCGCGTCACCGGCGCCAAGCCGCTTGACAAGGTGTACTACCGCCACTCGGGCTACCCGGGCGGCATCACGGCCACCAACTTCCGCGACATGCAAGCCAAGCATCCGGGCCGCGCCCTGGAAAAGGCCGTCAAGGGCATGCTGCCCAAGGGTCCCCTGGGCTACGCCATGATCAAGAAACTCAAGGTGTACGGCGGTGCAGAGCATCCGCATACCGCCCAACAGCCCAAAGTGCTGGAAATCTAAGGAGCCTTGAGATGATTGGTGAATGGAACAATGGCACCGGCCGTCGCAAATCCAGCGTCGCCCGCGTGTTTCTGAAAAAAGGCTCCGGCAAAGTCACGGTCAACGGCAAGGACATTGCCGAGTACTTCGGCCGCGAGACCTCGATCATGATTGCCAAGCAACCGCTCTTCCTGACCGGCAACGTCGAGACCTTCGACATCATGGTCAACGTGGCAGGCGGCGGCGAATCGGGCCAGGCGGGCGCGACGCGCCACGGCATTACCCGCGCGCTGATCGACTACGACGCATCGCTCAAGCCGGTGCTGAGCCAGGCCGGCTTCGTGACCCGCGACGCCCGCGAGGTGGAGCGCAAGAAGGTCGGCCTGCATTCCGCACGCCGCCGCAAGCAGTTCTCGAAGCGCTGATCGGTCCTCCGATCGCTTTGGGCTTATTGCTCGCACTGCCAAAAGGCCGCCTTCGGGCGGCTTTTTGGTTATTGCAGTAGCATCTTTCCGTTGGCCGCTCCGTTCGGCCCCCCCACAGGAGTCCTCTTCCCATGAGTGCCGTTGCCGAAAACGTTCAAACCCAGATGCCCGACCCGATCGTCTTCACGGACAGCGCAGCCGCCAAGGTGGCCGACCTGATCGCCGAAGAGGGCAATCCCGACCTCAAGCTGCGCGTCTTCGTTCAGGGCGGCGGTTGCTCGGGCTTCCAGTACGGGTTCACCTTCGACGAAATCGTCAACGAGGACGACACGACCATGACCAAGAATGGCGTGTCCCTGTTGATCGATGCCATGAGCTACCAGTACCTGGTCGGCGCCGAGATCGACTACAAGGAAGATCTGCAAGGCGCCCAGTTCGTGATCAAGAATCCCAACGCCACCAGCACCTGCGGCTGCGGATCCAGCTTCTCGGCCTGAGGGCGTGAGCGCCAGACAAAAGCCGCCTTCGGGCGGCTTTTTGCTGCCCGTCGTTTACTTCCCAGGGGCGCCTCGGTTTCGACGCGACTCAGGCCGGGTAGATCGCGCCCAGCACGCGCGCCCCGCGCGCGCCCGTGACGCTCGCGAGGTTCCCGGATTCGCGGCGCATCGTGCTGCGCGCCAGCCATGCAAAGGCGGCCGCCTCGACCTGCTGAGGCGGCAGGCCGCGCTCGGCCGAGGAGAGGACCTGCATCCCGGGCAGCAGGGCGCGCAGCCGCGTCATCAGGTGGTCGTTGAGCGCGCCGCCGCCGCAGACGATCAGCAGGCCGATGCCCTCGCCATGGCGTTGCAGCTCGGTGGCGCAGACCAACGCCGTCAACTCGGCCAGCGTCGCCTGAACATCGGCAGGCTGCGCAGCGGCGCCGCCCAGGCGAGCGGCCAGCCAGCTTGGATTGAACAGGTCGCGGCCGGTGCTCTTGGGCGGCGACTTGGCGAAGTAGGCGTCGGCCAGGCAGCGCGAAAGCAGATCGGGCAGCACGCGACCGGTGGCGGCCCAGCGGCCGCCGGTGTCGAAGGGCTGGCCGATGTGGCTCTGGCACCAGTGGTCCAGCAGCGCATTGCCGGGACCGCAGTCGAAGCCCAGCACCGTGCCTTCACCCGCCGGCAGCAGGCTCAGATTGGAAATGCCGCCGATGTTGAGCACCGCCACCGCCTGCTCGTCGCGGGCGAACAGCGCCCGGTGGAAGCCCGGCACCAGAGGCGCGCCCTGGCCTCCTGCCGCGAGGTCGCGGCTGCGGAAATCGGCCACCACGCAAATGCCGGTGAGCTCCGCGACCAAGGAGGGGTTGTTGATCTGCAGGGTGTAGCCGACATCGTCGAACTCGCCCGGCCGGTGCCGCACGGTCTGCCCGTGGGCGCCGATGGCGGTCACGGACGCGCGAGAGGTTCCGGTATCGGCAAGGAGTTGCTCGACCACGCCCGCATACACCCGCGCAAGCCCGTTGCCGGCCAGCGCGGCGCGGTGCAGTTCGTTGTCGCCACCGAGGGTGTTGAGCGCCATCAGCTCGGCGCGCAGCGAGACCGGGAAGGTCGCCGTGGCATGGGCGCGTACGGCGATTCGCCCACCGGAGAAGTCGGCCAGGACGCCGTCGACGCCGTCGAGCGAGGTGCCGGACATCAGGCCGATGAAGAGTTCTTCAGCCATGCCGACGGCGATGTGAATGCCTAGTCGGCGCTGGCCTGAACCACGGAGAAGGCCGCCGCGAGCTCGGTGCGGGTGGCCAGCGCCAGGCGCTCGAAGGCCGGGCGAGCGCCCGCCGAGATCGGTGCTCCGCCCTCCTGCTGCGCAATGGTCGAGGGGTCGTGGTACTCGCCGTTGATCCGGAACTCGAAATGCAGGTGCGGACCCGTGGCCCAGCCGCTCGAACCGACGGCGCCCACGCTCTGGCCCTGGGTCAGGGTCTGGCCGGCCTTGACGTCGATGCGGCTGAGGTGCGCATAGGCCGTCTGCTGGTTGTTGCGGTGGTTCACGATCACGATGTTGCCGTAGCCGTTCTGCGTGCCCGCGAACTCCACCGTGCCATCGCCCACGACGCGCACGGTGGTGCCGGTGGGTGCCGCATAGTCGACGCCGTTGTGCTGGCGCCAGCTGTTGAGGATCGGATGCATGCGCATCGCGAAACCGCTCGACACGCGCGTGAACTCGACCGGCGAGCTCAGGTAGGCGCGGCGCAGGCTGTCGCCGTTGGGCCGGTAGTAGGCGCCCTTCTGGCCGGGTTCCTGGAACCACAAGGCCTGGTGGAGCTTGCCGTTGCTCTCGAACTCCGCGGACAGCACGCGGCCGCTGCGCAGGGTCTGGCCGTCGGCGTCGAAGGTCTCGTAGACGACGGCGAAACGATCGCCCTTGCGCAGCGCGCGGAAGTCGACGTCGCCGGAGAAGATGTCGGCCAGCTGGCTGGCCACCGTATCGGGGATGCGCGCGTCGTCCGTCGCTGCGAACAGCGAACTGCGCACGATGCCGCTGGCCAGACGGGTGCCGGGGGTCAGGGCGTCGGTCTCGATCCGGGCTCGGAAGCTGCTGCCGACCTTCTCGACCACCAGGCGCTTGAAGCCGCCATCGGCGTCGGGTATCCAGCGGGCGCTGAGCTTTTGGAGGCTGTTGTCTTGCGCTGCCTCTGCCGTGATGGTGCGGCCGGCACGGCCGAGCAGCGCCATGCGGGCCTCGGCGTTTCCACGCACGAAGGCAGCCGCGGCATCGTCGGCGATGCCCAGGCGGCGCAGCAGCGACTCGGCGGTGTCGCTCGAGCGCGTGATCTCGGTGCGGAAGAGGGTAAAGCCATGGGTGTCGAGCGCTTCCACCTGGTCGGCGAAGGCGAGCGGCTTGACCGCCTCGAACACCTGCTGGACGGGGAGCTCGGACGCATCAGGCCCAAGCGATGCGACGGCGAAGGCGCCACCGCCGGCCGACAGCAGCAGTGCGGCAATGGCCGCCGTGATCTGCCGTGGGTATTTCCGGAATGTATACGCCACCCGGGAAGCAAGCGCCTCCTCGGCGGCCAAAATGCCCTTGATCAAACTACGAATTCCAGCTCAGGTTCTGCAAATCCGCGCTGCAAGGGGCCGTGTCGGGACGGGCGGCAGGGCGGTGCGGGAAGCGCCGCTTAGAATCCGGCGCTTGAAAAAGTCGGGCTGAGTATAGCTTCTGACATACGGAAATCTGCCGCAATAATTCATGAAAACGGGTTTTGTTACATCCACAAGTCTGTCCGATGGTGTAGGACGAGCCCTCGAAATTTCGCTTCGTGGGACCGATGAGTTGTTGCCCCAGGACGAGTGGGTGAAGAAGCTCCAGCGCTCGGAGGCCACCGGCCAGCCGCTACGCATCAAGTTGGGCCTCGACCCGACTGCCCCGGACATCCATATCGGCCACACCGTGGTGCTCAACAAGATGCGCCAGCTGCAAGATCTGGGCCACACCGTGATCTTCCTGATCGGCGACTTCACCACGACCATCGGCGACCCCTCGGGCCGCAACAGCACCCGGCCGCCGCTCTCGCGCGAGCAGATCGAGGCCAACGCCCAGACCTACTACCGGCAGGCCAGCCTGGTGCTGGACCCATCGAAGACGGAGATCCGTTACAACTCCGAGTGGAGCGACCCGCTCGGCGCGCGCGGCATGATCCAGTTGGCTGCCAAGTACACGGTGGCGCGGATGATGGAGCGCGACGACTTCAGCAAGCGCTTCAAGGCCGGCCAGTCGATCTCGGTGCACGAGTTCCTCTACCCGCTGATGCAGGGCTACGACTCGGTGGCGCTGAAGTCCGACCTCGAGCTCGGCGGCACCGACCAGAAGTTCAACCTGCTGGTCGGGCGCCATCTTCAGCAGGAGTACGGCCAGGAGCCGCAGTGCATTCTCACCATGCCGCTGCTGGAGGGGCTGGACGGCGTCGAGAAAATGTCGAAGAGCAAGAACAACTACATCGGCATCAGCGAAGACCCCAACACCATGTTCGCCAAGGTGCTGTCCATCTCGGACACGCTGATGTGGCGCTGGTACACGTTGCTGTCCTTCCGCTCGCTGGCCGAGATCGCCGCGCTGAAGGCCGAGATCGAGGCCGGACGCAACCCCAAGGACGCCAAGGTCGCGCTGGCCAAGGAGATCACCGCGCGCTTCCACAGCGCGGCCGCGGCAGAGGCCGCGGAGCAGGACTTCATCAACCGCAGCAAGGGCGGCGTGCCGGACGAGATCCCGGCGCTTTCGCTCTCGGGGGCACCGCTGGGCATTGCGCAGCTGCTCAAACAGGCAGGCCTGGCGGCGTCGACTTCCGAGGGCAACCGCCTGATCGACGGCGGCGGCGTGCGCGTGGATTCCAGCGTGGTGAGCGACAAGGGGCTCAAGCTGGATGCCGGCACCTACGTCGTGCAGGTCGGCAAGCGCAAGTTCGCCCGCGTGACGATCGGCTGAGCGGTCCTCAGCGGACCTCGATGGCCACGCGGCGGTTGCGGGGCTCGTCGACCTCGTCGGCGGTCGGAATGGCCGGGTCGCGCTCGCCGCGGCCCACCACCTCGATTCGGTGCGCCGGAAAGCCTCGCGCCAGGAACAGCTGCCTCACCTGTTCCGCGCGGCGCCGCGACAGCTCGTCGTTGCGGGCCGGGGGGCCGATCGTGTCGGTGTGCCCCGTCACCACGATCTCGCCGCCGCTGCGCGCCAGCGCCTCCTTGAGCGCCTCGTTCATCGCGATCTGCGAGGAGGCGGTGAGGACCGCCCCGCCGATGTCGAAGTAAACCGTGTAGCTGAGCACCGGCGGTGGCAGCAGCTCGAAGAGCGCCGGATTCTCGCTGCGCAGCCGGGTCGGATCGACCCGGTCGACCACCGGAGCGCCCCGGGCCTTGGCCGTCGCGCGCTGGTAGGGCTCGGACAGCGTTCGCTCGTCGTCGTTGTTGGCGCGCACGACCACGGACGATGGCGTGCCCTCCGTCTGCGGCAGCAGCACCACGCGCGTGGTGGGTGGCGTGGAGCAGGCCGCCAGCAGCGCGGCCGACAGGGCGGTGGCGAGAAGGGCGAGGCGTCGGAGCAGCACCATCACGGCGTGGCGTCCGCCTGCACGATGAAGTCCGTGCCCCGAATGCCGATGGTGGCGGTCTGGGTCTCGACGCGCACCGCATCGGGATGCGCCTTGCCGATCAGGCCGGTGACCATGCGCAGCGACCCGCGCAGCAGCGAGACCAGCAGGCCACCGTCGCGCGTGGTCGAGTCGAAGTGGAACTGCTTGAGATCGATCCGCGACGAGGGCCCCACCACCATCATGGTGCCGTCGCGCAGCACCAGGCTGGCGGCCGAGTCGGCCTCGGTCTGCAGGCGTTCGATGGGTGCGATGGGATCGCCGGCCTGCGCCGGGCGTGAGACGCCGTCGGCACCCAACAACAATACCTTGCCGCGTACCGACTTGAGGATGCCGGCATGCTCGGCGCCGATGGGCGACGCGGCCGTCGCGTCGGCGGCAGGGGCCGTCTGCGCCAGCGCACCGGCGCCGGACAGGAGGAGGCCACACAGCAACGTGGCAAGGCACTTGTCAGTCATTATTGGTTGCAGCAAAAGTCCTCGATCTGCCGGCGGATGGTACGCGACCGGGAGCCTGGCCGACTGGCCCCGATAATCGGCCTCCTGCTGCGGCGCCCTGTCTGATTGCTCTTGTCGTCCCTGGTTCCTTCACCGTCGTCCTGGGCGCTGAGCCCGAAGCTGCTGCTGCGCATCTCGATCGCGGTCGCGCTGGCCACCATCCTGTTGAAGGGCGTGGCCGGCTGGCTCACCAATTCCATGGGCCTGATCTCGGACGCGATGGAGTCCTTCGTGAACCTGGCGAGCGCCATGTTCGCGCTCGCGATGGTCACGATCGCCGCGCGACCGGCCGACGCGGACCATCCCTACGGCCATCACAAGGCCGAGTACTTCTCCTCGGGCTTCGAGGGCATCCTCATCTTCGCCGCGGCCGCAGCCATCATGTGGGCGGCGGTCGTGCGGCTGCTCTCGCCCGAGCCGCTGCAGCAGCTGGGTTGGGGCCTGGCGCTCTCGGTGCTGAGCTCGGTGCTGAACGCGATGCTGGCGCTGGCACTGTTCCGCGCCGCGCGCATCCATCGTTCCATCGCGCTCGAGGCCGATGCGAAGCACCTGATGGCCGACGTCTGGACTTCGGCTGCGGTGGTGGTGGGCATCGTCGCGGTCTGGGTGACGGGCTGGTTGTGGCTCGACCCGTTGCTCGCGATCGGCGTGGCGCTCAACATCGCGCGCGAGGGCGTGAAGCTGGTCTGGCGCTCGTCGCAGGGCCTGATGGACGAGGCGCTGGACCCCCAGTCGCAGGCCTTGCTCCACGCCGCCCTCGAGCATTTCGCCGCCAGCGTGCCCGAGGGCCGGGAACTGCGCTTCGACGACATCGTCACGCGCCGGGCCGGCCAGCGCCGCTTCGCCGACCTGCACATGCATGTGCCCGGCGACTGGACGCTGCAGCGCGCCGCCGGCTTGCGCGACGGCCTGGAGCAGACGCTGATGGATGCCGTGCCCGGGCTGCGCGTGACCATCCAGCTGCTGCCGCTGGGCATGGAGGCGCGCGCGACGCAGATCGAGGAGACGCCCTCGTGAAGGCGCTGCTCCAGCGGGTCGCCGAGGCGCGCGTGGATATCGCGGGGCAGACCGTCGGCGCCATCGGCCCCGGCCTGCTGGTGCTGCTGTGTGCCGAGCGCGGCGATGGCGAGGCGCAGGCGGACCGGATGCTGGCCAAGATCCTGAAGCTGCGCATCTTCTCCGACGAGGCCGGCAAGATGAACCGCAGCGTGCAGGACACGGCCGGCGGCCTGATGGTGGTGAGCCAGTTCACGCTCGCGGCCGATGCCAGCGGCGGCAACCGCCCCAGCTTCACCCAGGCCGCCCCGCCCGACGAAGGACGGCGGCTCTACGAGTACTTCGTCGCCCGGGCGCGCATCGCGCATCCCGAGGTCGCCACGGGCGAGTTCGGAGCGGACATGCAGGTCAGCCTGGTGAACGACGGGCCGGTCACCATCCCGCTGCAGATTCAATAAGGGTTCTTGATGCCGAGGCCCGCGAGGATCTCGATCTCGCGCGCCTCCATCGCCTCGGCGTCGGCCTCGCCGGTTTCGTGGTCCCAGCCCTGTGCGTGCAGCGTGCCGTGCACCAGCAGATGGGCGTAATGGGCGGCGAGGGTCTTGCGCTGCTCCTTCGCCTCGCGCGCGACCACCGGCGCGCACAGCACGAGGTCGGCCATCACCACCGGGCGCTGCGCATAGTCGAAGGTCAGCACGTTGGTCGCGTAGTCCTTGCCGCGGAACTCTCGGTTGAGCTGCTGGCCTTCGTCGGCATCGACGATGCGCACGGTGATCTCGCCGTCGGCCTCGAGCGCATGGCGAATCCAGCGCGCGACGCGGTGCCGCGGCAGCGCCGCGCGATGGCGGGCCACTTCGCGAAAGCGCGCGAACTGCAGCGAGAGCGACAAGTCGGCCAGCGCCATCAGCGAGCGCTCGCGCGTTTGCGCGCGCCGTCGTAGGCATCGATGATGCGGGCCACCAGCGGATGCCGCACCACGTCGGCACTCGTGAAATGCGTGATGGCGATGCCGTTGACCCGCTTGAGCACGCGTTCGGCATCGATCAGGCCGCTCAGCTGCTGCTTGGGCAGGTCGATCTGGCTCACGTCGCCGGTCACCACCGCCTTGGCGCCGAAGCCGATGCGCGTGAGAAACATCTTCATCTGCTCGGGGGTGGTGTTCTGCGCCTCGTCGAGGATGACGAAGGCGTTGTTGAGCGTGCGCCCGCGCATGAAAGCCAGCGGCGCGATCTCCAGCGTGTTGCGCTCGAAAGCCTTCTGCACGCGGTCGAAGCCCATCAGGTCGTAGAGCGCGTCGTACAGCGGGCGCAGGTAGGGGTCGACCTTCTGCGTCAGGTCGCCCGGCAGGAACCCCAGGCGCTCGCCGGCTTCCACGGCCGGGCGCGTGAGCACGATGCGCTGCACGGCGCTGCGCTCCAGCGCATCGACCGCGCTGGCCACGGCCAGGTAGGTCTTGCCGGTGCCGGCCGGGCCGATGCCCAGGGTGATGTCGTGCTCGGCGATGTTGTGCAGGTAGACGCTCTGGTTGGGCGTGCGCGCGCGCAAGTCGGTACGGCGCGTGGCGAGCGTGATCGCGCCGTCCTCGGCTTCGCCCAGTGTGCTGTCGCCGGCCAGCGTGAGCTGCACCACGGCGGCGTCGATGGGGCGCTGGGCGAGCTCGTAGAGGGCCTGGAGCACCTCCATCGCGCGCTGCGCGTTCGCCTTGTGGCCTTCGATCTTGAACTGCTCGTGGCGGTGCGCGACCTTGACGTCCAGCGCTTCCTCGATGCGGCGCAGGTGCCCGTCCAGCGGCCCGCAGAGGTGGCTCAGGCGGGTGTTGTTGGGCGGGGCGAAGGTGTGTCGCAGAATCACGCGGATTTCATTTTCAAAAGCGAAAAGGGCACCCATGATAGGCAAACTCACCGGCATCCTGGCCGAGCGCAATCCGCCGCAGGTGGTGGTGGACTGCAACGGCGTCGGCTACGAGGTCGATGTGCCGATGAGCACCTTCTACAACCTGCCCTCGACGGGCGAGCGCGTCTCCCTGCTGACGCACTTCGTGGTGCGCGAGGACGCGCAGATCCTCTACGGCTTCGGCACCGCCGAGGAGCGTGCCACCTTCCGACAGCTGATCAAGATCTCCGGCGTGGGGCCGCGCACCGCGCTGGGCCTGCTGAGCGGGATGAGCGTGGGGGAGCTCGCACAGGCCGTCACGCTGCAGGAAGCAGGCCGGCTGGTGAAGATCCCGGGCATCGGCAAGAAGACGGCCGAGCGCCTGTTGCTCGAGCTCAAGGGCAAGCTGGGCGCCGACATCGGCGCGCCCGCGCATGCCGCCACCGATGCGCAGGCCGACATCCTGCAGGCGCTGCTCGCGCTGGGCTACAGCGATCGCGAGGCGGCGGCGGCGCTCAAGGCGCTGCCGAAGGACGTGGCGGTGGGGGAGGGCATCAAGCTGGCGTTGAAGGCGTTGGCGAAGTAGAGGCCTATGCGCCGAGCAGCCTGCGCGCAAGTACCGCCTGCATGACTCTGCGGCCATCTGCAATCAAGTGAATGATGACCTGCTTGTTGATGACGCGGTAGATTACACGGTAAGGCTTGAACGAGGTCTGACGGTACTCCCTGATGCCCAGCGCAGCCAATTCTCTGGGGTGGCTGCCTCGTTCCGGGAAACGCGACAGTTTCTCTACGACTTCCATCAACCGACCCGGCACGCGGTCGGCGCTGGCAACGCAGTCGAACTGTGCGATGTAGTCATGGATCGACTCCAAGTCCTGCTCGGCGCCTTCGGTGAGCAGGACCTCGAATTGCGAGGGCCTCCCCGACATCAGTCGGTGGCTTGTTTTGCACGCAGCCGGGCCACGACCTCCGCCACCGGCTTGACCTTTCCGGCGGCCACTTCCCGGTTGCCCAGCGCCAGGATCTTCAGCAGGGCGAGTGTTTCCTGGGTTTCCTCGAATGAGGCGACGTCTTGCAGAACCGCCTTGGCTTCACCGTTCTGGGTGATGATCAGCGGCTCGCGCTGGTCGGCCAGGTGGGCGAGAACCTCGGCCGCATTGGCCTTGAGGTAGCTGATCGGCTTGACTTGAGATGAGAAGCGCATGGCGAAGCTCCGGGTGGGGGCAGACAGGACCGAATATGGTCTTTTTTTGGTCGCCACTAGGTGTGATGTTTCAATAGGTTGTTCACCCGGATGGGTCTGGGAAACTGGAGTTACCACGCTTCAGGATCGCAGAGGAATCCCACCGGATGAACAGCCATAAGAATGCCAGATTGACATTGGAAGGTCGCAAGTTGCTTGTCGAACGCATCGCAGGAATGGGGCTGATGCTTGCCGCCGAGGCGGCAGGCATCAGCCCGCGCACTGCGCGCAAGTGGCTCAAGCGCTTCCACGAAGGCGGCGTGCAGGGCTTGCACGACCGCAGCTCTCGCCCGGTGAGGACGCGCACGAACCTGGACGCTGCACTGCACGAACGCATCGAGCAGTTGCGCCGCTCGCGCATGCCCATGCGCCGCATCGCCACCGTCGTTGGACGCAGCGTGGCCACGGTCAGCCGTCTGCTCGCACGCCTGGGGCTGTCCAGCCTGAAGGCACTGGAGCCCATTGCGCCAATCGTTCGCTACGAGCGAGAAGCGCCCGGAGAGCTGCTGCATATCGACACCAAGAAG
>DATFFA010000205.1:0-11631 GCA_035250605.1 Variovorax sp. | reverse complement strand
CGACATAGCCTTCCATCATGTCGATCACCTTGTTGTCCGGCCCCACCCAGCGCGAGTTGCAGCGCCACCAGCTCGCGCGGGCGCACCTGGCGCAGCGCGATGCGCGCGGCGATGCGTTCCACGTCGCTGGTGTTCTTGAGGCGGTCGCGGAGCAGGCGCCACGGCGCCGCGGTGCTGCCCAGCGGAGCGGACTGCAGCGCCGCGATGGCTCCCAGCCGCGCCTGCGCTTCGCTGCGGTCGCGGCGCGGCGCCAGCAGCCAGCGCTTGAGCAGCCGGCTGCCCATGCCCGTCATGCAGGTGTCGAGCAGCGAGAAGAGCGTGGGCGAATCCTCGCCGCGCAGCGTCTGCACCAGCTCCAGGTTGCGGCGCGTGGTGGGCGGCAGCTCGATCAGCTCGCCGTCGCGCTCGACCGCGAGGCGCTGCACGTGCGACAGCGCGCGGCCCTGCGTGTGCTCGGCGTAGCCCAGCAGCGCGGCCGCGGCCGCATGGGCATTGGCCAGCGCTTCCGCGCCCCAGGCCGCGAGGCTGTTGCTGCCCATCTGCTCGCACAGCTTGCGCTCGCCCAGGCCGCCGTCGAACTGCCAGGCCGGCCGCACCGAGAGCGTGAAGGCCGCGCCGTTGCGCGCCGCCTTCAGGCGCTGCTCGAAGCCGGGCGTGACCTCCGCGCTGTAGAGCAGCTCGCTCGGCCCGACGCGCGCGATCCAGGCTTCCAGCGCATCGGCCGGGCATTCGGCCAGGCGCAGCTCGGCGCCGGTGACGCTGAGCCAGGCGAGGCCGCAGAAGTTGCGGCTGCCTGCATGCACCGCGAGCAGCAGCGAGTCGCTCTTGTCCTGCAGCAGCTCGACGTCGGTCAGCGTGCCGGGCGTGACCACGCGCACCACCTTGCGCTCCACCGGTCCCTTGGTCGCGCCCACCTCGCCGACCTGTTCGCAGATGGCCACCGACTCGCCGAGCTTGATCAGCCGCGCCAGGTACGTGTCGACCGAGTGGAAGGGCACGCCGCACATCACCACCGGCTGCCCGGCCGACTGGCCGCGCTGCGTGAGCGTGATGTCGAGCAGGCGCGCGGCCTTTTCGGCGTCGGCGTAGAACAGCTCGTAGAAGTCGCCCATCCGGTAGAACAGCAGGGTGTCGGGATGGTCCGCCTTGAGAGCCAGGTACTGGCTCATCATGGGCGTGTGGGGCGCTGTCGCGGGGAGGGTCATCAGGGCAGTGGATCGGTGCGAGGCCACAACGGCGGCCGGGCCCGCATCATAAGGAAACGGGCGTCTGCCTCGCGGCAGACGCCCGTTGTTTCGCCTGGGCGAGGCAGGACTCTAGATTTGCCCGCGCCGCCGCCGCGCAACGCGCACGGCATCCACCCAGGTGTCGACGTTGAAGCGCTGCCCCGACTCGGCGATGCGCGCCCCGGTGATCATGTGCAGGGGGATGCGGTACGTGTCGCCGGGCAGCTCGCCATGTCCGCTGAGGATCTTCTTCTGCAGGTCCAGGTGCTCGACCTGCATCGTGCACTCCGCCTTGCGGCCGTGCGCGTCGACGTAGCGCACGCGGATGCGCGGCTGCTCGTCGACGATGGAATGCTCGCCCTTGCCCTGGATGAACCACTCGGGCAGGGTGTCGGGCACCGAATCGCCGGCGTGGATCAGCCCGCCGCGCACGGTCGGGATCTCCAGCGGCACGTGGCCGGAGCGAACCCGTGCCGCGGCAATGCGGCGCTCGGCCTCGCGCCGCTCGGAGACACGGTGCCAGGCAATCCACGTGACGACGATCAGAAGCAATGCGCCCGTCAGCAGTGCCAGCAGGAACTGCCATTGGGCAAGTCCGATCTCCATCTCTGAATCCCTCGCAGCCTGATAGTCATTAAGTACTCAGCAGAAATTCTGGTCGCACGAGAATGAGGTGTCAAACAGCGGCACGGCCTAGCGCGTTCGGCCAGTTGCGCGGGTGCATCAATCCTCGATCGTGTCGTGCGTGGCCACGGCGCCCCGGCGCCAGTAGCCCGAGGCGCGGATCCACTTCGGGTTTGCGCCGCGTTCCGCGACCAGGTGGGCTCGCAGGGCCTTGGCGACAGCCGATTCGCAAGCGACCCAGGCGTGGAAATCGCCTGCCGGAAGGGTGAGCGCGCGCAGCGTGTCGAGCAGGGCGCTGCCGGTGCCGGGCTCGGCGTTGCGCCGATGCACCCAGTGCAGCATGAGGTCGGCCCGGGTCGGCAGCGGAATCTGGTCGGCCTCGTGGTCCACCTCCGCCAGCACCAGCACGCGCGCGCCCGCGGGCAGTTCGGCCAGCCGGCGCGAGATCGCGGGCAGGGCGGTGTCGTCGCCGATCAGCAGGTGCCAGTCGAAATCCGTCGGCACGATGAAGGAGCCGCGCGGCCCACCCACGCCCAGCACGTCGCCCACGCGGGCCTGCTCGGCCCAGCGGGTGGCCGGGCCGGCCTCGTGCAGGGCGAAGTCGAAGTCGAGCGTGCCGGCAATCGCATCGTGGTGCCGTGGCGTGTAGTCGCGCATGGCGGGCTTGGCGCCCGGGGGCCAGGAAGGGCCATCCGGGCCCACCGTCGGCAACAGCAGTGCGCCAGTCTGCGCATCGGGAAAGAAGAGCTTCGAATGGTCGTCGAAGCCGGGGCTGGTGAAGCCCGCGAGTTCCTCGCCGCCGAGCGTGATGCGCACCAGGTGCGGCGTCACGCGCTGCACGGCGCGCACCTCGAGCTTGCGAAAGCGCAATTCATGGCGCACGCGGCGCGGCAGGCGGTCGGGGACGGAGGAGGGGGAGATCAGATCGGTCATGGGATTCAGATGCGTTCCAGTTGTTGGGCGGCGCTGTCGAGCACCGCGGCGAATTCGTGGGCTTGTTGTTCGGTGAGCGGTTCGCGCGCGAGACGCAGGCGCATCGCGAGCTTGAGGTTCTCGATGGCGCGCACCACCTGCGGCGGCCGGCCGGCGCGCGGCCCGGCGCCGTCGACGCCGCCGTTCATGCGGGCCATCATCTCGTCGGTGATCTCGCGGTTGGCGGCCAGGAACTCGCGCCCGCCCTCGGTGATGGTGTAGCGCTTGCGGCTGCCGCCCTCGGCGGTGTCGACGCTGATGTGGCCCAGTTCCTCGAGCAAGGTCAGCGTGGGGTAGACGATGCCCGGGCTCGGGCTGTAGCGGCCGCCCAGGCGCTCCTCGATGGACTTGATCAGCTCGTAGCCGTGGCTGGGCTTGTTGGCGATCAGCTGCAGCAGCGCGAAGCGCAAGCCGCCGTGGCCGAAGATTCGGCCACCGCCGCCGCGGCCACCGCGCCCGCCGCTCAGGCCGTCACCATGGTCGTCGCGGGGATGGCCGTGTGGAAAGTGTCGAAAAGCGCGCATGAGGGTCGATGGATGCTTGTATCGGATTTAGAAAAGATATATCTAAATAGTATCTTAGTCAAGGTGCCCACATGGCCCTGCGCGTGGCGGGGTGCCTGGTGAGCAGCCCCCGCCACACCTATGTCGCGCGCATCAACCGCGTGATCGACCACATCGACGGCCATCTGGCGGACCCGCTGGATCTCGCCACGCTGGCCGGCGTGGCGCATTTTTCGGCCTGGCATTTCCACCGGGTCTTCCAGGCGATGACGGGCGAGACCCTGGCCGACTGCGTGCGGCGGCGGCGCCTGGAGGTGGCGGCGGCGCGCCTGCTCGGCCTGCCGCCCGAGCCCGTGCTGGCGATCGCGCTGGACGTGGGCTTCGGCTCGGCGCCGGTGTTCACGCGCGCCTTCAGCGCGCACTTCGGCACGACGCCCACGGACTGGCGGCGCGGCGCCTTCCGCGGCTGGGCCGAGCGCCATCGGGTCGAGCTCAGCAAGATTCATCAAGCCGATCGCAAGTCGCATCAAGCCGTGTTGGCGGCCTTCCGTCACGATGAGAGTTCCTGGCCTCAGGGCCATGTTCCTCAACCCGGAGACAGCGACATGAAAGTGGAACTCAAGACCTTGCCGGCGGTGCGCGTGGCCTACATGCGCCATGTCGGGCCTTATGGCGATTCGAACATCATGCGCCTGTGGCAGCGCTTCGCCGCCTGGTGCGGCGAACAGGGGCTGATGCAGCCGCGCCGCACGATGTACGGCGTGAGCCACGACAACCCCGACGTCACGCCGCCGGCACGCTGCCGCTACGACGCCTGCATCGAGGTCGACGAGGGCTTCCGGCCCGCCGGCGAGATCGGCGTTCAGACCCTGGCGGGCGGACGCTACGCCTGCTGCGAATTCAACGGGCCGCCGACGGAGATCCACACCGCCTGGATGCGTCTGTGCGAATGGCTGCCGGACAGCGGCTGGCAGGCCGCCGACGGCGCGCCCCTGGAGGTTTACGGCCCCGACTTCGTGATGGATGAGAAGACGGGGGCCTTCAAGTGCACGCTGTGCATGCCGGTGCGGCCGTTGTAGCGCCTCGCGTCGCGGTCACGTCCGAGGGGCTTCGCGCGCCCGTACTTCAGGCCAAGGCCCGGCCTGGATCGCAAACAGCCGCCATTCGCCCGAGTCAGCGCGCCACGCCTCCTCGGCGCGCGGTCTCGCCCTGGAGAAGCCGCCTGTGAACAGCCAGCGTCGCGGGACTGGGGGATGCGCCGAGGTCCTCGCACAGCAATCGGCGCAGGCGCTCGTGGACCAGCAAGGCCTCGCCGACGTTGCCCTGAAGCGCAAGAATTTCCATCATGAAGCGGTAGCCCGATTCGCGATAAGGCGCCAGCTTCATCAGCGCGCGCGCCGAACGTGCGGCCGATGTCAGTTCGCTCCCGCTCAGCGCGAGACCGGTGGCGGCGACGCACTCGTGGGCTCGAAGCAGGACGTCCTGGAGTTGCTCGCGGGTCGCATCGATCCAGGCTGCGTCATAGCCCGGAAGAAAGGGCCGCATGGCAATGTGCAAGGCGACGCGGCCCGGCCCCCATGCAGCCGTCCAGTCCTGGCGCGCGGCGGCGGACTCCGCCCGATGCAGTCCCTCGAGGGCGGCTTCCAGATCGATCCAGGCACCTGCGGGAAGCACAAGCCGCAACTCCTGCTTTCCGAGCACGGCGTTAGCGCCCAGCACGCCTCGCAGCTTGGTGAGCAAGGCGCTGAGTGCCGCATCGGCGGCCGGTGGCGGATTGTCCGGCCAGAGCGCTTGAGTGAGCTGCGATCGGGTGAGGGCGTGCCTGCGTTGCGCCGCGAGATAGGCAAAGAGGACTCGCCCTTGCCGCCCCGGCAACAGTTCCTCGATGCGGCGTCCCTCGAGCTTGGCCACCAGTCGTCCGCAAAGCTGGATCCGCGTTTCCGCCCCGGGCGCCAATGTTTCGCCAAGGTTTTCTCCGTCTTCGTCTGGCACCATGGTGACACCCTCGTTTCAAGGAGGAAGACATGGGAAAGCTGATCAACTGCGAATGCGGCGAAGCAGTCCGTGGCTCGACCGATGCGGAACTCCTCGCTGCCGTCCAGGCGCATGTGAACCGCGACCATCCGGAACTGATCGGGAAGCTCTCGGCCCAGGACATTCTAAGTATGGCCGAGGAGGACGACGACACCGCCCCGGGCGCGGGGCAGACGTCTTCGTCGTCGGGCTGAAGCAGGCCCGGCCCGGCGCTCAGCGCTGCGGCATGTCCTTGTACGAATAGCCCAGGCTCACCGTTGCATCCTCCGGGATGGCGGGCATGCTCGCGTTCCACGACTCCCAGGCCGCGCGCATTGCGGCCAGCCGCTCCGGCTCGCGGCTCGCCTGGTTCGCACGCTCGCGCTCGTCGGCCGGGATGTTGAACAGGTACTCGTTGCCATCGACCTGCAGGTATTTCCAGTCGCCGTCGCGCAGGGCGCGCTGGCCGCGGTGGTTCATGCGCCAGTGCAGCGGCCGGCGGAAGCCGGCGGAAGCATCGCGCAGCACGGGCAGCATCGACACGCCATCCAGCGGGTAGTCCGGATCGGCCTGGGCGCCGGCGGCTTCGAGCATGGTCGCGGACCAGTCCATCGTCATGCAATGCTGGGCGCTCTCGCTGCCGGCGCGAATGACGGCGGGCCAGTGGGCGATCCACGGCACGCGGATGCCGCCCTCGGTGAGGTCCATCTTGCCGCCCACCAGCGGCCAGTTGTCGGAGAAGCGCTCGCCGCCGTTGTCGCTGGTGAAGACGACCAGCGTGTTGTCGGCGATGCCCTGCTTCTCCAGCGCAGCCATGATCCAGCCGATGCCCTCGTCCATGTGATGGATCATGCGGCGGTAGACATGGATGTTGCCGCCGGCCAGGTCGAAGAGGTTGTTCTTCACCGCCGGCACGCGGCCGGCGTCCTCGCGCGTCTCCCACGGCCAGTGCGGCGCCGTGTAGTGCAGGCTCAGGAAGAAGGGCGCCTGCCGGCTTGCCATGCGCTCCACGTAGTCGACTGCGCGGCGCGAGAACAGGTCGGTGAGGTAGCCCTCTTCCTGCTTGTCTTCCTCGCCCGCCCACAAGTCGTGGCGACCGGCCGAGTCGCAGTGCGTGAAGTAGTCGACCCCGCCCGACATCGGGCCGAAGAACTCCTCGTAGCCCGAGCGCAGCGGCCCGAAGGCGGGCGGAAAGCCCAGGTGCCACTTGCCGATCAGCGCCGTGCGGTAGCCCGCCTCGCGCAGCAGCGAGGGCAGGGTGGGGTGCGCAGGCGGCAGGCCCAGCGTCGTGCTGCCGCGGCTCCTGCTGTTGATCGGCTCCTCGGCCGCGCCGCGCAGCCGGTACTGGTAGCGCGCGGTCATCAGCGCGAAGCGCGTGGGCGAGCACACCGGCGAGTTCGCATAGCCCTGCGTGAAGCGGATGCCCTGGGCGGCCAGGCCGTCGAGCACCGGCGACACGGGGCCGAATGCGGCATCGCGGCCGCCGTAGCAGCCGAGGTCGGCGAAGCCGAGGTCGTCGGCGACGATGAAGATGATGTTGGGACGTTGCATGTGAGGGCGTCAGGGTTGGTAGCCGGATTTCTGGACCACGGGTCCCCATTGCGCGCGATAGGCCTTGAGCATGGCGGCGGTCTGCTCCTGCGTGCTGGCCACCGGGGTCATCAGCGAATCCTTGAAGCGGCGGACCGTGTCGGGGTCCTGCATGGCCTCGCGGATGGCCTGCGCGTAGCGCCCGACCTTCTCGGGCGGCATGCTCGCCGGAGCGAAGAATGCATTCCAGCCGAGGGCGACGAGATCGAGCCCGGCCTCCTTGAAGGTCGGCACCTCGGGCGCGAAGGGCGAGCGCTTTGTGCCGGACATCGCGAGGATGCGCACCTTGCCGGCCTGGTGCTGCGGGATGACCACGTCCAGCGTGTCGACGGCGATCGGCACCTGCCCGCCGATCAGGTCGGTCAGCAGGGGCGCCGAGCCGCGGTAGCCGACCACCTCGGTTCGCACCTTGGCCTTCTCGCCCACCATCAGGCCGAAGAAGTGCGGCAGGCTGCCGGTGGCGGGCACGCCGACATTGGCCTTGTCGGGATTGGCCCGCATCCAGGCCAGCAGGTGCGACAGCTCGCGCACCGGCACGGCGGTCGACACCGACAGCGCGAACTCGTAGTCGTTGACGTGCGATACGGGCACGAAGTCGCGCTCGGCGTCATAGCCGTTGTCCTTGAAGACCAGCGGCGCGACCACCATCACGGCGGGGTTGGCCAGCATCAGCACGTTCTGGCCGGCGGGCGTGGCCTTGACCTGCTGGGCCGCGAGGCGCCCCCCGGCGCCGGGCTTGTTGTCGACGACCACCGGCACGCCGAGCTTGGCCTGGAGCTTGTCGGCCACGATGCGCGCCACGCGGTCGGTGGCGCCGCCGGGCGCGTAGCCCACGACGATGCGCAGCGGGCCGTCCTGGGTTTGGGCGAAAGCGGCGGTCGTCGCCAGCGCGCCGAGGAGGAGGATGCCGGCAAAGCGGCGCAGGAGTTGTTGGAGCATGTCGTGGATGTTCAGTCGTTGGCAGTGAAGTTCACGGCCCGCATGATGCCGCCCCAGCGCGCCGTGTCCTCGCGCATGGTCTTGAGCAGCGCCTCGGGGCCGTCGCCCACCGGGTACATGCCGTTCTGCAGCAATTGCTGGCGCACCTCCCGCGCATTGACCGCCCGGGTGAACTCGGCGCGCAGCTTGTCGACGATGGGCTGCGGCGTGCTGCGCGGCGCGTAGTAGGCGAACCAGGCCGCGGCCACGACGTCCTTGTAGCCGGCCTCGACGAACGTGGGCAGGCTGGGCATCAGCGGCGAGCGCTTGTCGCCGCTGGTGGCCAGCACTTTCACGCGGCCCGTGGCCTGCAGCTGGAGCGCGCCGCCCACGGTGTCGAAGTAGACCGGCACGGTGCCGCCCATCAAGTCCTGGCGCGCCGGCGTCGAGCCGCGGTAGGCCACGTGCACCATCTTCAGCCCGGCGGCGCGGTTGAGCATCTCGCCGAGGAAGTGCGAGGGCGTGCCGGCGCCGTAGGAGGCGAAGCTCAGCTTGTCGCCCTGGCCTTTGGCCCAGGCGATGAACTCGGGCAGCGTGTCGACGGGCACGTCCTTGTGGACCACCAGCGCCAGTTCGAAGCGTGCCGCATTGACGATCGGCACGAAGTCCTTGACCGGGTCGTACGAGAGCTGCCTGTAGGCATTGGGGAACATGGTCATCATGCTGGCCGTGCCCAGCAGCAGCGTGCGGCCGTCGGGCGCTGCGTTCTTCACCGTCTCGACCGCGATGCGGCCGGCCGCGCCGGAGCGGTTGTCGACCACCAGCGGACCCAGCGTATCGCGCACCTCGTGCGCGATGGCGCGCGTCAGGACGTCCTGCGTGCCGCCGGCGGGGACGCCGATCAGCACCTTGATCGGCGCGCCGGGCGTGAAGGCCTGCGCGCCGGCGAGCGGGGCCAGCGTTGCGGCGGCCAGGGCGGCGAGCGCGCGGCGGCGGCGAAGGGTGAAGGCGTGCATGAAGTGGTCTCCTGTCTCTGGTCGATCGGCTGCAGCCGTGCAGCGGCCCAGATCGAATTTAGAGTCGGGGCATGCGATTGTTCAAATCAACCATTCCCCGGACTAACCCTCGATGAGCGACTCCGCGCGCAGATCCCTCGACGAGCTGCTGCTGTACCGGCTGTCCCGCCTGCTGTCCGTCGCGGGCAGCATGGTCATTCGCCTGTGCGAAGGGCGCTTCGGCATCACGCGGCGCGAGTGGCGGTTGATCGCCACGCTGGCCAGCCGCGGCAGGCTGGGCTCCTCGCAATTGGCCGAGCATGCCCAGCTCGATCGGGCGCGTACGTCCAAGGCGGTGAGCTCCCTGGTCGAGAAAGGCCTGCTGTCGCGCACGCATCCGGTGGGCGACCGACGGCAGGTGCTGCTGCAGCTCACCGAGCGCGGCCAGACGGTGTACGACGAGTTGCATCCGCTGGTGACGCGCATCAACGCCGACCTGCTGGCCGCACTGGACGCCGACCATGCGGCCTGCCTCGACGAGGCCCTGCGCCGACTGCAGGCACGCGCCGAGCAGCTCGCCGCCGAGGCGGTGCTGCCGAAAGCCGATCGCGGCCGGCGCGGCACGGGCTGAGCGCCCGTGCTCGAAGCCCGCGCGTGCATCGGCGTCAGTCCAGCTTCATGCCGGTGGCCTTGACGATCCGGCCGTAGCGCGCGCGGCTGGCGTCCAGGTGCTGCTGCGCTGCGGCGCCGGTTTCGCCCAGCGCCACCATGTCGAGTGCGGCCAGGCGGGTCTTGAGCTCCGGCAGGGCCAGCGCGGACTGCAGCGCGCCGCGCAGGGTCTGCATCACCGGCTCGGGGGTCGCCGCCGGCACCATCGCGAGGTAGAGCACCTCGAACTCCAGATCCTTGAGGCCCAGCTCGCCCACGGTGGCCACCTGCGGCAGCAGCGGCGAGCGCTGGCGGCCGGTGACGGCCAGTGCCCGCAGCTTGCCGGCCTGCAGCTGCGGCAGCAGGCCGGGCGTGGCGAGGATGCCGGCCTGCACCTCGCCCGACAGCATTGCCATCACGGCCGGCGCATTGCCCTTGTAGGGCACGTGCGTGATCTTCGCCCCGGTCGCGTTCGAGAAGATCTCGGCGGCGATGTGGCCCGGGCTGCCGTTGCCCGCAGAGGCGAAGGTGAAGGGCTGCGCCTTGGCCTGGCCGATGACATCCGGCAGCGTTTTCGCGTCCACCGAGGCTGCAACGCCGAAGGCGAGGCCCGAGGAACTGAAGATCATCAGCGGCTTCAGGTCCTTCGCCGCGAAGGGCATCGAAGCGTAGAGGTGCGGGTTGATGGTGAAGGTGGTGTCGATCGACAGCAGCACCGAATAGCCGTCGGGCGGGCTCTTGGCCACCACGTCGGCCCCGATGTTGCCGCCGGCACCGGGCCGGTTGTCGACCACGAAGGGCTGCTTCAGCTGCTTTTGCAAGGCGTCGGCCAGCGCGCGGCCGAGGATGTCGAGCGGGCCGCCGGCCGGGAAGTTGGTGATGAACTTCACCGGCTTGGCAGGGTAGGCGGTGTCGGCATGGGCGAGCGGGCCGGCGAGCCCGAGGGTCAGCGCGGCGCAGGCGGCCGCGAGGCCGAGGCGGCGCATCGCGCCGAAGGAAGCAGGGCGGTTCATGGGTTTGTCTCCGGTTTCGGGCGCCGCATGCGAAGTGGGCGCGACAGGTCGACTCTAGGAGCGCACACGTCCCCGCACAACTGAAAGCTGTTCTGCCTGCTATTCCGGATGGTTATATTTAGAGGCTGTGGCGACAGGGGAGCCGTGCATGTCAGCTATAAATTTTTCCCGCTTGAAGCTGCGACATCTGCAGTGCCTGGTGATGGTGGCCCAGGAGCGCAACCTGGTGCGCGCCGCCAGGGCGCTGGCGCTCACGCAGCCGGCGGTCTCCAAGACCATCGCCGAGCTCGAGGACATCGTCGGCCGCCGTCTGCTGCTGCGCAGGCGGCGCGGCGTCGAGCTGACGCCGGCGGCCGACGTGCTGGTGCGCCATGCGGTGGTGGCGCTGCGCGGGCTGCGTGAAGGCCTGGGCCTGGCGCTGGACCAACCCGAGCTCGACCAGCTGCACGTGGCCGTCGGCGCCTTGCCGAACATGGCGGCGCACCTGCTGCCGGCTGCGATCGCGGCCCTGCATGAGCGGGCACCCGCGCTGCGCGTGCGGGTGGCCAGCGGCACCAACGCCCAGCTGATGACGCAGCTGCGCCAGGGCGAGATCGACCTGGTGCTGGGCCGCCTCGCACAGGCCTCGGCGATGGCCGACCTGGCCTTCGAGCAGCTCTACAGCGAACCGCTGCTGCTGGTCGCGCGACCCGGCCATCCGCTCGCGGCGCCGAGGCGCCCGAAGCTCGACGCGCTGGCGGACCATCCCCTGGTCCTGCCGGTGTCCGGCACGCTGATCCGCCACACGGCCGATGCCTTTCTGGTCGCGCAGGGCATGGCGCCGCCGCGCTGCCTGGTGGAGGCGACCGACACCAGCTTCGCACTGGGACTTCTGCAGTGCTCGGATGCAGTGTGGTTTGCGCCGCAAGGGGCGGTCGACGGTTTTCTCGCGCGCGGCGAATTGAGCCGGCTGGCGATCGACACGGCGAGCACCGAGGGCCCGGTCGGGCTCACCGTGCGGCGCGGCGGCGAGGTGGGCGAGGGGGCCCGTCTCCTGATCGAAGTCATCCACGAGGTGGTGCGCCAACGCGCCGAGGCGCTCGCCGCTGCAGCGCGGCCCCGAGCGGCGCGCCGCTCAGCCGGCCCGCGC
>DATFFA010000204.1:0-17390 GCA_035250605.1 Variovorax sp. | reverse complement strand
ATCACCTGGCCCGCAACGGGGCGCCGCATCGTGCCGTAGGCATCCAGCGCGGCTTCGTTGCCTGCCAGTGCCTGGCTCAATGCATCGGCCAGAGTGATCGCATCGACGATGCCGACGTTCATGCCCTGGCCGCCGGCCGGGCTGTGCACATGCGCGGCATCGCCGGCCAGCAGCACGCGCCCCGCCCGGTAGGCATCGGCCAGCCGGTGATGAACCCTGAAGCGCGAACCCCAGAGCACCTGGCGGACCACCGCTCGCTCGCTCGCGGGGCCGCGCGCGTCCAGCAGGGCCTGCAGGTAGCCGGCGTCAGGGTGCTCCGGCGCATTCGCCACCGTCGCGACGATGCGGTGCGCACCGCCCGGCAGCGGCGCCACGACGACCATGCCCGCGGGCGAGAAATAGAGGATCACCTCGTCGTGCGGCACCCCGCCCGTCAGGCGCACATCGGCCAGCAGGAAGGACTCGCCGTAGCTGCCGCCCGTGAAGCCGATGCCCGCGCGCTCGCGCACCGTGCTGTGCATCCCGTCGGTGCCGACCGCGTAACGCGCCCGCACTTGCCGGCCGTCGTCGAGTGTGGCGGTGACGCCCGTGGCGTCCTGGCGCAGGTCGGTCAGCACGCATGGACGCAGCACCTGGCCGCCGAGCTCGCGCAACCGCTCGAGCAGCACGCTTTCGGTGACCGCCTGCGAAACCATCAGCGTGTAGGGATAGCGCGTCGGCAGGTGCTCGAAGCCGATGGGCACCAGCACGCGGTCGCGGTCGCGGATCGTGAAGCGCCGCGCCGGCACGCCGCGCTCGACCAGCCGGTCCGCGACCTGCAGCGGCTCGAGCGCTTCCAGCGTATGGGCATGGACCACCGCGGCGCGCGACGTGTTGGCACCTTCGGCCTGCCGGTCGATCAGCATGAAGTTCGCGCCGCGTGCGGCGAGCGCGGTCGCCAGCGTGAGGCCGGCGGGGCCTGCGCCGACGATCAGCACGTCGGTGTCGAAGGAGGAAGTCGAGGGGTTGCGGGGGTCGGACATGAGGGGTCTCCTGTAAAGTCAACAAGTGTTGGTCAACGCGTGTTGGCAATTCTGGGCAAGACCGATTCGTTTGTCAACAACTGTTGGCCTATACTTGTTGACATGGCTGAACCCGACCCCATCGTCCCTCCCGCCCGGCGCTCCGACGCGACCAAGGCGACCATCCTCGCGGCCGCGCGCGCCCAGTTCGCGGCTCTCGGCTACCAGGCCACCACCATCCGCGCCGTTGCGAACGCAGCCGAGATCGATCCCGCGATGGTGATGCGCTACTTCGGCAACAAGGAAGGGCTGTTTGCCGCGGCGGCCGATTTCGACCTGCGCCTGCCGGATCTGGCCGGCGTCCCGCGCGATGCGCTGGGCGCCGCGCTGGTGGCGCACTTCCTGGATCGGTGGGAGGACGACGAGACGCTGATGGCGTTGCTGCGCACGGCCTCGACCAACGAGGCCGCCGCCGCGCGCATGCAGGCGCTGTTCTCGTCGCAGATGGCGCCCCTGATCGCGCGCCTGAGCGGCGACTCGCGCGCCGGCGCCGCCGCGCGCGCAGGCTTGATCGCCAGCCAGGTGCTGGGCCTTGCCCTGTGCCGCTATGTGCTGAAGCTGCCGCCGGTGGTCGCGCTCAAGCGCCCGGAGATCGTCCGGCGCATCGGTGCGACCGTGCAGTCCTATCTGTTCGACGCCTGAGCCGGCGCCGGTTCAAGGCGAGTCGAAGTACCCGCGCGCCCGATCCAGGTGCTCGCGGCATTCGCGCACCATGCGCTCGATCAGCTCGGCGCAGGTCGGCACGTCGTCGATCAGCCCGATGCATTGGCCGGCCGAGATCACGCCGCCGTTGACCTCGCCGGCCTCCAGCGCCGCGCGGCCGCGCACGCCGGCGACCAGTGGGCGGATGTCCTCGAACTGGCAGCCGCCGGGGCGGTTTTCGGTGGCCACCACTTCTTCCGAGATGGCGTTGCGGAACACACGCGCCGTGTTCTTCAGGGTGCGGAACATCAGCTTGGTGTCGCGCTCCGAGGCCGCCACCAGCGCCTGCTTGATGTTGTAGTGGATCGGCGCCTCCTGCGTGACGCAGAAGCGCGTGCCCATGTTCACGCCCTCGGCACCCAGCGCCAGCGCCGCCGCCATGCCGCGCCCGTCGGCGATGCCGCCCGAGGCGATGATCGGGATGCGCAGCGCGCGCGCCGCGATCGGCAGCAGCACGAGGCCGGGCACGTCGTCCTCGCCCGGGTGGCCGGCGCATTCGAAGCCGTCGATGGAGACCGCGTCCACGCCATTGCGCTCGGCCGACAGCGCATGGCGCACCGTGGTGCACTTGTGCACGATCTTCACGCCCTGGGCCTTGAACTGGTCGATGAAGTCGCGCGGGCTGTTCCCGGCCGTCTCGACGATGCGGATGCCGCCGTCGAGGATGGCCTTCACGTACTCCGCATAGGGCGGCGGCTTCACGGCCGGGAGGATGGTGAGGTTCACTCCGAAGGGCTGGTCCGTCAGCGTCCGCGTGCGGGCGATCTCGTCGCGCAGTGCATCGGGCGTCTGCTGCGTCAGCGCCGTGAGGATGCCCAGGCCGCCGGCGTTCGACACTGCGGCCGCCAGCTCGGCGCGGCCCACCCATTGCATGCCGCCCTGGATGATGGGGTAGCGAACGCCGAGCAGCTCGGTGATGCGGGTCTTCATGCCTTCGTCCTCATTCGAGCTTGGCGCCGGATTGCTTGATCAGCCGCTCCCACACCGGCCGCTCCTTCTTGTACTCGGCGGCGAAGGCCTCCGGCGAGCTGTCCTTCAGCTCGAAGCCCATGGCCGCCACCTTCTGCTGCACGTCGGGCTGCTGGGTGGCCTTGCGGATCTCGTCGGCCAGGCGCTTGACGATGGGCTCCGGCGTCTTTGCCGGCACCGCGATGGCGAGCCAGCCGGTGATGCGATAGGCCTCGTCCTTCAGCCCCTGCTCGGCCAGCGTGGGCACGTTGGGCAGCGAGGAGATGCGGCGCTCGCCGGTCACGCCGATGGCCTTGAGCTTGCCGGCCTCGATCTGCGGCTTGGCCTGCAGCGAGCTGGCGTAGGCCATCTGGATCTGGCCGCCGATCAGGTCCGCGATCATCGGCGCCTCGCCCTTGTAGGCGACGTGGTTCATGTCGGCGTTCTGCGTCGCGCTCATGTGCGCGCCGGCCAGATGCGGATAGGCGCCCACCCCGTAGGAGCCGTAGGCCAGCTTGCCCTTGTTGGCCGCCACGTACTTCAGGAGCTCGGGGCCGTTGCCGGCCGGCACGCTGGGATGGGTCACCAGCACCAGCGGGCCCATGGCCACCTGGTAGACCAGGGTCAGGTCGCGCTCCGGGTGGTAGGGCAGCTTCTCGTAGAGGAACTGGTTGGTCAGCAGGGCGTTCGAGAGCGACATCACGATCGTGTAGCCGTCCGGCGCGGCCTTGGCCACCGCGTCGGTGCCGATGATGCCGGCCGCGCCGGGCTTGTTGTCGATGACCACCGGCTGGCCCATGCCGGCCGCGAGCTTCTCGCCGATGACGCGCGCCAGCACGTCGGTGCCGCCGCCGGCGGCGAAGGGCACGACCATCTTGATCGGCTTGGCGGGGTAGGTCTGGGCGAGCGCGGGTGGGGCGGCCCCGAGGGCGAGGATGGAGGCGGTGGCACAGAGCCAGCGGCGGCGAGTCAGGTCTCGAGGGAACATGGATGTCTCTTGTGGGAATGAAGAAATTCGGGGCGTCATGGGAGAAACGGCGGCGCTACTGCACGATCACCTGCACTTTGAGCGGCAGCTTGCCCAAGGCCTCCTGCAACCGCGACTGCAGCGCCTGCACCGCCGGCCCCGTCGCAGCAGCGTCGATGGTCACCGTGAGCGCCTTCTCTCCCTGCGCCTGCACCGTCGGCCGCGCGGCGCCGGGCAGGTCGAGGTCGGCCCAGGCCTCCTCGACCAGTGCCTCGGCCACGTGGCGGGCGGCGAGGGCGCGCAGATCGGGCTTGAAGATCTTGCCGACATTGGTCATCGGCATGTGGTCGATCACCACCACCGACTTGGGCTTGGCCGGCGCCTCGTCCACGCGCTCGGCGGCAAAGGCCAGCAGCTCGGCCGCGCTCGCCTTCGCGCCCGGCACCAGCGTGGCGAAGGCCACCGGCAGCTCGCCCGCGTAGGCATCGGGCGCGCCGACGGCGGCGCACAGCTGCACCGCGGGGTGCGCGCCCAGCGCGTCCTCGATGGTCTTGGGGTCGATGTTGTGGCCGCTGCGGATGATCAGGTCCTTGGAGCGGCCGCTGAGGTTGAGGCGCTCTTGCGTGTCGAGCCAGCCCAGGTCGCCGGTGGCCAGCCAGCCGTCGGCGGTGAAGGCCTTCGCGTTGTCCGCCGGATCGACGAAGCCGGAGAACAGGTTGGGCGACTTGAAAAGCACCATGCCCTGCTCGCCGGGCGGCAGCTCGCGATCGCTCGCATTGCCGTGCGCGTCGAGCGCCACGATGCGGATCTGCGACCAGGGCAGGCGCAGGCCCACGCAGCCCGGCGGCCCGATCACCCCAGGTGGCGTGATGGTGGAGATGCCGGCCATTTCGGTCATGCCCAGGCTCTCGTGAACGTGCAGGCCGAACAGCCGCTCGAAACGCGCCGCCAGCTCCGGCGGCAGCACCGCGGCGCCGGTGCGGCAGTATCGGATGGAGGAGATGTCGGCGCCAGCCAGCGGCACGTTGGCCAGCGCGGCCAGCACCGTGGGCACGGCCGACAGCGAAGTCGGGCGGTGCTTTTGCACCAGCTTCCAGTAGTTCGCCATCACCTGCCTGTTGCGCAGCAGGGTGGTGGTGGGAATGATCACCTCCACCCCGGCCGAGAGCGACGCCAGCGAGGCCGGCAGCACGCCCGCCACGTGGAACAGCGGGTAGCCGTTGATCGTGATGTCGTCCGGCCCCTGGCCGGTCATGTTCACGCTGGCGAAGGCGGTGAAGACCTGCGCGCCATGGCTGTGGCGCGCCAGCTTGGGCGCGCCGGTGGTGCCCCCGGTGTGGAAGTAGGCGGCGATGTCGGCGGGCTGGATGTCGCGGCCGCTCACCAGGCGATCGTCGGGCTGGGCGGCGCGCTCCGTGCCGAAGTCGAGCACGCCCTCGGGCAGCGCGCCCGCGGCGCCCGGCGCTTCGTCGTGCGGCGCCACGCGCAGCACGGTGGTGAGCGTGGGCACCTGGCCGCGCAGGCGCATCGCCTTGGACCACATGCCCGCATCGTCGTCCGCGCCCCAGGCGATCAGCACCTTGGCGCGGCCGGCCGTCATCAGCGAGACCAGCTTTTCATCGGTGAGCAGCGGATTGAGCGGCTGCGCGATGCCGGCCGCGGCGCCGCCCCACAGCGCCAGGTGGTAGTCGAGGCAGCCGGGCAGCAGGATCGCCACCGCGTCCTCGGGCCCGACGCCCAGCGTGTCCAGCAGGTTCGCGGTCTGGTGGATGCCCGCCAGCAGCTGGGCATAGGACCAGCGGATCGGCTCGTCGGCCGGGTCGCCGGTACGCAGGAAGGTCAGGGCCGTCTTGTCGCCGAAGGCCGCGGCCGAGTTGCGGAAGATCTCGTAGGTGCTGCGGACCGTCAGCACCTCGGCCAGCGGCTTCGCTTCGAGCCGGCGCACGTCCTCGATGCTGCGGATGGGGAAGGGCGCGCTGAAGGGCGCCTGCGCCGGGGATTGGCTTGTGCGGCTCATGGACTTGTCTCCATATCCAGCCGTTCGGGCCGGGCTTGTCGAAGCGGTGCGCGGCGCTTCGACAAGCTCAGCGTGAACGGAGTGGTTGTTCTGGTTGCTCGTGAACGGATGGGTGGTTCTGTTCGTGAACGGGCGCGTGTTTCCGTTCGTGAACGGATGCGTATTTCCGCTCGTGAACGGATGCGTAATTCCGTTCGTGAACGGATGCGTCGTCGTTCTCCTCGTGAACGGGGGTGTCGTTCTCCTTGTGAGGGGGCGTCGTTCTGCTTGTTGGCGGGGGCGTCGTTCTGCTCGTGAACGCGGTTGTATTTACCTGCTCTCGACAGGCTGCGCGCGGCCAAGCTGCGCGTAGCGCTGCAGATGATGGTCCTCGTCGCCGAGCTGGTGGTCGATCATCACCAGCCGCTTGGCAAAGTGGGCCAGGGGCAGCTCCCAGGTCATGCCGATGCCGCCGTGCATCTGGATGCTTTCCTCGGCCACCAGCGTGCCGATGCGTCCGATGCTGGCCTTGGCGGCCGAGAGGGCGCGCTCGCGCGCCACGCGGTCCTCGCCGTCGATCGCCGCGGCAGCATTGATCACGGCCGAGCGCGCCTGCTCCACCTCGAGCAGCAGGTCGGCCATGCGGTGCTGCAGGGCCTGGAAGCTGCCGATCAGCTGACCGAATTGCTTGCGCGTGCGCAGGTATTCGAGCGTCGCCGCCTTGGCCGCTTCCATCGCGCCCAGGCTTTCGGCGCACAGGGCGAGCAGGCCGCGGCCGACGGCGCGCTCCAGCGCCGGGTAGCCCTGGCCTTCGCTGCCCAGCAGTGCCGCGCCTTCCAGCTTCAGCCCGTCGAACACGACTTCGGCCACGCGACCGCCGTCGATCGCGGGGCAGCCGCGCACGTACAGCCCCTTGGTCTTTGCCGGCACGAGGAAGAGCGAAACGCCGGCTTCGTCGTCGTCCGCGCCGCCGGTGCGGGCCGAGACCACGAACAGGTCCGCCTGCTCGCCCTGCGGCACCACGGCCTTGGCGCCATTGAGCAGCCAGCCATCGCCGCTGCGCTCGGCGCGGGTCTGCACATGCGCGAGCTCGTAGTGCGTGCCGGGCTCGTCGTGCGCCAGCGCCGCGACGGTGCTCCCCGCGATGATGCCGGCCAGCTGTTCCTTCTGCGCGTCGCTGCCCGCGGCGGCAATGGCTTCGCCGGCCATCACCGCGCCCAGCACCGGCTCGACCACCAGGCCGCGGCCCAGCGCCTCGAAGACCACGGCCAGGTCGAAGCCGCCGCCGCCGAAGCCGCCATCCTCTTCGCGGAAGAGCGCGCCGATGACGCCCAGCTCGGCGAACTGCTCCCAGATCCTGGTGCTGAAGCCCTGCTCCGACTTCGCGATGCGGTCGCGCGCCTCGAAGGTGTACTGCTCGGCGATGAAGCGGTTGAGGCTGTCGGCGAGCATGCGCCGGTCTTCGGTGTGTTCGAAGTTCATGGTCTTGCCCTCACAGTCCGAGGATCATCTTGGAGATGATGTTCTTTTGAATTTCGTTGGAGCCGCCGAAGATCGACAGCTTCCGGTTGTTGAAGTACTTGGCTGCCGCAGGCGCTGCCTCGGCCGGGCCGAAGGGCACGCCGCTGAAGCCTTCCTCCAGCGCTGCCTCGACGTAGGGGCGCGCATACGGCCCCATCGCGCGCCGGATCAGCGAAGAGATTTCCTGCCGGATCTCGGTGCCGCGGATCTTGAGCATCGAGCTCTCGGCCCCCGGCACGCCGCCGCCGGCCACCGCCGCGATCACGCGCAGGTTGGTGGTCTTCATGTTCTCCAGGTCGATCTCGACGCGCGCCATGCGCGCCGCGAAGGCCGGGTCTTCCGACAGCGGCTTTCCGTTCTTCGTCTGCTTCGCCGCGATGGCCTTGAGCTGCTCCATCGCCGCCACCGAGAAGCCCACGCCCGCGATGTTGGTGCGCTCGTAGGTCAGCAGATACTTGGCGCAGGTCCAGCCCTTGTCCTCCTCGCCCACCAGGTTTTCGGCCGGCACGCGCACGTCGGAAAAGAAGACTTCGTTGACTTCGTGGTCGCCGTCCAGCGTGATGATCGGCCGCACCTGGACACCGGGCGACTTCATGTCGATCAGCAGGAAGCTGATGCCCTCCTGCTTCTTCGCCTCGCGGTTGGTCCGCACCAGGCAGAAGATCATGTTGGCGTGCTGGCCCAGCGTGGTCCAGGTCTTCTGGCCGTTGACGATGTAGTGCGGGCCGTCTGCATCCACGCCGCGCACGGCCGAGGTCTTGACCGAGGCGAGGTCCGAGCCCGCGCCCGGCTCCGAATAGCCCTGGCACCACCAGTCCGAGCCGTCGAGGATGCGCGGGAGCCAGCGGCGCTTCTGCTCCTCGTTGCCGTACTTGATCAGCACCGGCCCCAGCATGTTCACGCCGAAGGGCACGATGCGCGGCGCATGGGCCAGCGCGCATTCGTTCTCGAAGATGAACTTCTCCACCGCGGTCCAGCCCGGGCCGCCGTACTGCTCGGGCCAGTGGTTGGCGAGCCAGCCGCGCGCGTTGAGGATGGCGTGCCATTCCTCCATGTCGGCCTTGCCCAGGTGCTTGCCATGGGCCACCTTGTCGGACAGGCGCTTGGGCAGCTTCTCGGCCAGGAAGGTCCGCACCTCGTCGCGGAAGGCCTGCTCTTCAGGGGTGAAGTTGAGATCCATGACAGCGGTCTCCTTCAATAGATTTCGAACAGGCCCGCCGCGCCCATGCCGCCGGCGATGCACATCGTCACCACCGCGTACCTGGCGCCGCGGCGGCGACCTTCGATCAGCACGTGGCCCGCGAGCCGCGCACCCGTCATGCCGAAGGGGTGGCCGATCGAGATCGCGCCGCCATCGACATTGAGCCGCTCGGACGGAATGCCGAGCTTCTCCTGGCAGTAGATGGACTGCGAGGCAAAGGCCTCGTTGAGTTCCCAGAGGTCGATATCGTCGACCTTCAGGCCGTTGCGCGCCAGCAGTTTCGGCACGGCGAACACCGGGCCGATGCCCATCTCGTCGGGCTCGCAGCCGGCCAGCGCGAGGCCGCGGAAGGCGCCCAGCGGCTTGAGGTTGGCGCGCTCCGCGTCCTTGGCCTCCATCAGCACGCAGGCCGAGGCGCCGTCGGAAAGCTGCGAGGCATTGCCGGCCGTGACGAACTTGCCGGCGCCCATCACCGGCTCCAGCTTGGCCAGCGCCTCGTAGGTGGTGCCGCGGCGGTTGCAGGTGTCGACGTCGACCGTCGCTTCCTTGTGGCTGACCTGCTTGGTCTCCTTGTCGGTCACCGCCATGGTGGTGGTGCAGGAGACGATCTCTTCCTTGTAGCGGCCGGCGAGTTGCGCCTCCTCGGTCTTGCGCTGGCTCTCGGCCGAGAAGCGGTCCTGCGCCTCGCGGCTGATGTCGTAGCGCTTGGCCACGATGTCGGCGGTCTCGATCATCGACAGGTAGAGCGCGGGCTTGTGCTCGACGATCCACGGGTCCATGCCGGAGTCGCCGCTGTCGGTGGCGCTGCGGGTGCGGATCTGCGAGATGCTCTCCACGCCGCCCGCGATCATGGCCGGCGCGCCCTCGACCACGATGCGGCCCGCCGCCATCGCGATGGCCTGCAGGCCCGAGGCGCAGAAGCGGTTGACCGTGGTGCCGGCGATGCTGATGGGCAGCCCGGCGCGCACGATGGTCTGGCGCGCCACGTTGCGGCCGGTGGTGCCCTCGGGGTAGCCGCAGCCGAGGATGGCGTCCTCGATCTGCGCCGGGTCCAGCCCCGAGCGCTCCACCGCGGCGCGCACCGCGAAGGCGGCGAGCGTGGGGCCGGGCGTGATGTTGAATTCGCCGCGGTGCGCCTTGGTCAGCGGGGTGCGGGCGGTGGAAACGATGACGGCTTCGCGCATGATGTTTGTCTCCTTACTCGGATTGATTGAGACTCGAGAAATCGGCGCCGCGTTCGACCAGCTCCACCAAGAGCGGCGAGGGCTTCCAGAACAGCGGGTCTTCCTTGGCGAACTCGCGGATGTCGGCCAGCACTTTCGGCAGGCCCACCGTGTCGGCGTACTTCATCGGCCCGCCGCGGTGGCGCGGAAAGCCGTAGCCGTAGAGGAAGGTCACGTCCACGTCCAGCGGGCGCAGCGCGATGCGCTGGTGCACGACGTTGGCCCCTTCGTTGATCATCGCGGCCATGTAGCGGCGCATGATTTCCTCGTCGGTGAACGTGCGCGGCGCGATGCCGGCGCGCCGGCGCTCGGCGTCGATGATGGCCTCGACCTCCGGGTCCGGCGTGCCGGTGCGCGCGCCTTCGGGGTACAGGTAGTAGCCGCGGCCGGTCTTCTGGCCGAACCAGCCGCGCTCGCAGATGCGGTCGGCGATCTGCACGTAGCGCGCCTTCGGGTCGCGGGTGGCGGCCTTGCGCTTGCGCGTGGCCCAGCCGATGTCGCCGCCGGCCAGGTCGGACACCTGGAAGGGGCCCATCGGGTAGCCGAACTCGCGCACCGCCTTGTCGATCTGGTAGGGCGAGGCGCCGTCTTCCACCATGTAGTCCGCGGCCTGGCGGTACACGGCGAGGATGCGGTTGCCGATGAAGCCGTCGCACACGCCGGCGCGCACCGGCGTCTTCTTCAGCTTCTTCGCCAGCTCGAAGCCGGTGGCGACCACGTCGGCGCTGACCTTCGCCGGCACCACGATCTCCAGCAGCTTCATGATGTTGGCCGGCGAGAAGAAGTGCAGGCCCAGCACGTCGCCCGGGCGCGAGATGCTGGCCGCGATCTCGTCGATGTCGAGGTAGGAGGTGTTGGTGGCGAGCACCGCGCCGGGCTTGCACACACGGTCGAGCTCGGCGAAGACGGCCTTCTTGACCGCCATGTCCTCGAACACCGCCTCCACCACCAGGTCGGCCTTCGCGAGCGCGTCGTAGGCGGTCGAGCCCGCGAAGCGCGCCATCACCGCCGCCTTGGCCTCGGCCGTCATGCGGCCCTTCTGGATCAGGCCGTCGTACACCTTCTCGACGTGCGCGCGGCCGCGTGCGAGGCTGGGCTCGTCGCGCTCGATCATCGTCACGGGCAGGCCGGCATCGAGCATGGCGACCGCGATGCCCGCGCCCATGGTGCCGCCGCCGACGATCCCGCAGGATTCGATGGCGCGCGGCTTGGCGGCCTTGGTCTCGGGGGCCTTGAGGACTTCGCGCTCGGCGAAGAAGGCGTGGATCAGCCCGGCGCGCTGCGGGCTGTCGATGCATTGCATGAAGAGCCGGCGCTCCAGCGCCATGCCTTCGTCGAAGGGTTGCGAGAGCGCGGCCTCGGTGGCTTCGATGATCTTCATCGGGGAGAACAGGCCGCGGCTCTTCCTGGCGGTCTCGGCGCGGGCGGTTTCCAGCGCCGCGCGCTGGGCGTCCTTGTCGGCGAGCGCAGCGCTTGCGTCGCGCGTGCGGCGCACCGGTGCCTTGGCCGCGGCCAGTTCCTTCGCATAGGCCAGCCCTTCGGCCAGCGCATCGGCGCCTTCGCCCAGGCGATCGATCAGGCCCAGGGCCAGCGCTTCCTTGGCGCCGGCATGGCGGCCGCTCAGCATCAGGTCCAGCGCGGCCTTCACGCCGATCAGGCGCGGCGCGCGCTGGGTGCCGCCGGAGCCGGGCATCAGGCCCAACTGCACTTCGGGCAGGCCCAGCTTGGCGGAGGGCACGGCCAGGCGGTAATGCGCCGACAGCGCGATTTCCAGTCCGCCACCGAGCGCGGCGCCGTGGATGGCGGCGACCACCGGCTTGCTGCAGTGCTCGATGCGGTTGCAGACCTCGGGCAGCGAAGGCTGCTGCGGCGGCTTGCCGAATTCGCGGATGTCGGCACCCGCGATGAAGTTGCGGCCGGCGCCGACGATCAGCACCGCGGCTGCGGCACCGTCGGCCTCCGCCGCGTCGATGGCGGCCACCAGGCCGCGGCGCACGTCCACGCCGAGCGCATTGACGGGCGGGTTGTCGATGGTGACGACCAGCACATCGGCCTGGCGCTGGAAGGTGACGAGTTCGGGGGAGGCGTTCGTGGCCATGCTGGGTGTCTCCTGGGGGGCGAACCTGCGCCGGTTCGCTGGGGCTTGGGGGGAACCCCGCATTCTTGGACAGCCATGGCGCTTTGACAATTGCATGGCCGGTTGACAGACTGTCAAAGAATTTTTGACACAATGCGCCGATCTTCATGGACTTGCAATCCCTCACCCTGCTGGTCGAGATCCTCGATGCCGGCAACCTGAGCGAGGCCGCGCGCCGGCTCAAGATGAGCCGCGCGAACGTGAGCTATCACCTGAACCAGCTCGAACGCTCGGTCGGCGCCCAGCTCGTGCGCCGCACCACGCGCCGCGCCGAGGCCACGGAGATCGGCCAGCGGCTCTATCAGCATGGCGTGGCCATCCAGAACGAGCTGCAGGCGGCGCGCGAGTCGGCCACCGCGCTGGGCGAAGGGCTGGTGGGGCGGGTGCGGCTCAGCGTGCCCAGCGGTTACGGGCAGCTCGTGATGTCGGACTGGCTGATCGACTTCAAGCGGCTGTACCCCGGCATCGTGCTCGACGTGCTGTTCGAGAACCGCATCGAGGACCTGCTGCGCGACGAGGTGGACATTGCCATCCGCGTAATCCCCGAGCCGCCGCAGAACCTGGTGGCCCGCGCGTTGGGGCCGGTGCGCTACGTGGCCTGCGCCTCGCGCGCCTACGCGCAGGCGCACGCGCTGCCCACGCAGCTCGATCAGCTCAGCGGTGCGCCGGTGGTCACCGCGGCCGTGATCGGCAAGCAGCTGCGCATCTCGGCCTACCAGGGCGAGGAGCGTCGCGAGGTGGTGCTGGAGCCCACGCTGATCTCCGAGAATTTCCTGTTCCTGCGCCAGGCCGTTCTCGCCGGCCTGGGCATCGGGCTGGTGCCCGACTACGTGGTGCAGGACGACGTGCGGCGGGGCGAGGTGGTGACCACGCTGGACGACTGGCGCCTGAGCATCTTCGGCACGCAGATGTTCATGCTCTACATGCCGAACCGCCAGCACACGCGGGCGACCCGGACCTTCATCGAGTTCATCCTGGAGCGGGCTCGGGCGGGTTCGACGGGCGGAGGCGGTGCCTTGCAGGCGCCTGCAGCGGCCCAGCCCCTGCCCCGATAGCGCACGTCAGTGGAGCCCTTTCGGCCTCCATGACTAACTTTTTCGCGTTTGAAGTACGGGAAAGTTAGAAAACTTGCATATTCTCGCCCTGAATGCTAACTTTCCCGTATCTGAAACACGGAAAAGTTAGACGTGCCCCTCCACCTCGTCGGCGAGAACATCGACAAGACGCGCAGCCACTACCAGGCCGAAACGGGCAAGCTCGTCCAGCTCATGCGAGGCATCTATGCAGACGCGGGCGACGACGACATCGATCAAACCGTCCTCGCGCACGCCGTGCGTATCGCGCGCTACCTGTACCCGAAGGCCTATTTGTCCGGCGCGAGCGCCATCCTGCTCGGCCCCACCCGCGATGGCCGCCTTTACCTGTCCGGCCAGCGGGTTCAGCGCACCCGCATCCGCGCCCTGGAAATCATCCAGAACAAGGCGCCGGCGAACCCTTCGGTCGCCAGCGCCTCGATCGCCGACAGTCTCGGCGAGTTCAGCGTTCAAGTCTCTGCCGTACGGCAGCGCTTCCTCGAGGCTTTTCGTCGGCGCAGCGAGCACGCGATGTCCATCGACCCGGCCATGCGCGAGGCGCTTTCGGCGCGGCTCATCGAGGAGTACGGCGACGTCAAGGGGGCCAGCGACGCCATCTGGGCGCTTGCGCGCGAGAACGAGTGGTATCGCGAAGCCGAGGCGGCACAAAAGTTCCTGTTGCGTCGCCCCACGGCCGTGGCCGTCCGGAACGAGGCTGCCTTCGATCTTCTCGTGGCCTGGCACGGACGGCCCATCGGCACGCTCGCGCACGATGGTTTCGAATGGCGCTGGGCGGCAAACCAGGAAGGCGCGCGGCTGCCGCCGGTCGTGCGGCAAACCGTGCCGGGAAAGCTGCCGCCCTTCATCGTCTCCCTGCTGCCCGAGGGCTGGCTCGAGTCGGTTCTGAAGGGCCGCCGCGACGAACGCGCCCTGCTGCGTTCAGGCAAGCGCTACATGTCGAACATCACCGTCGCCGCGACGGTGGACGAGTTGTCGGCATTGCCCGCGGACGTCCTGACCCACAAGCTCGCTGCCTTCACCCGCGACGGGCTCTTCACCGGCGCCTACGCCGGCCCCGGCAGGAGCGCCGTCGAGCGGGACTTCGAGCACCGGCTGGCCGCGCTCTTCGCGAACGCCGAAACGCCGCGCCTCTCCGGCGTGCAGATCAAGGCCCCCATGCATCTGGACGCGGACGGAAAGCTGGTGCCCAGCGTGACGCTGCCGTTCACGCACATCCTCAAGCCCGCCGGAACGGGCGCCTTCGAAGCATTGCCGCTCATCGAGTGGATCGGCCTGGCGCTCGCGCGCGCCTGCGGCCTTCCCACGCCGCAGACTGCGCTGGTTCCCATGCCGGACGGCATGCCTGCGGCCCTGCTGGTCGAGCGCTTCGACATCCGCGATCAGCCGGGCGATACGCGTTGGCTGGCCATGGAGGACATGTGCTCGGCGCTGGATCTCGAGCCTGAGCAGAAGTACGCCGGGACCCTCGAACGTGTCGCGCGGGCCGTTCGCGCCTTGTCCACGGCCCCCGAGGAAGACCTGCTGTTGCTGCTTCGCCGTGTCCTGTTCGCCTGGCTCATCGGCGACGGCGACCTGCACCTGAAGAACCTGGCCCTTCTGAAGATTGCCCGCGGCGAAGGGCCGGCGTTCAGCGAAGTCCGCCTCGCGCCCGTCTACGACGCCTTGAGCACGCGTGCCTTTCCCGGCCTGGAGCACGACCGCATGGCGCTGAAGCTCAACGGCAAGGACGAGCGGCTGCAGCGGGCCGACTTTGCGGCGCTCGGCAGCATCGCGGGGCTGCGGGCAACGGATGCGCAGGCCGCCATCGACGACGTGCTGCAGCGCCTGCGGCAGGGACTGGACGCGCTGAGCATTCCTCCGGCCCTTGCGCTGAAGGCCGATGCGCAGGCCACCGTCGCGAGGAGCCTGGATCTCTGTCGCGGGCGTGTGGCGGCCTTCGAGTAGTCTTGCGCAACTTCAAGAAAATCAGCGGCATCCTCAAGACCTGACCCCGACCGGACCTGCTCATGCCTACAGACCCCGCCATCGTCAAAGCCTTCACGCCCACCGGCGTCCTGCGCGCCTCCATCAATCTCGGCAATCCCATCCTGGCAAAGCGGAATGCCGGAACCGGCGAGCCCGAGGGGGTGTCGATCGACCTGGCGCGCGCCTTCGCCGCACAGCTGGGCGTTCCGCTCGAACTGGTCGTGTTCGACACCGCCGGCAAGTCCGTCGAGGCCGTGACCGCCGAGCAGGCCGACATCGGCTTCTTTGCCGTGGACCCCTTGCGCGGGCAGGGCATCCGCTTCACGGCACCTTATGTGCTGATCGAGGGTGCCTATCTCGTGAAGGAGGGCTCGCCCATCGCGTCGAACGACGAGGTCGACCGGGCCGGCGTCCGTGTCATGGTCGGGAAGGGCAGTGCCTACGACCTGTATCTCACGCGCGAGTTGAAGGCGGCCGGCATCGAACGTGCGCCGACCTCGCCCGCCGTCGTCGATTGCTTTCTCTCCGAAAACGCCGACGTCGCTGCCGGCGTGAAGCAGCAACTCGAGGCCGACGCGGCGCGCCTGGGTGGGTTGCGCCTGCTTCCCGGCCGCTTCATGGAGATCCGGCAGGCAATGGGGGTGCCGATCAGCCGAGGGGAGCCCGCCGCCGCTGCGCTTTCGGCTTTCGTCGAGTCCATGAAATCCAGCGGCTTCGTGAGCGGCGCCTTGCAGCGCCACGGCGTCAAGGGCGCGATCGTGGCGCCTGCGGCGTAGGGGCTGTTCACAGGGCCGGCTCGACGCCGCCCGGCGCCGGCGCGTTCACCCGCCCCACCGGATCGGTACACACGTCGACCAGGCGCCGCAACATCGCCCCGTGGTCGAAGACGCCGCGGACGAGGGCGATGTTCATTGCGTGCGGCCCAGGAGAGTGTGCGGCCATCGTCATCAGAACACGCCCAGCGCCAGCCCCGCCGCGAGCGCGGCGCCGAGCTCGCGGCATTTCGCAAGATCATCGGCGCCGATCTGCTTGGGCCGCGCGATCGCCTCGGGCGTCTGCGCATGGGTGCAGACGATCAATGCCGGCGCGATGGCGTTCAGGCGCCAGCCGGTGGCGATTCGCTCGAGCTGCCGCGCGGCATTCTGGCCGTCGCTGCCGGCGCAGATCAGCGTGGCGTAGGGCCGGCCGTTCAGGCGGTCGAGTGCGGCGTAGTAGCAGCGGTCGAAGAAGTCCTTCATCAGCCCGGCCATCGCGGCAAGGTTCTCGGGCGTCGCGAACACGTAGCCGTCCGCCCCCAGCACGTCTTCGGGCTGCGCCTCCGGCGCGCGCAGCAGGCGCACCTGGACGCCGGCTTCGGAGCGCGCGCCCTCGGCCGCGGCCTGCGCCATCTGCGCGGTGCCGCCAGTCATCGTGTGATAGACCACGAGCAGGGTCTTCGGATCCATGCCGCCCAGCATAGCGGCCCGGTTCCGGGCGATCAGTCGTCCTTGTCCTTGCCCCTGGGCCGGTCGGTGAGGAAGTCGAGCGTGGCCTGCCAGGTCTGCGGCGAATTCAGGATGCCGAGGTGGCCGGTGCGCAGGATGGCGTCGTAGGCGCCTTGCCCCGTGAGCACGAGCTCGCGCGCGCCGCGCAGGCTGGCGCTCGTCGAGAAGTCGTTGGGCTTGCCGAACGAGTCGACGGCGGGCACAGGTGCGATCACGCCGTCCTGGACCGGGAAGTAGACGAAGCTGGCATCGCCGTTGCGGATGACCAGCACGCGCGTGGGCCCCTCGTTCTCGCGGCTGCCGTGGCGGCCGTTCAGCAGGCGCAGGAAGGGCGTGTCGGGCGAGCCCAGTTCCTGGCACACCTCGCTCGCCGGCGTGAAGCCGCCTGCCGCCGGCGCCTGGAAGTAGTTCGCGGGGTCCGGGGAGCAATTGATGATGCCGTGGTTGGGGCCGTCGATGGCCACCAGGCGGCGCACCATGTCGTGCGCCTCGTCCTGCCGCATCCATTCGCGCGCCAGCGTCACGCCCAGGCTGTGGGCGACGATGTCCACGCGCTTCGCGCCCGTGAAGTCCATCACCGCACGCACGAAGCGGCGCAGGTCGGGCACGTTGGCCGCGTTGGTGTGGGCGATGCTCGAGCGGCGCGTCTGGTCGGCGGCCAGGTCGCACTGGTCGCCCTGGTAGCCCACGCCCCAGAGCTCGCTGGTGGAATAGCCGTTGTCCGCGAGGAACTGTGCCAGCGCCTGGATGCGGCCGAAGGGGCTGCAGGCGGTGGGGAAGGGCGTGTCGTTGTTGCCGTGGATGAGGATGACCGGCGTTCGCGTCACCGCGCCGGCGGCACCGAAGCCGATGAGCGGCTTGGCCAGGGAGGTGTCTTCGATCGAAGGGAAGCCCGTCGGCAGCGTGTTGCCCACGGTGCCTGCCGCCTGTACGGCGGCAGCGGCGGCAAGGGTTGCCAGGGCGGCGGCATGGCGAATCCACGTTCTCATCGGCGGTCTCCTTCCTCTGGGGCCGGGATGATGCCGGTGAAAGGCGGTGCTGGCAAGGCTCGCCGCGGCAGAGAGCGGCCGTTGCGGGCGTCACCCATCCCG
>DATFFA010000203.1:0-5279 GCA_035250605.1 Variovorax sp. | reverse complement strand
GCCTACCTCTGCGCCTTGTCCTTCTGGTTCTGCGCCTCGATGCGCTCGCGCGCTTCCTGCCACTGCGCATCGCTCCATTCGCGCAGCTCGTAGAAGTTGCCGCCGGTGGCCAGGGCGTGGCCGCCGTCCATCATGATGCTCTGGCCGGTCAGCCAGTCGCATTGGCCGGGTGCCATCAGGAAGGCGGCCAGGTTCTGCAGCTCGCTCATCTGGCCGGTGCGCGCCATCGGATTGCGCAGCTTGCTGCGGGCGCCGGGCTCTTCTCCGGGGTTGAGGCGCTTGCTCATGCCCTCGGTCGGGATTTCGCCCGGCCCCACGGCGTTGAGCCGGATGCCGTAGCGGGCCCATTCGGTGGCCAGCGACTTGGTCATCACCTCCACGCCGGCCTTGCTCATCGCCGAGGGCACGACGTAGGGGCCGCCGTTGTCGACCCAGGTCACGATGATGCTCATCACGCTGCGGTACGGATCGCCCGCCTTCCACTGCCCGGCCTTCGCCTCCCCGACCCAGCGCTTGCCCACAGCCTGGGTCACGTAGAAGCTGCCGTGGAAGACGATGTTGGCGACGGCGTCGAAGGCGCGCGAGGACAGGCTCTCGGTCGGCGCGACGAAGTTGCCGGCGGCGTTGTTGACAAGGCCTGTCAGCCCGCCGCTCTGCCAGAGCGACTCCACCATCTCCTCCACGCTCTGCGCGTTGCGGATGTCGACCCCGAAGGCATCGACCTTGCGGCCGGGGAACTGCGCGCGCCACTGCGCTGCCGTTTCCTCGACCACCGACTGGCGCCGGCCGCAGATCGCGACATCCGCGCCCAGGCCGAGGAAGCGCTCGGCCATCGCCTTGCCGAGCCCGGTGCCGCCGCCGGTGACGAGGATGCGCCGGCCGGCCATGAGATCGCTCTGGTACATAGGGTCTCCTTGGTTCTGGTGGATGAGCTTGCGCAGCCACATCGTAGAGCGAGGCGGCCGAGCCGGTAAGCTCCAAAGGTGACAGCAGCGCTCGAGGAATCCGCCATGCCAGCATCTTCCACCCCCGCCTTCGCGCCCCTTGCGGGCGTGCGCGTGCTGAGCCTCGCGCTCAACCTGCCCGGCCCCGCAGCGCTGATGCGCTGCCGCGCCATGGGCGCCACCTGCCTGAAGTTCGAGCCGCCGGCGGGCGACCCGATGGCCCACTACAACCAGGCAGCCTACGCGGCGCTGCACGAAGGCGTGCGGGTGGCAACGGCCGATCTGAAGACCGAGGCCGGCCTGGCCCGGCTCCACCAGGCCCTGGACCAGACCGAGGTCCTGCTGACCTCCTTCCGCCCTTCCGCGCTCGCCAAGCTGGGCCTGGGCTGGGAGGCGCTGCAGGCACGCCACCCTGCCCTCTCGCAGGTGGCGATCGTCGGCGCCCCCGGCGAGCGGGCCGAGGAGCCGGGCCACGACCTCACCTACCTGGCCGAGAGCGGCCTGGTAACCGGCACCGAGCTGCCGCCCACGCTCTACGCGGACATGGGCGGCGCGCTGCTGGCGAGCGAGGCGGTGCTCCAGGCCATGCTCCACGCGCGCAGCAGGCCGGGAAGCGGCCTCTACCTCGAGGTCGCCCTCAATGCCGCCGCCGACTGGCTGGCGCTGCCGCGCAGCTGGGGCCTGACCCGGCCCACGGGCGCGGTGGGCGGCGCGCATGCGGGCTACCGCGTCTATGCCTGCGCCGACGGGCGCGTGGCCATCGCCGCGCTGGAGCCGCACTTCGCGGCCCGCCTGTGCGAGGCGGCGGGCCTCGGCCCCCGGGACATGATGGCGCCGGCCACGCGCGAAGCACTGGCCGCCTGGCTGCAAACCCGCACGCGCGCCGAGCTCGAAGCACTTGCGCGCGAGCGCGACGTGCCGCTGCTCACGCTGGAAGGCTGAAACGGCTCAGAGCTTGATGCCCGCGCCCTTCACCGTGGGCCCGAGCACGCCGACCTGGTCCTTCACGAAGCTCTCGAAGCGCGCGGTGCTCTCGGGCTTGCCGACGATGCCCAGCTCGAGCATCTTCTTCTGCACCTCGGGCAGCACCATCACCTCGTTGCACGCGCCGTTGAGCCGGGTGACGATCGCCGCCGGCAGCTTCGCCGGCCCGCTCAGGCCGAAGAAGTTCTCCAGCACCAGCTTGGGCTGGCCGATCTCCACCACCGTCGGCACATCCGGCGTGAGCGGCGAGCGCGCCTGGCTCGTCACCGCGATCGGCACGAGCTGGCCGCTCTTGAAGAAGGGCACGAAGGCCGTGAGCACGTCGATGCCCACCGGGATCACGTTGGCGATCAGGTCGGTGGTCATCGGCGCACCGCCGCGGTAGGGCACGTGCACCATGTTGACGCCCGCGATCTTCCGGATCAGCTCGCCGTGGATGTGGCCGACCGAACCCGGCCCGCCGGAGCCGAAGTCGAGCCGGCCCTCCTTGCGCGCGCGGGCTTCCATATCGGCAAAGGTCTTGATGCCCGACTCCTTGCTCGCCATCACCACCAGCGGTGCCGAGCCCAGGTAGGCGATGTGCGTGAAGGCCGCGACCGGATCGTAGGGCTGCTTCTCGAGCGCGAAGGGGCCGAGCGCAATGGGCGTCGTGTTCGAGAGCATGAGCGTGTAGCCATCGGGCGCCGCCGCCGCGACCTGCGCGCCTCCGATGGTGCCGCCCGCGCCGGGCTTGTTGTCCACCACCACGGGCTGGCCCAGCTTCTTGCCGAGCTGCTCGGCCATCACGCGGGCCAGGATGTCGCTGGCGCCGCCGGCCGGAAAGGTGACGACGATCTTGATCGGCTTGTCGGGCCACTGGGCGAGGGCCGGCAGCGCGAGCGACGCGGCGCCGGCGGCGAACAGCTGGAGCGCGCCGCGGCGCGTGGGGCGGGTGAAGGTCATGGCCGTCTCCAATGCAAGAGCGATGCCCGTTGCCTCGCATCATGCGAGCGGCGACCTCGAACCACAAGCCCCGCTCGCACGGGCGTCCCCAGCCCCGGCGTCTGCTGCACGAGAGTTGCTCGCCGCGGTCCTCGTCATCGCGTTCATCGCTCGCAAGTCTCGACGCAAGGAGATCTGAACGAAAGCCATCCAGCAACCCGCACGCCGGCGCTTCGCGCTCTCCGGCCTGCGCATCGGCCGATCCAGTTCGGGCCTGGGCCTACACCTATTCCCGCGGCAGCTGAGCCGCACGCACACTCACGACAAGGGGCCCCTCTCATGGCAGGCATCACCACCCATGTGCTCGACGTCCGCACCGGCCGGCCGATCGGCGGCATGCAGGTCGAGGCTCATCCTCACGAAGAACCCAGCGAATGACCCAAGACAAAGACACCGAGAAGTACCTGCTCGATTCGATCCGCCTGGCCATGGAGAACGTGCGCGAGCGCAAGACCTGGCCCTTCGGCGCGGTGCTGGTGCGCAACGGCCAGGTGCTGGCGCGCGCCGTCAACGAGGTCGAGGCACTGTGCGACCCCTCGGCCCATGCCGAGATGCAGGCGGTGCGCGCCGCCAGCCGCGCGCAGAACAGCACCGACCTGAGCGGCAGCACCGTCTACGCCAGCGGCTATCCCTGCCCGATGTGCCTCACCGCCATGTACCTGGCGGGGGTGAAGTCGGTCTACTACGCCTACTCGAACGAGGACGGCGCGCCCTACGACCTGTCCGCCGAGCGCGGCTACGCGGAGATCGCCCGGCCGATCGAGCAGCGCGAGATGAAGCTCGCCGGCCTGCGGGTGCGGCCCGAAGGCCAGGACCTGTACGAAGCCTGGCGCGAGGTGCAGGGCTAGGGCGCGTCGCCTAGAACCGCGCCGCGCGCCTTGTTGCGCCTGCGGCACGGCGCTAATCTGGCACCGGGGACGGGCGTTCCCGTCCCGGGAGAGCGCCATGTATGAACGCATACTCGTCGCCACCGATGGTTCCGAGCTCTCGGAACTGGCCGTGACCGCCTCGATCGACCTGGCCCTGCTGATGAACGCGGAGCTGGTCGCCGTCAAGGTGGTCCACCACTACCCCACCGGCTACTTCGAAGGCTCCCTGCTCCTGAGCCAGATGGAAGTCCAGCGCATGCAGGAGCAGGCCGACGCCGAAGCACAGCGCGTGGTCGACGCGGTGAAGGCCAAGGCCGATGGCCGGGGCGTCAAGAGCACGCGCGCCGTGGTCATGAAGTCGGAGCTGGTGTCCGAGGCCATCATCGAAGCCGCCCGCGTCCACAAGAGCGACCTGATCGTGATGGCCTCGCACGGCCGCCGCGGCATCTCGCGTCTGCTGATGGGCAGCGAGACGCTGCATGTGCTGACGCACTCGCACACGCCGGTGCTGGTGCTGCGCTGAGCCGGCCAGGTGGGCTACGGCTTCACCGCGTCCCGCCGCCGGTCGCTGCGCTTGTGCTCGAGGTAGGTCGCCAGATCGATCTCGTGGAGTTGCGCGGGGTAGCGCTCGACTTCCTCGAACCACCGGCGCATGCGCTTCTCGGCCCGCTCCGGCGGCGGGGCGTCGAGCCCGGCCAGGTAGGCATCGAGGGTCAGGAAGTAGCGCATGGCATTGCGCTCCATCAGGCCGCGCAGCCCGCGGATGTATTCGGGCTCGCCGTTCGGCGTCCTGCCGATGACGGTGAACCCCATCTTGTGGCTGCCGAAAGTCGCAAGGTACGCCATGGTGGCAAGCCGCGCGATCATGTGGTGGTCGTAGGCGTAGCCGAAATGCAGGAAGGTCTGGCGCTCGCCCAGCGGCACGGCCTCGAGGGTCACGCGGTAGTTGCTGGTCCCCATCGGCCCGCTCTCGGCCGACAGCTTGACCGCCAGGTAGTCCTTGGCGTCGCTCGTTGTCCGATGCCGGAAGGGCAGCTCGAAGGCCTGGTCCACCGGTTTGTCGTAGCGCTGCACCACGCTGAGCGTGAGGGTCTCGCCCTCGGGCTGCCGGCTCACGCGGCAACGGCGGTTGTTGACGTGCAGCAGCAGCATCTCGCACCACTGCGTGCCGTCGGCGAGCGCGGCGCGCACCTGCTCCAGCGGATGGTCGATCACGGCGTAGACGTCGCCCTGGAGCCCGCCCTCCGTCTCGACCGATTCCAGGTGGAGCGGCCGGCGCAGCGGACTGCGGGCGAGCTGGCCGGCCAGCTTCTGGTGCTGCTCGCGCAAGGCCGGGGCCGAGCCGGCATCGGCCGGGGCAGCCTCGCCGACGATGGCGCAGGTGACGAGGAAGAGCCCCAGCCCCATGCGGAACGCAAGGTGCAGGGAAGGGGCCGGGAGCCAGTTCATCCACGACACCATACAGCCACCGGACGAACGGCGCCTGAACGAAGCCGTCGCG
>DATFFA010000202.1:0-2482 GCA_035250605.1 Variovorax sp. | reverse complement strand
CAGCGCGCCCTGGGCCTGCGGCGCCGCGGCCGCGGGCGGGCTGTAGAAGGCCAGCTTGGCCGGCGGCGCGTCGCCGCCGAAGGCGCGGACCATGTCGAGTCGGCTGACTTCGAGCGCGCCGAGGCGCTCGCGCAGCGCGGCTTCGAGCGCGTTCTCCCAGCCCTGCTCGATGTGGATGCGGCTCCACAGGCCTTGCAGGCCTTCGAGGCCGTGCTTGGCCAGCCAGGGGGCGAGCTTGCCGTCGGTCTTGACCTTCTCCTGCAGCGCCTTCAGCGCTTCGAGCCGGGCCGACAGCTCGGCATGGCGCGCGCCCTCGGTGTTGACCGCCTGCTGCTTGCCGCGCCGGTCCTCGTCGAGCTGCGGCACGGCGTCCTGAAGCTCGTGCAGGCGGGCATCGGCTTCGCCGGCGGCTTCCTGCGCGGCGGCCAGTTGCTCCTGCAGGTCGCGCAGCCGCGCCTCGTCGGGCGCGGCGAGCGCGTTCTGATCGTTGCGCAGGCGCTCGGCGCGCTGCGTCAGCTGACGGGTCTGGTCCTCGATGTTGCGCTGGTCGGCGGCCAGCACCTGGATCTGCTGCTGCACCTGCGCGACGCTGGCGCGCTGCGCGTTGGCCTCGTCCTGCGCGCGCTGCTGCGCCTCTTCGAGGCTGGGAATGCGTGCGTCATGCTCCTCCAGCTGAGCGGCCAGCAGCTCGGCCTGCTCCTCGGCATTCACGCCCTGGCCGGCGAGCGTCTCGATCTCGGCTTCGGCGTCTTCGCGGCGCGTGTTCCACTGCGCGATCTGCTCGCCGAGCTGCACCAGGCGCTGCTCCACCCGCTGGCGGCCTTCGACCACGAAGCGGATTTCGCCCTCCAGCCGGCCGACCTCGGCGCTGGCCTCATAAAGCTTGCCCTGCGCCTGGTTGACCTGGTCTCCTGCCGCGTAGTGGGCCTGGCGCACGGTCTCGAGCTCGGATTCGACATGCCGCAGATCGGCCGTGCGCGATTCGAGGTCGTTGATCGCCTTTTCGCCATCGGCCTTGACCTTGGCCTGGTCGCCCTCGCTCTCGCTGCGCTTGAGAAACCACAGCTGGTGCTGCTTGCGCGTGGCGTCGGCCTGCAATGTGTTGTAGCGGGTCGCGACCTCGGCCTGCTTCTCCAGCCGCTCCAGGTTGCTGCCGAGCTCGCGCAGGATGTCTTCGACGCGGGTCAGGTTCTCGCGGGTGTCGCCGAGCCGGTTCTCCGTTTCGCGGCGGCGCTCCTTGTACTTGGAAACGCCGGCCGCCTCTTCGAGGAAGAGCCGCAGCTCCTCGGGCTTGGATTCGATGATCCGGCTGATCGTCCCCTGCCCGATGATCGCGTAGGCGCGGGGGCCGAGGCCGGTGCCCAGGAACACGTCCTGCACGTCGCGCCGGCGCACCGGCTGGTTGTTGATGAAGTAGCTGGAATTGCCGTCGCGCGTCAGCACCCGCTTGACCGCGATCTCGGCGAACTGCGACCACTGGCCGCCGGCGCGGTGATCGGAGTTGTCGAACACCAGCTCCACGCTCGACCGGCTGGCCTGCTTGCGCGTGGTCGTGCCGTTGAAGATCACGTCCTGCATCGATTCGCCGCGCAGCTCGGAGGCGCGCGACTCGCCGAGCACCCAGCGCACCGCATCCATGATGTTCGACTTGCCGCAGCCATTGGGCCCCACCACGCCCACCAGCTGGCCGGGCAAAAGGAAATTGGTGGGTTCCGCGAAGGACTTGAAGCCGGAGAGCTTGATCGAATTGAGACGCACGGCTGGTCTGGCTTAGGTTGCCAAGGTATTGATTTGTAAGGGAATATTCGCCGGCCTCACCCTCCGGGACCGGCTGCAGCCCGAGGCGGCGATGATAACGTGCGGGCCATGCGCGAAACCCTCCGTTCTTCCCCTCTCGCACGCCGCCGTGCCCTGCTCCTGGGCGGCCTGGCCGCAAGCTTCCTCGGCCTGTCGGGCTGCGCCAGCACCGAGCGCGCCGAGCCTTATGGCAACAACGAGTGGCTGCAGTCCGGCGCCAACCGCATCGCCAACCTGGCGCTGCGCGACAACCTGCAATCGATACGGCGCGTGCAGCTCTCGCTGTACCGGCGCAATCCGCGCGAGTGGCGCAAGTGGGCGTCGAGCGCGGAGGACGCGACCCAGCGCACCTGGGACGCCATCTCGCAGGACACCCCGCTGGCTCAGTTGCGGGGCGCCACCGGCATCGACGCCATTCGCCTCGCCTTCGAGACCCAGCCCAGGCCCTACGAGGGGGACCGCGTGGCGGCGCTTGTGGTCGGCTGGGCTTCCATGCTCAAGCAGGCCAACGGCGGCACCTGGGAGCAGACCCTGCTCGACGGCGTGAACGCGGAGAACAGCTACCGCGCGGCGCGCAACGTCGAGATCTCGCTGTGGCTCATCGGGTCGAAGACCGGGCCGGATGGCCAGCCGCTGCTGCTGGCCACCGAGATCAGCGAGCGCGGGCGCAATCTGGTGGTGGACC
>DATFFA010000201.1:0-25238 GCA_035250605.1 Variovorax sp. | reverse complement strand
GGCACCGGCGCCGCACCGGCAGGGGCAGCGGGCAGCGGGGCTGCTGCGGGCCAGGCGGAAGCGCCGGCTCCGATGCAGATTCCCGGCTCGGTGCAGCTCGCCTTCGCGGTCACCGGCCAGATCGGCGCCGCACCGATGCAGGGCGTGTTCGGCAAGCTGATCTGGCAACAGGATGGCCAGCAGTACGACGCCCAGCTCTCGCTCAATTTCCTCTTCAAGACCCTTCGCAGCCAGCACAGCAAGGGCGTGATCGGCCCCGGCGGCATCGAGCCCGCGCGCTTCTCGGACACGCGCCGCAGCGAGGTGGCCGCGCATTTCATGCGCGAGCAGGCCCAGGTGGTGTTCAGCAACAACGCGCCGAGCGTGCCGCTCTTGCCCGGCGCGCAGGACCGGCTCAGCGTGATCCTGCAGCTCGGCGCGTTGTTGGCCGGCGATCCGGCGCGCTATCCGCCCGGCGCGGCCTTCGCGATCCAGACCGTCGGTCCGCGCGATGCCGACCTCTGGATCTTCAAGGTCGAGGATGACGAGCACCTGAACCTGCCGGCCGGCGAGTTCAACGCCCGCAAGCTCACGCGCAACCCGCGCAAGCCCTACGACGACAAGGTGGAGCTCTGGATCGCGCCCGAACTCGGCTATTTGCCCGTGCGGATCAGGCAAACCCACGCCAATGGCGATTTCGCGGATTTCCAGTTGCGCGATGCCCGGAACGCCCGCCCCTGAAGCCGAAAAATGCACAAAAAATAACGGTGCGTGCCTACAAAACAACAGTGCATATTGAAACTGGCGCGGTAAGTGCTATCTAACGACCATGAAGGCCTTAGACATCCTCACTGGACCCGCCATGCAAATGCTTTACGACTCCGAATCCTTCGTCGTCGTGCACGTACAGCCGACCGAAGGCGACACGCCGGTGGCGCCGAACATTCCCGTGCTGGCCCGCCATGGTTTCGAGATCGTGGACAAGCGCTCCGGCAAGGAGGTGTATCTCGACGGCTCCTGGGCCGAGCTGTTCCAGCAGCAGATCGCCGCGTGGCAGCTCAACACGCCGACCCAGGAAGAGGTCGAAGACACGCTCGAAGGCTACGCCGAGCTCGCCCACACGCCCGTGCTGGTTCACTGAAGCTTCTTCCCCGCTCCGTACAAGCGGCCATACAGCGGCCCGACGATCAGCAGCACCGCCACCAGCCGGCACACCTGAAACGCCGTCACCACGGGCACTCCCAGCTGAAGCACCTTGGCAGTGATCGCCATCTCGGCGATGCCGCCGGGCGAGGTGCCGAGAATCAGCGTCGCCGCATGCAGCCCGGTCCCCCAGGCCAGCAGCCAGGCAAAGCCGGCGCACAGCACGATCATCCCCAGGGTTCCCAGCGCCACCGTCCCCAGCCAGCGCGGCGCCGTGTGCAGGAACTCGCGGCTGAAGCGCACGCCCAGGCTCACTGCGATCACCAGCTGCGCTGCGTTCGACAGCCACGCAGGGACCGCCGACAGCGGCTGGCCGGCCACGGCAAAGCCGATGGACACCAGCAATGGACCGATGAACCAGGGATTGGTGCGCCCCGCGAGCCGCATCGCCACCCCACCCACGCCGGTCGCCAGCACGAGCAGCGCCAGCCCGCTCCAAAGCACCTCGCGCGGCCCCGCGGCATGAAGCTCGAGCCCGTGCAGGCCGCTCCATTGCATGGCGAAGGGGATCGCCACCGTGACCAGCACCAGCCGCAGGCTGTGGGCGGCGGCCACCAGATCGGTGCGTGCGCCCGCCCGCTCGGCCAGCAGCGTCATCTCGGACGCACCGCCGATCGCGCCCGAGAAGTAAGTCGTGGCTCTCATTGAACGCATTGGCACATGGGGCATACGCTTCGCATGCAGCGCCTGCAAGCCCTGCGCGAACAGCCAACCCAATCCGAGCGCCCAGACGATCGCCAGCACGATGGCCCACCACAGCCCGGCCACCAGCCCCACCATCTGCGGCGTGAAGTAGAGCCCGAGTGCCATCCCGATCGCCCATTGACCGGCATTGCGCAGCGGCGTGTAGCTCGCGGTCGGCGCGCCGGCGATGGAGGCCAGCGACACCGCCAGCAGCGGGCCGATCATCCAGGGCAGCGGGGTGTGCAACGCGAGGCAGGCACCTGCGGCCGCGAGCGCAAGCAAGAGAGTGGCAAGGACGCGCAGCGTCAATCGAAACGGAGGCACGGACGGGAGGAAGAGGCGATGGATGGCGACGCGGCGCGGCCGCCCTCGCGTAGTATGGCCCGATGCCGCGTCGCTCCCTTTTCTCGCCCGCCTGGCCGGCCGCACTGCTGGCGGTGGCCATGCTCGCGGGTTGCGCGTCTTCCCGGCCACTGGCGGATGCGCCGGTCGCTCGCCGCGCCATGGCCCTGCTGCCGGCCGATGCCCTGCTCCTGGGCGAACAGCACGACGCCCCCGAACACCAGGCGATCGAACGCGAGACCGTGGAGGCGCTCGTGGCGCGCGGGCGGCTGGCGGCTCTGGTCATCGAGATGGCCGAAGAAGGCGGCAGCACCGCCCACCTGGGCGCAACGGCCACCGACGCCCAGGTGCAGGCCGCCCTGGGCTGGAACGAGAAGGCCTGGCCCTGGAGCGCCTACGGCCCGGTCGTCATGGCCGCGGTGCGCGCCGGCGTGCCCGTGCTCGGGGCCAACCTCCCGCGTGCGCGCATGAAGGATGCAATGGCCGACGTTTCGCTCGACGCGCAGCTCGGCGCCGAGGCGCTCAAGGCCCAGCAGGAGGCGGTGCGCGAGGGCCACTGCCGCTTGCTGCCCGAGTCGCAGATCGGCCCCATGACGCGCATCCAGATCGCCCGCGACCGCGCCATGGCGCAGACCCTCCTCAAGGCTCGCGTGCCGGGCAAGACGGTGTTGCTGGTGAGCGGTGCCGGCCACAGTGCCAAGGCCCTGGGCGTGCCGCAGCACCTGCCCAGCGACCTCGCGGTGAAGACGGTTGCGCTTCAGGCCGGCGCCGCCTCCGACCCGCAGCGCCCGCCGGGCGCCTTCGACGCCGTCTGGCAGACGCCCGCGCTGCCCGAGAAGGACCACTGCGCAACGCTGCGGGCACAGACCCGCCCCCCAGGCTAGGCCGCCTGGGCTTTGCTCAGGCGTTCTTGCGGATCGAATCCGCCAGCGTGTTGACCAGCGCGTCGATGTGCGACTTCTCGACCACGTAGGGCGGCGCGATCACGATCACGTCGCCGGCGGGGCGCACCAGCGCGCCCTTGTGGAAGCAGTCCAGGAAGATGTCGTAGGCCCGCTTGCCCGGCGCGCCCGCGATCGGCGCGAACTCCACCGCCGCCGCCAGCCCCAGGCTGCGAATGCCGATCACGTTGGGCAGGCCCTTGAAGGTGCCGTGGAAGGCATCGCCCAGCACGCGGCCCATCTCGCCCGCCCGCGCGAAGAGCTTCTCCTTGGCGAAGAGATCGAGCGTCGCGAGCGCCGCAGCGCAGGCCACCGGGTGGCCCGAGTAGGTGTAGCCGTGGAAGAACTCCACCACGTGCTCGGGCGCGGAGGTGTTCATCATCGCGTCGTAGAGCTTGTCGCGGCAGATCACGCCGCCCAGCGGGATCACGCCGTTGGTCACGCACTTGGCGAAGTTCAGCATGTCGGGCACCACGCCGTAGAAGTCGGAAGCGAAGTTGGTGCCCATGCGCCCGAACCCGGTGATGACCTCGTCGAAGACGAGCAGGATGCCGTGCTTGTCGCAGATCTCGCGAAGCTTCTGCAGGTAGCCCTTCGGCGGCAGATACCAGCCGGCCGAGCCCGCCACCGGCTCCACGATGATCGCGGCCACGTTGCTCGGGTCGTGCAGCGGCAGGATGCGCTGCTCCAGGTCGGCCAGCGCGTCCTCGGCCCACACCGGGTCCTGGTGGTGGATGTAGGCATGGTTCACCGGATCGTGGATGAAGCGCATGTGGTCGACCCGCGGCAGGAAGGCCGAGCCGAAGACCTTGCGGTTGCCGGGAATGCCGCCCACCGACATGCCGCCGAAGCCCACGCCGTGGTAACCCTTCTCGCGACCGATGAAGACATTGCGATGCCCTTCGCCGCGCGCGCGGTGATAGGCCAGCGCCACCTTCAACGAGGTATCGGCTGCCTCGCTGCCCGAGTTGCAGAACAGCACCTTGTTGAGGTCGCCGGGTGCCATGGCGGCGATCGCTTCGGCCGCCTTGAAGGCCTTGTCGTTGCTGACCTGGAAGGCCGTGGCGTAGTCGAGCGTGTCCAGCTGCTTCTTGATCGCCTCGTTGATGGGCTTGCGGTTGTGGCCCGCCCCCACGCACCACAGCGAGGAAATGCCGTCGATCACCTTGCGGCCATCGTGCGTGGTGAACTCCATGCCGTCGGCCGCCACGAAGACGCGCGGGTCCTTGCGGAAATGGCGGTTGGGGGTGAAGGGCAACCACTGGTTGTCCATGCTGAAGTCGTTGTAGGCCATCTATTCGCTCCTGCAGGGTGGACGCTGGGGGGAAGGGCATTTTGGCACCGGGCGCGAGATTCGGCAGCCCTGCGACAATCCTGCCCCTTATGACCCCCGCGTACATCCTCACCCTTTCCTGCCCCGACCGCACCGGCATCGTCCACGCCGTGTCCGGCTTCCTGCTCGAGCGCGGCGGCAACATCGAAGAAGCGGCGCAGTACAACGACCACGGCACCGGCCTCTTCTTCATGCGCGTGCGCTTCGCCTGCGCCGACCATGGCGAGGCCGCGCTGCGCGAGCAGATCGCCGCACTGGCACAGAGCTTCGGGATGCGCTGGAAGCTGCACGTGGCGGCCGAGCCGATGAAGACGGTGATCCTGGTCAGCAAGGAAGGCCACTGCCTCAACGACCTGCTGTTCCGCTGGAAGAGCGGCCTGCTCTCGATCGACGTGCGCGCCATCGTGTCGAACCACCGCGACTTCTACCAGCTGGCGGCCGGCTACAACGTGCCCTTCCACCACATCCCGGTGACGGCCGCCACCAAGGCGCAGGCCGAGGCGAAGCAGCTGGAGATCATCGAGGCCGAGGGCGCCGAGCTGGTGGTGCTGGCGCGCTACATGCAGATCCTGAGCAACGATCTTTGCACCCAGCTCGCCGGCCGAGCGATCAACATCCACCATTCCTTCCTGCCCAGCTTCAAGGGCGCCAAGCCCTACTACCAGGCGCACGACCGCGGCGTGAAGCTGATCGGCGCCACCGCGCACTACGTGACGGCCGATCTCGACGAGGGGCCGATCATCGAGCAGGACGTGGAGCGCGCGGACCACACCGACACGGTGGAGGACCTGACTGCCCGCGGCCGCGACACCGAGACGCAGGTGCTGGCCCGCGCCGTCAAGTGGCACAGCGAGCACCGGGTGCTGCTCAACGGGCACCGGACCGTCGTCTTCAAGTAGCGCAGGCCGCGCTGCTTGCCTTAGAGTCGCTCCATGAACGCGCCCACGACAAGCACCCAGCGCGAAGGTCTCCAGGCTTCGGAACGCCAGGCCGAGGTGGTACGCGCGCTGCAGGCGCGGCTGCCCGCCCATGCGCTGATCTGGCAAGCCGAGGACACCACGCCCTACGAATGCGACGGCCTCACCGCCTACCGCCAGCGCCCGCTGGCGGTGGCCCTGCCCGAGACCGAGGCGCAGGTGCAGGCCGTGCTGCAGACCTGCCACGCGCTGGGCGTGCCGGTGGTGGCGCGCGGCGCCGGCACCGGGCTCTCGGGCGGCGCGATGCCGCATGCGATGGGCGTGACGCTCTCGCTGGCCAAGTTCAACGACATCCTGAAGGTCGACCCGGTCAGCCGCACCGCGGTGGTCCAGTGCGGCGTGCGCAACCTCGCGATCAGCGAAGCCGCTGCGCCCTTCAACCTCTATTACGCACCCGACCCTTCCAGCCAGATCGCCTGCACCATCGGCGGCAACGTGGCCGAGAACTCGGGCGGCGTGCATTGCCTCAAGTACGGGCTGACGCTGCACAACGTGCTGCGCGTGCGCGGCTTCACCGCCGAGGGCGAGCCGGTCGAGTTCGGCAGCGAGGCGCTGGATTGCGCCGGCCTGGACCTGCTGGCCCTGGTGGTCGGCAGCGAGGGCATGCTCGCCGTCACCACCGAGGTCACGGTCCGGCTGGTGCCCAAGCCGCAGCTGGCGCGCTGCATCATGGCCAGCTTCGACGACGTGCGCAAAGCCGGCGACGCGGTGGCCGCGGTGATCGCCGCCGGCATCATCCCCGCCGGCCTGGAGATGATGGACAAGCCCATGACCGCCGCCGTCGAGGACTTCGTGCGCGCCGGCTACGACCTCGAGGCCGAGGCGATCCTGCTGTGCGAATCCGACGGCACGCCGGAAGAGGTGGAGGAAGAGATCGCGCGCATGAGCGAGGTGCTGCGGACGGCCGGCGCCACCGCGATTTCGGTGAGCACCAGCGAGGAAGAACGCCTGAAGTTCTGGAGCGGCCGCAAGAACGCCTTCCCGGCCTCGGGCCGCATCAGCCCCGACTACATGTGCCTGGACTCCACCATCCCGCGCAAGCGCCTGGCCGACATCCTGCTGGCCATTCAGCAGATGGAGAAGAAGTACGGCCTGCGCTGCTGCAACGTGTTCCATGCGGGCGACGGCAACCTGCATCCGCTGGTGCTCTTCGACGCCAACGACCCCGACGAGCTGCACCGCTGCGAGCTCTTCGGTGCCGACATCCTCGAAACCAGCGTCGCCATGGGCGGCACCGTGTCGGGCGAGCACGGCGTGGGCGTCGAGAAGCTCAACAGCATGTGCGTGCAGTTCACGGCCGAGGAAAACGAGCAGATGTTCGGGGTCAAGCGCGCCTTCGATCCGGCGGGGCTGCTCAATCCGGGCAAGACCATTCCGACGCTGCAGCGCTGCGCGGAATACGGCAAGCAGGTGTTCCGCGCGGGACGGGTGCCGCATGCCGACCTGCCGCGCTTCTGACGATGAAGGGACTGCGCGGCCTCGCCTGGCTTCTGGCCCTGCAATCGATCGGCGAGTTGCTGTCGCGCGGGCTGTCGCTTCCGCTGCCCGGCCCGGTGCTGGGCTTGGTGCTGCTGCTCGCCGCGCTCCGGTTCGAGCTCGTGCGCGAGCCGGTGGCCGAATGCGCGAACTTCCTGCTCTCGCACCTGTCGCTGCTCTTCATCCCGGTCGGCGTGGGCGTGATGACGCACCTCGGGCTGCTCGCGCAATACGGCGGCCGCATGCTGTTCGTGATCGTGCTGTCGACCTGGATCGGGCTGGCGGTGACGGCAACCGTGCTCTACTGGCCCGACCGCCGGCGCGGGCACGAGGCGGAGCGCTGATCCCATGCCCCGCTTCGTCGAGCTCTGGATCTATCTCTCTGCCACGCCGCTCTTCGGCCTCACGGCCACGCTGGTGACCTACCTGCTCGCGAGCGCGGCCTATGCGCGGCTGGGCAGTGCGCCCTGGGCCAATCCGGTGCTGTGGTCGGTGATCGTGCTGGCCGGCGGCCTGCTCGCGACCGGCGTGGACTACCCCAGCTACTTTGCGGGCGCGCAGTTCATCCACTTCCTCCTTGGGCCGGCCGTGGTCGCGCTGGCGTGGCCGCTGTGGCAGCGGCGCGCGGAACTCAAGGCGCGCTTCGGCCGCGTGCTGCTCGCCGCCCTGCTGGGCGGCATCGCCGCGAGCGCCTCGGCCGTGGCCCTGGCCTGGGCCGTGGGACTGCCGCACGACGTGGTGCTCTCGCTTGCGCCCAAGTCCGTCACCGCGCCGGTGGCGATGGGCATCTCCGAGAAGATCGGCGGCATCCCGGCGCTGTCGGCGGTGTTCGCGGTGCTCACCGGCATGATCGGCGCGCTCTCGGGCAAGTACCTCTTCGATGCCCTGCGCATCGGCACCGATCCCACCGGCTTCGCGGCACGCGGCTTCGCGCTGGGTACCGCCGCCCATGGCATCGGCGCCGCGCGTGCGCTGCATGTGAATGCGGATGCCGGGGCCTACGCGGGGCTGGCGCTCGGCCTGCAGGTCGTGCTGGCGGCGCTCCTGATGCCGCTGGCGTTCGGCGTGCTTCGCTGAAGCCTCGCCCAAGAAAAAAACGCCCGCGAAAGCGGGCGTTCGTTGTCAACGGCTCACATCAGCTGCGGTTGGGATTGTTGGGCCGGTTGTCATAGCGATTCGGGACACCGTCGTTGTCCCGATCACGGTCACGGCGATTCGGCACGCCGTCGTTGTCCCGGTCACGGTCGTAGCGATTCGGCACGCCGTCGCGATCGCGGTCCCAGCGGCCGCGGTTGTATTCCCAGCGCCCGTCGCGCTCACGCCATTCGGGCGCACGGTAGGCATAGCCAGGCCGCGCGCGGACCCACCCGCCGTTGATCCACACATGCCGTCCGTTGCGCCACTCGTAGTGGCCCGGTGCCCACACGTAGCCGCGGCGCGGCGGGGGCACGCGTTCACTGCGCGGCGGAGGCGGCGGCGTCTGGATGACGATCGCCGGCTGCGCCTGCGCGGTGGTCGGGACCACCATCACGGCCGTCCCCGCCGACAGAAGCGACGCAGCACCTACAGCAAAAGAGATCGCGAGTTTTTTCATGGGGAACCCCTCATGAGTTGTTGGAGGAGCCTTCATCCTCCCTGGGCCATGTGAAGCCCTTGTAAGCCCAGCCCGAAGCTTTTTGTAAAGCTCTGTCGCCTTTTGTTGCGTCCTGCGGCCTACTCCCGCAGCTCGCGCAGGTCGATCGCATCGCCCATTGCAGCGTAGCCGGCCGGACCGGGGTGCAGATGGTCGCCGCTGTCGTAGAGCGGCTTCATCGCGGCCGGATCGACGGGGTCGCGCAGCGCCTGGTCGAAGTCCACCACCCCATCGACGTCCTGGCGGCCGCGGACCCAGCGATTCAGGGCCTGCCGGCGCAGCTCCTTCTCCTCGCTCCAGTAGGCCGCGCCCTTGAAAGGCGTGATCGTGCCCAGCAGCACCTTCACGCCGCGGGCGCGCGCCTGCTCGATCAACTGCTGCAGCCCGGCCGCGAGCTGCTCGGCACTGGCCGGCCGGAAGGCCGGCGACAGCCCCTGCATGGCGACCGGCAGGCTCACGCCGAGGTCGTTGATGCCGATCAGGATCAGCACATGCGTCACGCCGCTCTGTTCGAGCGCGTCGCGCCGGAAGCGCTCGCTGCCGCGCGGACCCGTGCCGTCCACGAGCAGCCGGTTGCCGCCGATGCCGGCATTGATCACCGCGAAGGCCCCATGGCCGCCGGGCTGCTCGCGCAGGCGCGCGGCCAGCCGGTCCGGGTAGCTCGCGGGCAGCGCCTCGCCGTTGCTCGTGCCCTGGGTGATCGAGTCGCCGAAGGCCACCACCACGCGCGGCGTGGCCTGCACCGCGACGTCCAGGCCGGTCACGACGTGGTTGATCGGCGAGGGGACGGCACCGGGCCATTTCGCGCGCATCACCGCAGCGCCGGGCACCATCACCGTGGCGCCCAGCGGGTGCATGGTGGCAAAGGGAGTGCCCGCCTCGACCTGGTAGCTCACCGCCACCGCCTGGCCGGGCTCGACCGCGAGCCGCGCGCCATCGCTCCAGGCCTCGCGGCCCGGCGCGATCGTGATGCCGGTGCGACCGCCGAAACGCAGCCGCTGCAGGCTGGCCGGCGCCACCGCGTCCACGCCGGCGGCGAACGCCACGCTGGCATCCACGATGCGCAGCGGCCGGCGCCCGAACAGGTTCGAGAAACGCACGCGCATGCCCTCGCCGCCGAGGGCAGACACCATCTGCTGGCGCAGGCTCCGGCCGTCGAAATGCTGCGGCCTGGCGGGCAGTGCCGGCAAGCCCGGGAACAGCGGCGCGGGCATGTAGTCGAGCGGTGCCGAAGCCCAGCTGGCGGCCCAGCGCGGCGCTTGTGCCGGCTTCGGCTGCGCGCCGAGAGGAAACGGCAAGACGGCAAGCAGCCCCAGGCCCGCGCAGCGCGCGAGCCCGGCCTGGGCGAAGCGTCGTCGTGAAACCAGGTCCTTGCGCAAGCGAGCCAGTGTATGCAAGCCTGGTCCCGGCCGGTGTCGGACGAGGCGCTACCAGGTATCGACGTAGGGGGTGGCCGGCCGCTGCGCCGTTGCGGCGGACGCGAGCCCGCGCACCAGCCAGGCACGGGTGTCGGCGGGGTCGATCACGGCGTCGATCTCCAGCGTCTGCGCCATGTGGATCGCCTCGCCGTTCGCGTACTGCTGCGCGACCAGCTTCTTGAACAAGGCATCGCGCTCGGGCCCTTCGGCCGCGGCCTCCAGCTCCTTGCGAAAGCCCAGCCGCACCGCGCCCTCCAGCCCCATGGCGCCGAACTCGCCGGTCGGCCAGGCGACGGTGAAGACCGGCGCATCGAAGCCGCCGGCCGTCATCGCCTGCGCGCCCAGGCCGTAGCCCTTGCGCAGCACCACGGCGAAGTAGGGCACGCGCAGGTGCGAGGCCACCATGAACATGCGGCACACATGGCGCACCTGCGCCTGCGCCTCGATCTCGGGACCGACCATGAAGCCCGGCGTGTCGCACAGGGCGACCAGCGGCAGCCCGTGCGCATTGCACAGCTGCATGAAGCGCGCGGCCTTGTCGGCGGCCTCGACGTCGATGGCGCCGCCGAGGTGGTGCGGGTTGTTCGCCAGCAAGCCCACCGGCTTGCCCTCGATGCGCGCCAACGCGGTGACGATGCCGCTGCCGAAGCCCGCGCGCAGTTCGAGCAGCGAGCCGGTGTCGGCCACGCCGCGCATCGCGGCGCGCACGTCGTAGACGCGCAGCCGGTTCTCGGGCACCGCGTGGCGCAGCGCACGCGGGTCGGCGCACCGCCAATCGCTCGTCGCCCCCTGGAAGTACGCGAGGTACTGCTTCGCCGCCGCCACCGCCGCGGCCTCGTCCTTCACGAGGATGTCGATCACGCCGTTGCGCGACTGCACGCCGCTGGGTCCGATCTGCTCGGGCGCGAAGGTGCCGAGCCCGCCGCCCTCGATCATGGCCGGCCCGCTCATGCCGATGTTGCTGGCCTCGGTGGCGATGATCACGTCGGCGCAGCCCAGCAGCGCCGCATTGCCGGCGAAGCAGCGCCCGTGCACGATGCCGACCACCGGCACCTGGCCCGAGAGCGCCGCGAACTGGCTGAAGGTGTGGTTGTTGAGGCCGGCGACGATCGGCATGTCGGTGTCGCCCGGGCGCCCGCCGCCGCCTTCGGCGAACAGCACCACCGGCAGCTTCAGCTGGTGCGCGATGCCCAGCATGCGGTCGGTCTTGTGGTGGTTGCGCATGCCCTGCGTGCCGGCGAGCACGGTGTAGTCGTATGCCATCACGACACAGCGCGACTTCTCGGGGCCGAACTGGCGGGCGTTGACGCTGCCGATGCCGGTCACCATGCCATCGGCCGGCGTGTGGGCGATCAGGTCCTCGAGCGTGCGGCGGCGTGTCTGCGCGGCGACCGCGAGGGCCCCGTATTCGCTGAAGTTGCCGGGCGCCTCGGCCAGGTCGCACAGGTCCGCGATGTTGGCACGCGCGGTACGGCCGCCTTGGGCGTGGCGCTTCGCGACCGCGGCGCCGCGGTTCGCATCGAGGGTGAAGGCGTGGCGATCGATCACCTTCTGCAGGTCGGGCCGGATCGCATCGAGGTCCTGCTCGCCCTGCGATTCGGCTTCGACGGCCTGTGCTTCCACTGCCTCGAGCCGCAGCAGCGACTGCCCCTCCACCAGGTAGTCGCCGGGCGCGGCCAGCAGCGCGATCACGCGGCCGGCCGCGGGGGCGTGCAGCAGATGCTCCATCTTCATCGCCTCGAGCACGCCGAGTTGGGCGCCGGCCGGCAGCACATCGCCCACCTCGACTTCGAACTGCACCAGGCGGGCCGGCATGGGCGCCTTGACGACGAGGCCGTCCTCGTCTTCGTCCTGCTGCGACGCCTTCGCGTTCGGTTCGATCGCGGGCGCATGAACCGCCCTCGCAGCCGACGCATCCAGACGCGAGGCCGCTGCGAGCAGGTCGGAAAGATGCGCCTCGACGAAGCGCGTGTGCAGCTTCTGCGTGGCGAATTCGGGGCGCTCGCCGATCGCGCGCAGCAACGCCAGATTGGTCGCGACACCCTCGATGCGGCATTCCTCCAGGGCACGCAGCGAACGCCGCACGACATCATCGAAGCGCGGCGAGGCGGCATGCACGATCAGCTTGGCGAGCAGCGTGTCGTAGTGCGGCGAAGGCGCCAGGCCGGCGTAGCCGTGGGTATCGACGCGCACTCCGGGCCCTGCCGGCAGGTCGAAGCGCGACAAGCGCCCACCGGCCGGTCGCGCCTGCCCTTGCGCGTCGAGCGTCTCGGCATTGAGACGCCACTGCACCGCGAAGCCGCGCTGCGCGGCACTGCGGTCGGCCTCGATGCCGAGCGCTTCCAGCGACTGCCCTGCCGCGACGCCGATCTGCAGCTGCACCAGGTCGAGCCCCGTGACGGCCTCGGTCACCGTGTGCTCGACCTGCAGGCGCGGATTGGCCTCGATGAAGACGAAGGGCAGCCTCGCCGAGTGCTCGTCGACCAGGAATTCGAAGGTGCCCAGGCCCCGGTAGCCCACGGCTTTCGCCATGCGCAGTGCGGCCTGCACGAGGCGCTCGCGCAGGGCCGGCGACAGCGAGGGGCTGGGCGCGATCTCGACCAGCTTCTGGAAGCGCCGCTGCAGCGTGCATTCGCGCTCGCCGAGGCTCGCGACCGCGTGGCCGTCGCCCAGCACCTGGATCTCGATGTGCCGCGCATTGCGCATCAGGCGCTCGACGTACACGCCCTCCACGCCGAAGGCCGCCTTGGCCTCGGACATGCAGCGTGCATGCGCCTCGGGCAGATCGTGCGCGTTCAGGACGGCGCGCATGCCGCGGCCGCCACCGCCGCCGATGGCCTTGACCATGACGCCGGGTCCGGCGTCGTTCCCGTTGCCGCCGGCCGCTGCCTCCTCCGCCTGCTGCGCCGCGAAGAAGGCCTGCGCCTCGGCCAGCGTCACCGCCCCGGCGCTGCCCGGCATCACCGGCACATCGCACTGCTGTGCCAGCGCGCGAGCGCGCGCCTTGTCGCCGAAGAGGGCGAGCTGGCCGGGCGTCGGCCCGACGAAGCAGAGTCCCGCATCGGCGCATGCCTGCGCGAAATCCGCCCGCTCGCTCAGGAAGCCGTAGCCCGGATGCACCGCATCGCAGCCCTGGGCGCACGCGATCTGGATCAACGCAGCGCCGTCGAGGTAGGCCGCGGGGCCGGTCGCGTCCAGCGGCACGGCGGCATCGGCCAGCTGCACGTGCAGTGCAGCGGCATCGTCCTTCGCATGCACGGCCACGCTCGCGATGGCCAGGTCGCGCAGCGCGCGCACCAGCCGCACCGCGATCTCGCCGCGGTTCGCCACAAGGATCTTCTTGAACAACGCGGGACCTTTCAGGGATGGTCTTTCAGCAGCCGGCGCAGCACCTTGCCGGCGCCGGTGGTCGGCAGCGCATCGATGAAGCGCACCGCGCGCGGCGCCTTGTACGGCGCCATGTTCTCGCGCGCCCAGGCCACCAGCGCCTCGGCCTCGAGCGCTGCGCCGGGCTTGCGCACGATGAAGGCCTTGACCACCTCGCCCTTCTCCGCGTCGGGCTCGGCGATGACCGCAGCCTGCGCCACGGCCGGATGCTTGACGAGGATGGTCTCGACCTCCTCGGGGAACACGCTGTAGCCCGAGACTTTGATCATTTCCTTGAAGCGGCCCATGAACGTCAGGTAGCCGTCGGCATCGAGCTTGCCCATGTCGCCCGTGTGCACCCAGCCCTTGCGCAGCGTGGCGGCGGTGGCCTCGGGCTTGTTCCAGTAGCCTTTGAAGCAGCCGGGGCTGATGAGGACGATCTCGCCGACTTGGCCCGCCGGCCGGTCCGCGCCGGTCTCGGGGTCGATGATGCGGATCGTGACGCCAGGCACCGCCACCCCCTGCGTGCCCCAGCGCGGCGCATGGTGCGGCGTGTAGGTGTCGCAGGTGTGGGTCTCCGAAAGGCCGTAGGCCGCCTCGAAGGAAATGCAGTGCTTCGCGAAGCCGTGCCATTGCGCCGCCAGCGGCTCGGTGAAGGTGATGCCGAAGCTGGTGACCGGGTTCATGCGCAGGCTGGACAGGTCGAAGCCCGCAATGCCTTCCACCTGCATGCAGGCGACGTTCATCGGCGCAATGCTGTACCACCAGCTGACGCGGTAGCGCTCGATGGCCTGCAGCACCGCGCGCGGCTCGAAACGGTGCAGCAGCACCGAGGTGGCGCCGGTGAGCACCGGCACGTTGACGCCCATCAGCATCCCGGCGATGTGATACAGCGGCGCGACGGACAGCAGCACGTCGCTGCCGGCGACGCCGTTGCAATCGGCCGCGGCGCGCGTCTTGAAGAGCGCATTGGCGTAGCTCAGCATCGCGCCTTTGGGCAGGCCGGTGGTGCCCGAGGTGTAGGTCATCAGGGCGACGTCGTCCATCGAGAGCGCGACGGGCGCGGGTCGCGCGCCGCTCCCCATGACGGCGAGGAAGTCCTCGCAGCCTGCGGGCACGCTTCGCGTGCCGGCCCGCGCCACTTCAAGATCGGCGGGCAGGTCGAGCGTGGGGGCCTGCGGCAGCAGGTCGCCGTAGTGCACCACGAACACGTGTTCCAGCGCGCTGCGGGCCCGCACCTTGTCCACCACCGGCAGCAGCGAGGCGGCCGCGACGATCACGCGCGCCTTCAGGTCCTCGACCTGGTAGGCCAGCTCGTGCTCCTTGTTGAGCGGGCTGCTGGGGCACACGATGGCGCCGATCTTCTGGATGCCGTAGTGCGCGGCGAGGTACTGCGGGCAGTTGTTGAGAAAGAGCACCACCGGCTCGCCTTTCTGCACGCCGATGGCCTGCAGCCGCGCGGCGAAGGCGTCGCTGGCGGCATCGAGCTCGGCATAGCTCATTGCATGGCCGTACCAGACGCAGGCCGCATGGCCGCCGCGCTCGCGCGCATGCGTGCGCAGGTACTCGTGCAGGGGCTGCTGGGGGCGATCGGGAAGCGCGGTGATTGTCTCCATGGCGTCACTCTCACAGGGTTATCGATAGGGTTGGCCGCTTGCCATGGCCGCATGGTGCTCCAACAATCCTACCCATGGGTATAACCTCGGCGACACCGCACAAACCCTCTGAGCGCACCGACCTGCCGCAAGGCACCGGCCGCCAGCGTGCCGCCACCGCGGGCACCGACGTGCAGCGCGAGCGCATCCTGCAGGCGGCCGCGCAGCTCTTCGCGGCGCAGGGCTACGCCAACACGACCATGGCGCAGATCGTGCGCGCGCTCGAAGTCACCAAGCCCTTCGTCTACTACTACTTCCGCGACAAGCAGGAGATCTTCGAGACGCTCTCGTGGCAACCCGCGGTCGACTGCTTCACCTCGCTGGACTTCGCCGAAGGCGATCCGCGGCCCGCGGTCGAGAAGGTCAAGGAGGGCATCGAGCGCCTGATCCGCGCCACGGTGGCCCACCACCCTTGCGCCTTCTTCCCCTACCGCGAGCCGCAGGTGTACCGGCCCGAGTACATCGCCGCGCAGAAGAAGCTGGCCCACCATTTCTACGATCGGCTCTGCCCTCTGCTCGAGGAGGCGCGGCGCGACGGCGACCTGGACTTCCGCGAGACCAAGATCACCGCGCTGGCCGCGCTCAGCCTGCCGGGCTTTCTCTACAGCTGGTATCGGCCCGAGGGCCGGCTCACGCCGGACGAGGTGGTGGCCGAGCTGGCGCAGCTCGCATGGCGCGTGCTGGGCCTGCGCGAGCGCGACGGCTGAGCACCGGCGCTGCGCCCTTCTCTTTTCTTCCACCTACTTCCGGAGACAAGCCATGAGGTTCTCTTTTGCCTTCGCGCCGCTGGCCGCCGCCGCGCTGCTCGCGGCCGGCTCGGCCCAGGCCCAGCAGACCTACAAGATCGCCTACATCGACCCGCTGTCGGGCCCCTTCGCGAACGTGGGCGAGCTGATGCTCACGCACACGCAGTACGCGATCGAGGACATCAACGTCAAGGGCGGCGTGCTCGGCGGCACGAAGCTGCAGCTGCTGCAGTTCGACAGCAAGCTCTCGGCGCAGGAGAGCCAGAGCGCGCTGCAGGCCGCGATCGACCAGGGGGCCCAGGCCATCGTGACCGGCGGCTCGGGCTCTTCGGTGGTGGCGGCACTGGTGCAGTCGGTCAACCGCTGGAACCAGCGCAATCCGGGCAAGGAGCTCATCGTCCTCAACCACTCGTCGATCGACCCCGAGCTGACCGGCAAGGCATGCAGCTTCTGGCATTTCCAGACCGAGGCCAACACGGCGATGAAGATGAAGGCGCTGGCCAACTACATCAAGAAGACGCCGGACATCAAGAAGGCCTACCTGCTCAACCAGGACTACGCGCACGGCAAGCAGTGGGCCAGCTACGGCCGCCAGCTGGTGGGCCTGGCGCGGCCCGACGTCCAGTTCGTCGGCGAGGCGCTGCACCCCATCGGGCGCGTGAAGGACTTCTCGCCCTACCTCGCGAACGTGAAGCAAGCGGGGGCCGACACGGTGATCACCGGCAACTGGGGCCAGGACATGACGCTCCTGCTCAAGGCCGCCGGCGATGCCGGCTACAACCTGCGCTACTTCAACCACAGCGCCGGCTCGGTGCCGGGCACGGTGCTCGCGGTGTCCCAGGCCAAGCTGGGCCAGCTGACCTGGGTGGCCGAATGGCATCCGGGCCAGGCCGACTCGCCGAAGGCCGACGCGCTGGCCAAGGCCTACAAGGCCAAGACCGGCAAGGACTTCCTGGCGCCCCGCATCGAGTTCACCCCGCGCCTGCTGGCGGCGGCCATCGACAAGGCGGGCAGCACCGACACCACCAAGGTGGCACGCGCGCTGGAAGACACGCGCTTCGATTCGGTGGTCGGCCCGGTGCGCATGCGCGCCGAAGACCATCAGCTCTTGCTGCCGCAGGTGGTCAACACCATCGCGCCCGTGGACGGCAAGGCGGTCAAGGTGGGCTGGGAAGGCACGAACTACGGCTTCCGCACCGACGCGGTCTATACCGGCAACGAGCTGGCGCAGGGAACGGAATGCAAGATGGTGCGGCCCGCATCCTGATGCTTCCGCGCTAAGGGATAGCCCTGCCTGCCGGGCGTGGCGGCATCGGGATACTGCGATGTCGTCCGCAGAGGGGCGATGGAGGCTGTAGAACACCATGGCAGGCAAGAACCCGCTCTACCCGATCCCGCATCCCGCGCGGAAACCCTTCGTCGGCAATATCCTGTCGATCGGCTCCGAGTCGCCGGTGCTCGACATGTGGAAGATCGCGCAGGACCTGGGCGAGATCTACTGGCTCGACATGCCGGGCATGCCCGTGATCGTGGTGTCCTCGGCCGCGCTGGTCGACGAGCTGTGCGACGAGAAGCGCTTCGACAAGAGCACCAAGGGCACGCTGCGACGGCTGCGTGCGCTCTCGCACGGGCTGTTCACCTCCGACACCCACGAGTCGACCTGGTCGAAGCCGCACAACATCCTCCTGGCCAACTTCAGCCAGCGCGCGATGCAGGCCTACCACCCGATGATGCTGGACATCGCCGAGCAGCTGGTGACCAAGTGGGAGCGCCTGAACTTCGACGAAGAGGTGGACGTGGTGCGCGACATGACCGCGCTCACGCTCGACACCATCGGCCTGTGCGGCTTCGGCTACCGCTTCAACTCCTTCTACCGCGAGGGCTTTCATCCTTTCGTCGACGCAATGGTGCGCACGCTCGAGACGGTGCAGAACCGGCGCGGCATCCCGCTCGAGGAGCTGATGCTCAAGAAGCAGCTGGCCCAGCAGCGCAAGGACATCCGCTTCATGCACAAGATGGTGGAGGACATCATCCAGGAGCGGCGCCAAAGCGGGGCCGACATCGCGACCAAGCCCGACCTGCTGAGCTACATGATCGCCGGCGTGGACAAGAAGACCGGCGAGCGCCTGGACGACCGGCAGATCCGCGACGAGTGCATCGAGTTCCTGATCGCGGGGCACGAGACCACCAGCGGCCTGCTGTCCTTCGCGCTCTACTTCCTGCTCAACACCCCCGAGGCGATGGCCAAGGCCCGGGCCGAGGTCGACCATGTGTTCGGCCCCGACCCTGCGGTGAAGCCCACCTACGCGCAGGTCAATCGGCTGGTCTACGTGCTGCAGGTGCTGAAGGAATCGCTGCGCATGTTCCCGACCGCACCGGCGATCGCGATGGCCGCGAAGGAAGACACGACGATCGGCGGCCGGTACACCATCAAGAAGCGCAACATGGTGATCATGCATGCGCTCGCGCTGCACCGCGACAAGTCGGTGTGGGGCGAGGACGCGGATCGCTTCAACCCCGATCACTTCAGCCGCGAGGCCGAGCGGGAGCGGCCGGTCAACGCCTTCAAGCCCTTCGGCAACGGGCAGCGCGCCTGCATCGGGCGGCAGTTCGCGCTGCAGGAGGCGGTGCTGACGCTGGGCATGATCCTGCAGCGCTTCGACCTGGTCGATCACACGGGCTACAAGCTGAAGATCCGCGAGGCGCTCACGATCAAGCCGGAGGGATTCAAGATCCGTGCGGTGCCGCGCGATCCGGCCACGCGCTCGCGCGGCGACGCGGCCGTCGCGCAGCCGGTGCAAACCGCGGCTGAGCGGCCCGCTGCCCCGAGACCGCAGGCCGCACGCCACGGCACCCCGCTGCTGGTGCTGCAGGGCTCCAACCTCGGCAGTGCCGAGGACCTGGCACGCCAGCTGACGGAAGCTGCCGAGATGCGCGGCTATTCCACCCAGCTCGCCTCGCTCGACGACTACGCCGAGCGGCTGCCTGCCGAGGGCGCGGTGGCCATCGTCTGCGCCTCGTACAACGGCATGGCGCCCGACAATGCGGCCGAGTTCCATCGCTGGCTCGACCAGGCCGACGATTCGCTCAAGGGCGTGCGCTTCAGCGTCTTCGGCTGCGGCAACACCGACTGGGCCTCGACCTACCAGGCCGTGCCGCGGCGCATCGACGAGCGCCTTTCAGCGCTGGGCGCGACGTGCATCCACGTGCGCGGCGAAGGCGACGCGCGCGAGGACATGGATGGCGCTTTCCAAGACTGGAGCGATGCGCTGTGGCCGCAGCTCGCGAAGACCTTCGAGCTGAAGGCGACCGATTCGGCGCCCTTGCAGAGCGAGCCGCTCTACACCTTGGAAGAGATGCCGCCGCCGCAGAAGAACGGGCTGGTCGATGCGCTGGGCGCGGTCGGCATGCGCATCCTGCAGAACCGCGAGCTGCAGAGGGGCGGCGACCTTGTCGACAACGGCCGCTCCACCCGGCACGTGGAGCTGCAGCTTCCCGAAGGCGTCAGCTATCGCGCCGGCGACCACCTGAGCGTGGTGCCGCGCAACGGCGCGGCGCAGGTGGACCGTGCAATGGCGCGCTTCGGCTTCGACCGCAAGGCCCACGTGCGGCTGCAGGCCGCGCCGGGGCGCAAGGCCGCCCTGCCGGTGGACGAGGTGATCGCGGTCGACCGCCTGCTCGGCGACTACGTCGAGCTGCAGGACGTGGCCACGCGCAAGCAGATCGCGCAGCTCGCGAGCCATGCGCAATGCCCCTTCACCCGGCCCAAGCTGGAGGCCCTGTCGGGTGCCGACGAGGCCTCGGCCGCGCTCTACAAGAGCGAGGTGCTGCACAAGCGCAAGTCGGTGCTCGACCTGCTGGAAGAGTTCCCCGCCTGCCAGCCGCCCTTTGCGGTGTTCCTGGAAATGCTGTCGCCGCTGTCGCTGCGCTACTACTCCATCTCCTCCTCGCCGGCCGTCGATGGCGGGCGCTGCAGCGTGACGGTGGGCGTGGTTTCCGGGCCGGCGCGCTCGGGCCTGGGAACGTTCGAGGGCGTGTGCTCCAACTACCTGGCGCGTGCCGAGGCCGGCGAACTGGTGCATGGCGTGGTGCGCGAGACCACGGCCGAGGGCTTCCGGCTGCCCGAGGACCCGCAGCGGCCGCTCATCATGGTCGGCCCCGGCACCGGGCTCGCGCCCTTTCGCGGATTCCTGCAGGAGCGTGAGGCACAGATCGCCAAGGGCACGGCGCCGGGCGAGGCCCTGCTGTTCTTCGGCTGCCGCCATCCGGAGCAGGATTTCATCTACGCCGACGAGCTGAACGCCTGGGCCGAGCGCGGCGTGGTGCGGCTCCACACCGCCTTCTCGCGCGCCGGCGAGCGCAAGGTCTATGTGCAGGACCGCATCCGCGAGCAGGCGGCCGAGGTCTGGCGCCTGCTGGGCCAGGACGCGATCGTCTACGTGTGCGGCGACGGCTCCCGCATGGAGCCGGACGTGCGGCGCGCGCTGTCGGACATCGCGCGCGAGCATGGGCAGGACGGCGAGGCCTGGCTGGAGCGCATGATCGCGGACAAGCGCTACGTGCTGGACGTGTGGGCCGGCAACTGAGGCTCGCGCGGCTCAGGTGCGCTTGCGCGCCGTGACCTCGATCTCGATCTTCATCCGCGGGTCCGCCAGGCCGGCCGAGATCATCATCGCGGCCGGTCTGGACTCGCCGAAGTACCGGCGCAGCACGGGCCAGCAGGCGGGAAAGTCGTCCGCCCTGGGCAGCACGTAGGTGACGCGCACCACATCGGCGAAGGAGGCGCCGGCCTCGGCCAGGGCCGCGCCGATGTTCAGCAGGCATTGCTCGGCCTGCTCCACGACGCCGTCGCGGATGGTCATGCTCGCGTAGTCGAAGCCGGTGGTGCCGGAGACGAAGACCCAGTCGCCGTCCACCACGGCGCGGGAATAGCCGATTTCCTGCTCGAAGGTGGAGCCGGAGCTGATGAGTCTGCGGGGCATGGGCTTGCCTGCGAAGTCGAAGGGGTGCGATTCTCGCGCCGCCGCCACGCCCTATTCCGGCCGCCCCGGGTCCGGAAACACCAGCGGGCCCCACAGCTTGCGATCGAAAGGCTTCCACTGCCCCTCCGGCTGCGCCAGCCGGTCCGCCAGCGCATAGAGCACCGCCGGATGAGCGCCCAGGCCCAGGTGGCTGGCGATCACCTCGATGTTTTCCGATCGGGGCCCGGCTGCCTCCACGCTGCAGCGCCACGCGACCACGCCGTCGCTGCGGCTGAAGATGGAAGTGGTGGGCACCGGCGGCGTCGGGCGCACATGCTTCATGCGCCGCGGGTCTTCGGAGCTCTGGCCGCTCACGCCCTCGTAGATGCGCCATGCATTCGTGGCGCGCGAGCTGCCCGTGAAAGGACTGCCCAAGGTGACCACGCTGCGCACCCACTGAGGATGGCGCGCTGCGAGCAGGCGGGCATAGACGCCGCCCAGGCTCCAGCCGATCAGGCTGACCTTGCGGCCGCTCTCGGCATGCAGGGCCTCGAGCTTGGCGATCATGCCGTCCTCGATGCCATCGCGCGGGCCGAAGTTGCGTCCGAGGCCCCAGCCATGGGCGTCGTAGCCGCGGCCTTGCAGGTAGCGCCGCAGCAGTTTGGTCGACATGTCGCTGGCCACCAGGCCGGGCAGCACCAGCACGGGATGGCCGTCGCCGCGCGGCGCGAGTTGCAGCAAAGGCCAAAGGGCCAGGGCCGCACCGGCCTCCCAGAGGGCGCGTCCTTCGGCCAGCAGCAGCAGGCGCGAAGGCGGATCGATGGGGTCTTGGGTGGCTGCCATCATGAATATCTCCTTTGTCGTCGTTATGGGTGACCCTGGCTCCGCGGCAGTTCCGGGGCCGCTGGATGGCACGTTCGCCTATTTGAGGTATTTGCCGCGCAAGTAATCAAGGTAAGCCCTCGAATCGCGGGAAACATAGGGGGAAACCAGCGTCAGGGTGTAGAAGGCTGCCAGCCCCGGGTCGGCCTGCTGCAAGGCATCGCGTCCCGGCACCAGCCGCTCGAAGGAGAGCCAGCAGGTGGTGGTGAAGACCATCTGCAGCGCGAGCATCTGCGCTTCTTCGGCGGTCGCCTGGATGACACTCGCGGCCCGCAGCGCCTCGCACAGCGATTGCGCGGCCAGCAGGTTCTGCGCCGTGAGGGCCTGGGCCCGCTGGCCGAGCGCCGGGTACTCGCCCGCCAGGAAGGCCATGTCACGGTAGACGAAGCGGTAGGCATCGATGGCCTCGAAGCGCAGGTGCAGCGCGAGCCACAGGTCGTCGATGGCGCGGACGGTGCCGGAGGACGCGTTGAGCAGTTCCAATTGCTCCTCGAAGCGCCGGAACAGCCGATCGACGATCAGCTGCTTGGCCTTGAAGTGGTAGTGCAGGTTGCCGGGGCTGATCTCCAGCTCCGCCGCGATCCGGTGCGTGGACACGGCCGCGAGCCCTTGCGCGTTGAACAGCGCCAGGCTGGTCTGCAGGATGCGTTCGCGCGTATTGATGCTGGCCACGGGCTCTGGGCTCGGTCTCTGTGTAGCCTCTCAGCGCTTGCGCTGTCCCGATTCGATGCGCTCCAGGCGTTCGAGCAGCAGCTTCATCTGATCGCGCAGGGCCTGCATCTCCTGCGCGGTCGGCATGCCCAGCCGCTGCATCGCGGCGGCAACGCGCTGGTCGAAGACGTCCTCGAACTTGCGGATGCCGAAGCTCTCGAGGCCGAAGCCGCGCTGCGGCGCATCGCCCTTGGGCGGGCTCATGCCGAGCAGGCTCTCGATGACGTTGGTCTGGCGCTTGACCACGTCGTCGCGCACGTTGCCCAAGGCCTTCAGGCCGGCGCGCAGCAAACCCTGCGCGCCGGCCTTTTGATCTTGTGCGGCGACCTTCTTGGCGGGGGCCGCCTTCTTGCGCGGGACCGCCTTCTTGGCCGGCGCCGCCTTCTTGCCGGCCGCAGCCGCCTTCTTCTTCACGCTGACAGTTTCATCGCGGCGAGTCGCCATGCGTTGCTCCAGGACAGGTCAATTGGAAAGGCGGCCGGCCCCGCCTCGGGGTTCAGGCCGCCTTGCGCGCGGTGCGCACGGTGCGGCGCACGGCCGAGCGGGCCTTGGCCTTCACGGTCTTGACCGGCGTCGCTTCCTCCGTGCTGCCCGCCACGCGGCTCTCGATCTGCCTGGCGCCGGCGGCGATGCGATCGGCGATCTGCACCGAGACGGTGGCGATCGGCTGGTGCAGGCTGCCCAGGGCCTGCAGCATCGAGCTGCCCAGCGGCGACTCGATGCGGGCGGCGGCGTTGGCGACCGTCTCGATGCCGCTGGTGGTGGTGCCGGCGATGCGGTCCATCACGGCGACGACGCGGCCGGTGTCGATGTCGAGGCGGTTGGCCAGGAAGCCGTTGACCTTCTCCTGTGCGCCGATCAGACGGGCCTTGAGCGTCTCGTTCACCAGCGGCAGCTGGCGGGCGTTGAGAAATTCGCTGGTGCGCGAGGCTGCGCCGTTCAGCAGGCGATGGGCGCCCGCGCGGTAGGCGCCGACCAGGGTCTTGCCGGCGTCGTTGTACTGGCCGACCACGTGGAGAGCGGCGCTGGAGAAGTTTTGCGTGGACATGATGATTTCCTTGAAGTGGGATGGGACACATGACACCGGGAACCGATCCCGCCATCACTCGCGTCATGGTTCCGACGCGATGGCCTCATCTTCTTCGCAAAGCCCTAGGCCTTGAAAACTAGATCCGTCGGATAGTTAGGCCAACTGCCCCAATTTCTTCAAAGCCCCGCGATGCTACGACGGGCAGGGTGCCGTTCGGTCCACCCGGGCCCCGGGCTTACCCGCTATCGGGGCCTTCGCGCATTGCGGATCATTTTCCCTCGCTGCCCATCGCGCACCACGCGCGCACGACAACACGGGAACCATCCGAATGAAACACCTGAGCGGCCTGGACGCGACCTTCCTGCACACCGAGACACCCGAGACGCCGATGCATGTGGGCGGCCTGCACCTGCTGGAGCTGCCTGCGGACTACGAGGGCGACTACTACGAGGATGTGCAGGCGCACGTGGCGAGCCGCATGCACCTGTCGGAGATCTTCACGCGCAAGCTCGCGCTGATGCCCTTCGAGTTGTCGAACCCCGTGTGGGTGGAGGACGAGGACGTGGACCTCGACTACCACGTGCGCCGCGTCACGCTGCCGCGGCCCGGCACGCTGCGCCAGCTCGAGCAGTACGTGGGCCGCCTGCACTCCACGCTGATGGACCGCAGCCGCCCGCTGTGGGAGTTCTACGTGATCGACGGGCTGCAGGGCGGCAAGGTCGCGATGTATTCGAAAGTTCACCATGCAGGCATCGACGGGCAGGCCGGAAGCGCCTTCGCGCAGGCCATCATGAGCCTGGAGCCGCATCCCGAGCCGGTCAAGGCACCGCGCCAGAAAGCGCGCCGGAGCAACCGCTACCAGCTGGGCGTGGCCGAGCTGGCCGGCGCGGCGCTGAGCAACACGCTGCAGCAGTACGTGAAGCTGGTGAAAACCTTCCCCGACATGGCGCGCGCGGTGCAGAGCCTGATCGTGCCGCAGCCCCGCAGCGAGGGCGCGAGCCTCCGGCAGCAGCCGAAGAACCTCAACCTGCTGGGCCCGCGCACGCCGCTCAACGTGGCCATCACCAACCAGCGCGCCTACGCCGTGCGCTCGATCCCGCTGGCCGAGGTCAAGCAGGCCGGCAAGAAGCTGGGCGCCAGCCTCAACGACGTGGTGATGGGCATCTGCGCCGGCGCGCTGCGCCGCTACCTGGCGGACCATGGCAAGCTGCCGAAGAAGCCGATGACCGCGGCCATCCCGGTGACGCTGCGCGCGCCGGGCGACACCTCGTCGAACAACCAGGTGTCGATGACGGTGATGACGCTGGCGACCGACGTGGCCGATCCGATCGAGCGCATCGAGCGCATCCGCGAGTCCTCCACTGCGGCCAAGAACCTGATGGGCAACATCAAGGCCGCGATCCCCACCGACTTTCCCTCCTTCGGCGCGCCCTGGCTGATGTCGGGCCTGGCCTCGATGTACGGCCGCTCGCGGCTGGCGGACCGGCTGCCGCCGGTGGCCAACGTGGTGATCTCCAACGTGCCGGGCGCGCAGGCGGCGCTCTACTTCGCGGGTGCGAAGCTCCTGACCTACTACCCGGTGTCGATCCCGGCCCACGGCATGGCGCTCAACATGACGGTGCAAAGCTACAACGGCAGCCTGGACTTCGGCCTGATCGCATGCCGCCGCGCGGTGCCCGACGTGGACGTGATCGCGGACTACCTGCTCGTCGAGCACCGCGAGATCCTGGCGCGCGTCAAGGCGCTCGAACCTGCGCATGGCGCGGAAGGGGCCAAGCCGCCGTCACAGCCCGCGCCGGTCGAAGCAAAGGCGCCTGCGAAGCCCAAGGCACGCAAGGCACCGGCGCGCAAGGCCCCACCCGCGAAGGCCGCCGCCGCGCGCAAGGCGCCGGCGCGCCGCG
>DATFFA010000200.1:0-47982 GCA_035250605.1 Variovorax sp. | reverse complement strand
CGGCGCGGCGGCCGCGGCGGCTGGGGGTCGGCTGCGGGCGGCCTGGGCGGCGGATTCGGTGGCGGAGGCTGGGGCGGTGGGTCTTCTTCGTCGGGCGGGGGCTTCAGCTCGGGCGGGGGCGGCGATTTCGGTGGCGGCGGCGCCTCGGGAGACTGGTAGCCATGGCAACCCCATCCCTCTTCTCCAGGCTGCTGCGCCTGTGGCGCCATCGCTGGATCGATGCAGCGGACGTGCAGCGCGCGCTGCCGCCCGAGGCCCTGCAGCGCCTGGGCGCCCGCGTCGCCGCCAGCGAGCGCCGGCACAGCGGCGAAGTCCGCATCTGCATCGAGGCCGGGCTGCCGTGGTCCTACATCCGGCGAGGCGCGGCGCCGCGCGAGCGCGCGATCACCCTGTTCGGAAAGCTGCGCGTGTGGGACACCGCGTACAACAACGGCGTGCTGATCTACCTGCTGTTGGCCGAGCACGCGATCGAGATCGTGGCCGATCGCGGCATCGATGCGCATGTGAATGCGGAAGAATGGGCGGCGATGGCGAAGCGCATGGCCGCGGCCTTCCGCGAAGGTCGCTTCGAGGACGGCATCACCCACGCGCTGGAGGAAGTCTCGGCGCTGCTGGTCGCGCACTTCCCGCTGGCCGAGGGCGCGCCCGATCGCAACGAACTGCCGAACGAGCCGGTGGTGATGTAGGGGCGCCGGACGACCGGCTCAGCGCCCGACCTGCTCTTCGAGCAGCCGTCGGTTGACCGCGTGGACCGCGTCCAGCTCCAGTTGCAGCGCGCGCGACACCTGAGACAGCGTGCGCAGGCGGCGGTTGCCCTCGCGCAGCCGTCCGGCGAGCACGGCGGAGATGCCCAGCATCATCCGGGCCGCCACCGTCGGATGGCTGTCGATCAGGCCCAGCAGCGCCTCGCGCGAGAGCACGCCCAGCTTGACGTCCGTGAGCGCCGTGCAACTGGCCGAGCGCGGCCCGCCGTCGATCACGCCCATCTCGCCCAGCAGGCTGCCGGGGCCGACCACCGTGATCACGACTTCGCCGTCGGGAATGCTGGCGCTGCTCACGGCCCGCAGCTGGCCTTCCAGCACCAGCACCATGTAGTCGTTGTCGTCCGCGTCGCCCTCCTCGAACAGCAGCGTGTCGGCCAGCACGTGCAAGGGCTTCATGACGTCGATCACGACTTCCGCTTCGGCGCGGTTCATGCCGGCCAGGGGAGCCGCTTGCACCATCAGGTCGATGGCGTGTTCGCGCAGATCGTTGCGGCGGGGGGGCGTGCGGGCTTGTGGCATGAAGAAGGTGATGCGGATCTCAGGCCGGCAAGGGCCACACGGCATCGCCGCCGATGCCATAGAAGCGTCGGCCCGGCACGGGCTCCATCAGCCATCCGCCGGTGAACTCGCCGAAGGCCGGCAAGATCAGCCGCCGTTCCTCGCGCACGAAGCAGGGCATGCGCAGGCTGTCGCGTCCGCTGCCATGCAGCTTGCAGACAGGATGGAGGTGGCCGCCGAGCACGAAATGCGTGGCATGAGGCCGGGGGTGGTGGCAGGCGGCGAAAGGGCCGGTCAGGTAGGGCTCGTCGACGATGTCGAAGGACAGCGATGGCGGGGGATCGCCGGCGCGGGTGTCGTGGTTGCCGCGTACCAGCGTGCAGCGAAGCCCTGCGTTGCGTTCGCGCCAGGATTCGAGGCTTGCCAGCAGCTGCGGCGTGCGCGCCTGCGCGTCATGCAGAAAGTCGCCGAGCACGACGAGCTCGCGAGGCCGGTGCTGCGCGATCAGGCGCTCGATCCGGGTCAGGTTCTGCGCGGTCGTGCCGTGCGGCACCGGCTGCCCCAGCGCGCGGAAACTGGCCGCCTTGCCCAGGTGAAGATCGGCGACGAAGAGCACTTCGCAAGAGGGCCACCAGACCGCCCGCTCGGGGAGGAGTTCGATGGATTCGCCGGCAACTTCGAGCCGGCAGGATGGGGATGCGGCATGCACGCGTCGAGTGTCCATGAAGCCCGCGCCGCGAAAACTCGCAAATTGTCACGCCGCACCCGCGCGTCCGGGACTTTTTCCGCGTCCGCGTGCAGTCCGGCGCACTGCGCCTTGCTGCGTGCCGGCCTCACCGTTTTCCACGGGTTGCTCGAAGGCCAGCGCCCTGCGCACGCGCTCGGGATCGGCCGCCTCGGCGGTGCCGCCTGCGGCTTGCTCCAGCTGCGCGACCATGCGTGCGATGCGCTCGGCAGCGCTCTCGTTCGACAGCTTCTCGCGAAAGAGCTCCACCATCAGCGGAAAGGCGAAGGGCGTGGGCCGCTGGGGCGCCTGCAGCACCAGCTGCTGCGAGGCCATTCGTGCCAGGGCGGCGCGCAGCCGGCCGATCTCCAGCTCCTGCGCGAGCAGCTCCTCCTCGGCCTGCTGCAGCAGGCGGTTGGCCGGGTCGTACTTGCGGAACACCTCGTAGAACAGCGATGACGAGGCCTGCAGCTGCCTGTTGCTGCGCCGCTCGCCGGGATAGCCCTGGAAGATCAGGCCCGAGACACGCGCGATCTCGCGGAAGCGCCGGCGCGCCAGCTCGGTCGCATTGAGGGAGGCGAGCACCTCGTGCAGCAGCTGCGACTCGTCCACGGGCGCCAGCACCTGCGGCAGCAGCGACGGCCAATCCAGCTCGGCCGCGCAGAGCAGCTCGAAGCCGTAGTCGTTCACCGCGATCGAGAAGGTGCGCGGCTGGTGCTGCGCGAGGCGCCAGGCGACCAGGCTGGCCAGGCCCAGGTGCACCAGCCGCCCCGCAAAGGGATAGAGGAACAGATGCCAGCCCTCGCGCGTCTTCAGCCGCTCGGCCAGCAGGGTATCGGGCGTGGGCAAGGCCGACCAGCGCTGCTGGATTTCGAGCAGCGGCCGCACGCATTGCAGCTCGGGCGTGTCGAAGCGGCCGGCATCCGCGAGCGCCAGCTGCCGCACGACGGCATCGGCCAGGGTGCTGGTCAGCGGCATGCGCCCGCCGTTCCAGCGCGGCACCGAGGGCTTGCGGCCGCTGGCGCGCCGCACCCAGGCCGTCATGTCGTGCACCCGCACCAGCTCCAGCAGCCGGCCGCCGAAGAGGAAGCAGTCGCCCGGCTTCATGCGGGCGACGAAGCTCTCCTCCACGCTGCCGATCCTTGCGCCGCGCAGGTACTGCACCGCCATGCTGGCATCGCTGACGATGGTGCCGATGTTCATGCGGTGGCGGCGCGCCAGCCGCGCGTCGGGCACGCGCCAGACGCCCTCGGCGTCGGGCACCACGCGGCGATAGTCGGGGTAGGCCGCGAGCGAAGGGCCGCCCTGCGCCACGAAGTCCAGGCACCACTGCCAGCTTTCGCGGGACAGCCCCGCATAGGCGACGGTGCCGCGCACCTCCGCGTAGAGGTCGTCGGGCACGAAGCCGCCGCCGAGCGCGACCGTGACCAGGTGCTGCACCAGCACGTCCAGCGGCTGCGCCGGCGAGCGGCGCTCCTCGATGTGGCCGCGCGCCACGGCCTCGCGCGCGGCCGCGCCCTCCACGATCTCGATGCTGTGCGTGGGCACCAGCGTGATGCGCGAAGGCCGCCCCGGCGCGTGGCCCGAGCGGCCGGCGCGCTGCAGCAGCCGCGCCACGCCCTTGGGCGAGCCGATCTGCAGCACGCGCTCCACCGGCAGGAAGTCCACGCCCAGGTCCAGGCTGGAGGTGCAGACCACGACCTTGAGCGCGCCGGATTTCAGGCCCAGCTCGACCCAATCGCGCACCGCGCGGTCCAGCGAGCCATGGTGCAGCGCGATCTGCCCGGCCCACTCGGGCCGCGCCTCGAGCAGCGCCTGGTACCAGATCTCGGACTGGGAGCGCGTGTTGGTGAAGACCAGCGTGCTCGCGCTGGCGGCGATCTCCTCGATGACTTGCGGCAGCATCGTGAGCCCCAGGTGCCCGCCCCAGGGAAAGCGCTCGGCACGCCCGGGCAGCAGCGAGTCGATGCGCAACTGCTTGGGCAGCTCGCCCTGCACCAGCACACCCTCGCCGCCGGCCAGCAGCGTGCGCATCGCCTCCTGCAGGTTGCCCAGCGTGGCGGACATGCCCCAGATGCAGAGCCCCGCATTCCAGCGGCGCAGCCGTGCCAGCGCGAGCTGCACCTGCACGCCGCGCTTGTTGCCCATGAGCTCGTGCCATTCGTCCACCACGACCAGGCGCAGCGAGCCCAGCACGTCCTTCGCGTCGGTGCGCGCGAGTTGCAGCGAGAGGCTCTCGGGCGTGGTGACCAGCACCGTCGGCAGGCGCCGGTCCTGCGCGCTGCGCTCGGCCGACGTGGTGTCGCCGCTGCGGGCGCCGGCGCTCCAGTCGGGCTGCAGGGCGTCCAGGGCTTGCTGCAGCGCACGCAGGGTGTCGGCGGCCAGGGCACGCATCGGCGTGAGCCACAGCACGGTCAGCGGCGGCGGCGTCTTGCTCCGGGCCGCAATGGCGAAGGCCTGCAGCGCGCCGAGCCAGACGGCGTAGGTCTTGCCGGCGCCGGTGGTGGCGTGGAGCAGGCCGGAGCGGTTTTCGGCGAGGGCTTGCCAGACGCGGCGTTGAAAGCCGAAGGCTTGCCAGCCGCGCGAGGCGAACCAGTCATCGAGACGGCTCGCGCTCTTGCTCATGGCGATGTCGATGCCGCTTCCGGCAACAGCGCTGCCAGCGTTTGCAGGCTGTCCGCCTCTTCCACCGGCTTGTCCTCGCGCCAGCGCAGCATGCGCGGGAAGCGCACCGCGATGCCGCTCTTGTGCCGCGTGCTGCGCGCGATGCCCTCGAAGCCGAGCTCGAAGACCAGCGTGGGCGTCACGCTCCTCACGGGCCCGAAGCTCTCGATGGTGGTGCGGCGAACGATCGCATCGACCCGCGCCATCTCGGCATCGCTCAGGCCCGAGTAGGCCTTGGCGAAGGGCACGAGCTTGCGTCCTTCGACCTCGGGCGGCGCGTCCCACACCGCGAAGGTGTAGTCGCTGTAGAGGCTCGCGCGCCGGCCGTGGCCGCGCTGCGCGTAGATCAGCACGGCATCGACCGAGAGCGGATCGATCTTCCACTTCCACCACAGGCCCACCTCCTTGGTGCGGCCGACGCCGTAAGCCGCGTGGCGCTGCTTGAGCATCATGCCTTCCACGCCCATGGACCGCGCGGACTCGCGCTGGCGCGCGAGGTGCTGCCAGCTCTCGCCATGCAGCATCGGGCTCGCGATCAACGAGGGATGCTGCGCCGTCGCGACCAGTTCGTCGAGCAGCCTGCGCCGCTCCTGCAGCGGCAGCGCGCGCAGGTCGCGGCCCTCCCATTCGAGCAGGTCGTAGGCCAGCAGCACCACGGGGATCTCGCGCAGCAGCTTGGGCGTCAGCGTCTTGCGGCCGATGCGCTTCTGCAGCTCGGCGAAGGGCTGCACGCGATCCTGTCGCCAGACCACGATCTCGCCGTCGAGCACCGTGCCCTCGGGCAAGGTGCCGCCCATGTCGGCCAACTCTGGGAAGCGGTCCGTCACCAGCTCCTCGCCGCGCGACCACAGGCACACCTGGCCGGCGCGCCGCACCAGTTGCGCGCGAATGCCGTCCCACTTCCATTCGACCAGCCACTGCGAGGGCGCACCGAGCACCGCATCGAATTCCTCGATCGGCAGCGCGAAGGGATGCGCGAGGAAAAAGGGATAAGGCTGCCCGCCGGTCTGGCGGTCCTGCTCGCCGCTGCTCTCGGGCGCGATCAGCGCCGCGAAGTCGGCCGCGCGCGGCCGGCCCGTGATGTGGGTGTAGCCCATGAGGCGTTGCGCGATGCGCTTGGGGTCGAGCCCGCTGATCGTCGCCAGCACCTGCGTGACCTGCAGGCGCGACACGCCGACGCGGAAAGCGCCGGTGATGAGCTTGAAGTAGACGAGGCGCTCCTCCGGCGCGAGCTGGCGCCACTGGGCGCGCAGGGCATCGGAGAGCTGCTCGGGCGGCATTCCGCGCAAAGGCAGCAAGTGTTGCTCGAGCCACGCCGCGAGGCTCAGATCGTGCGCCTCGGTGGGCGGCGGAAGCAGCAGCGAGAGGGTCTCTGCCAGGTCGCCGACCGCCTCGTAGCTCTCGTCGAACAGCCACTCCGGCAGGCCGGCGGCCTGTTGGGCCAGCAGCCGCAGCAGCTTGGTCGGCACCAGTTGGCGCGGCCGGCCTCCGGCCAGGAAGTACACGGCCCAGGCAGCGTCCGCCGGTGCGGCGGCCTGGAGATAGCGTTGCAGCGCCGCCTGCTTCGCGAGGTTGGAAGTGCTCGCATCGAGCTCGCGGTACAGCGCGGCAAACTGCTTCATGGCCCGGCTGCTTCCTCTTGCCCCGTGGCCCCCTCTGCGTCCCGCTCTGGCTCCTCCTCCGGAGAAAGCTCGGGATCGGGGCTCGGAGTATTTCCAACCCCCTCCATGTCCTCATCGCCGTATTCGGTCCGAAAGGCGCGCGCATCCAGTCCGCTCTCGCTCAGCCACCGCACCATCACGGCCACGCTCCCATGCGTCACGAACACGCGCTCGGCGCCGGTCCCGGCAATGGCCTGGTGCAGCCCTGCCCAATCCGCGTGGTCCGACATCACGAAGCCGCGATCCACGCCGCGGCGCCTTCGCGTCCCGCGCAACTGCATCCAACCGCTGGCAAAGGCATCCGAGTACTGGCCGAAGCGTCGCATCCAGGGCGTGCCGGCCGCCGAGGGGGGCGCCAGCACCAGCGCGCGCTTCAGCAACGCGGCATTCACGCCCGGATCGCTCACCCGCAACGTGGGCGGCAGCGCCACTCCGGCAGCGCGGTAAACCGCGTTCAGCGGCTCCAGGGCGCCATGCACGACGATCGGCCCGATGCCCGCGTCCACCCCGTGCAGAATGCGCTGCGCCTTGCCGAAGGCGTAGCACAGGAGCACCGAGGCGCGCCCCTGCGCCGCATTGGCGCGCCACCAGTCGTCGATCTCGGCGAAGAGCGCGGCTTGCGTCGGCCAGCGGTAGATCGGCAGGCCGAAGGTGGATTCGGTGATGAAGGTGTCGCAAGGCACCGGCTCGAAGGGCGTGCAGGTGCCGTCGGGCTCGGTCTTGTAGTCGCCCGAGGCGACCCACACGCGGCCTTCGTGCTCGAGCCGCACCTGCGCCGAGCCCAGCACGTGGCCGGCCGGATGCAGCGACAGGCGCACGCCGCGATGGTCGATGTCCTCGCCGTAGGGCAGTGTCTGCAGGGTGATGCCGCCCAGCCGCGCGCGCAGCGTGCCGGCGCTGTCGTCGTGCGCCAGGTAATGCCCGTGGCCCAGCCGCGCGTGGTCCGAGTGCGCATGGGTGATGACGGCGCGGTCCACCGGCCGCCACGGGTCGATGTAGAAATCGCCGGGCGGGCAGTACAGGCCTTCGGGACGAGCGATGACGAGGTCTTCGGCAGGCATGGCCAAGCCATGCTAGCCCTGCCAAACCCGGCGCGCATGTAGGCCCGGGTCGCGCGCACGGCCCTGGGTTTGGCCGTCCTGCTTGCCGCGCGCGGCCGGCATATCGGGCAAGTTGATCGGCCGGCTTGTTCGGCTTGGCGGGCAACCCCGATGGCTGATCTCCTACAGCGCCGCGGAGCCGAGGGTCCTACGGTGGGCATCCCGCCAGGCACAGGCGCACAGGAGCGAAGCCATGAAGACCCCGGCAGACGGCGTGCGCAGCGGCGCTCCGCCCGAACGCATCGACATCAGCAGCGCCCGCGAGCTCGACAAATGGTCGCGCCGGCTCGACGTGACGCACGACCGGCTGCGCGAGGCCGTGCGCGCCGTCGGCAGCCGCGCCATGGACATCGAATGGCACCTGAAGGCGGGCCGCGGCACGGCGCTCTCACACGTCCGCAAGACACGCAACCCGGCGCACGGCACCTGAGGCCGAACGATGCAGGGCCTCGTCGGCGAATCCGCCTCGCAGGCCCGGCTTTTCAGGAGGCCGGCACGCGCTTCAGGTCTTCCAACCACACCTCGGCTTCCGAATCGCTGGGCGCGCGCCAGTCGCCGCGCGGAGACAGCGAGCCGCCCGAGCCGACCTTGGGCGAGTTCGGCACGCAGGAGCGCTTGAACTGGCTGGTCTTGAAGAAGCGGAAGAGGAAGGTGCCGAGGTGGCGCTTGATGTCGGCCAGCCCGTACTCGTTGCGCTCCTTCTGCAAATCGTCGGGCCAGCGGCCGCGCGTGCGGTCGCCCCAGGCCGCATGCGCGAGGAAGGCGACCTTGCTCGGCCTGAAGCCGTAGCGCAGCGTGTAGTAGAGGTGGAAGTCCTGCAGCTCGTAGGGCCCGATGGTGTCCTCGGTGCGCTGCCCCGGCTGGGCCGAGGCGCCCTCGCCCGCGGCCGGCGCATCGGCCGGGATCAGCTCCGGGCTGACTTCGGTCTCGAGGATGTCGCGCAGCACGGAGCTGCCCTCGTCACCGAGCAGCTTCGTGGTCTCGACCCAATGCACCAGGTGCTTGATCAGGGTCTTGGGCACGCTCGCGTTCACGTTGTAGTGCGACATGTGGTCGCCCACGCCGTAGGTGCACCAGCCGAGCGCCAGCTCGCTCAGGTCGCCGGTGCCCACCACGATGCCGCCGTGGAAGTTGGCGAGCCGGAACAGGTGGCTGGTGCGCTCGCCGGCCTGCACGTTCTCGAAGGCGATGTCGTACTGCGGCTGGCCCTCGGCGAAGGGATGGCCCAGGTCCTCCAGCATCTGGCGGCAGCTGGGCCGGATGTCGATCTCGCGCGCGGTGCAGCCGATGCTGGTCATCAGCCGGTGCGCCTGCGCCAGGGTGCGGCCGGTGGTCGCGAAGCCGGGCATGGTGAAGCCGAGGATGTCGGAGCGCGGCTTGCCCAGCCGGTCCATGGCCTGCGCGCACACCAGCAGCGCGTGGGTGGAATCGAGGCCACCCGAAACGCCGATCACCAGCTTGCCGATGCGGGCCGCCTCGATGCGCTGCACCAGCGATTGCACCTGGATGTTGAAGACCTCGCTGCAGCGCGCGTCGCGCGTGGCCGCATCCGAGGGCACGTACGGAAAGCGCGCCACCTGGCGCAGCAGGCCGTGCGGCACCCGAGACGGCACCGGCAGCTCGAACTCGACCGTGCGCCAGCCCGACAGCGCCTCGCGGTGCTTGTGCACCGAGGTGCCGAAGCTGTTCTGCCGCATGCGCTCGCGCGAGAGGCGCTCCAGGTCCACGTCGGCCGCCACGAAGTGCGAGCTGTTGCGGAAGCGCTCGCTCTCGGCCAGCATGTCGCCGCTCTCGTAGATCAGCGCCTGCCCGTCCCAGGCCAGGTCGGTGGTCGACTCGCCGATGCCGGCCGAGGTGTAGAGGTAGGCCGCCAGGCAGCGCGCCGACTGCAGGCTCACCAGCCGGTGCCGGTAGTCCGACTTGCCGATGGTGATGTTCGAGGCCGAGAGATTGACCAGCACCGTCGCGCCCGCGAGTGCGGCATAGCTGGAGGGCGGTATGGGCACCCACACGTCCTCGCAGATCTCCACGTGCAGCTTGAAGAGCGGCAGCTGGCGCGACTGGAACAGCAGGTCGGAGCCGAAGGGGATGCGCTGGCCACCGAGCACGACCTCGGTCGCGAGCGCGGTGTCGGCGCCGTTGAACTGGCGGCCCTCGTAGAACTCGCCGTAATTCGGCAGGTAGGTCTTGGGCAGGATGCCCAGGACGCGGCCATCCGCCACCACCGCAGCGCAGTTGAAGAGGCGATGGTCCACGCGCAGCGGCAGGCCGACCACGGCCATCGCGCCGATGCCGCTCGAGGCAGCGGCTATTTCCAGCAGGGCGCGCTCGCAGGCATCGAGCAGCGCGGCCTGGTGGAACAGGTCGTCGCAGGTGTAGGCCGAAAGCCCCAGCTCCGGGAAGGCGACCAGCACGGCGCCGTCGGCCGCGGTCTCGCGGTACAGGCGGAGGGTCTCGGCGGTGTTGAACACCGGGTCGGCCACCCGGTTGCGCGGCACGGCCACGGCCAAGCGGGCGAAGCCGTGGGTGTAGGGGTTGGAGAACTCGTGCTCGGTCATGGCCGGATTGTGGCCTCACGGGGCGGATGCCGCCCGCCCGGGCCGAAGCCGGCCCTTCGGCGCGCGGCCCCTGCCCTCACTTCGACGCGCCCTTGCGCAGCGCCGGGTCCTCGCCCTTCGCGTGCGACTTGCCCTCCTGCTCGGCCTTCTTCATCTCCTCGGCCTCGGCCTCGCTCTTCGGACGCGCATCGCGTGCCGCCTGGTCGACCTTGCCCGACTGCACGAAGTCCGTGGTGGCCTTGTCGTAGCGGCGGGTTGCCTCGTAGTTGCCTTCGCCCTGGATGTCGGGGCTCTTGGGGTCTTGCGGCTTGCTCATGCGGATCTCCTTTCAGGCTCGTGGAGGGACTACCCTACGAAGCCGGGCCGAGACTCGGCGAGCGGCGGACATCGATGCCCGGGATCGGACAGGCCGCCGAGGCACGTAGGAGCGCGCCGACGCCGCGCAGCAAGATCCCGGGGACATGGCGATGCCGCCCTTGTGGCGCATCCGGCGCACTCCTATGATGGCCCCGCCGACCTTGCCAAGGTCCTGAGGAGAACATGATGCCGATCGCGCCCGATGTCCCTGTGTCGCGCCGCAGCGCCCTGTTGCAACTTGGCCTCGGCGGCCTCGGGGCCGCACTGCTTCCCGAACTCGCTCGAGCTCAAGGAGCCTGGCCCACCAAATCGGTCACGCTGGTGGTGGGCTATCCGCCGGGCGGGCAGACGGACTTCGCGGGACGCATCCTCACCGCGGGCATGCAGGCCAGCCTGGGCCAGCCGGTGGTGATGGACAACAAGGCGGGCGTCAACGGCAACATCGCGACCGACTACGTGGCGAAGTCCCCGCCCGACGGCTACCGGCTGCTGGTGGGCAACGGCAGCAACATGGTGCTGAACCCGCACACCTACCGCAACACGCCCGTGGCGGACCCGCTCAAGATGACGCCCATCGGCCTGCTGCTCACCTCCTCGCTCATGCTGGTGGTGCCGGCGAGCCTGCCGGTGAAGGACCTCGACGCCTTCATCGCCTGGGTGAAGGCGCAGGACAAGGAAGGCAAGACCGTCGACTACGCCTCGGGCGGGCCGGGCAGCCTGGTGCAGACCACGATGGAGCTGTTCCGCGAGCGCATCGGCAAGCCGAAGATGAGCCACGTGCCCTACAAGGGCAGCGCGCCGGCCATGACCGACCTGATCGCCGGCCGCGTGCCCTGCATGTTCGACGCGTCCTCGGTGGTCGCGCCCTTCCTCAAGTCCGGCCAGCTCAGGGCCCTGATGGCCACGGGGGCCAAGCGGGTGCCGGCCTTTCCCGACGTGCCCACGGCCACCGAAAAGGGCATCAAGGACTTCCAGGTCATCTCCTTCATCGGCCTGTACGGCCCGCCGGGCCTGAATGCGGACATCGTGAAGAAGGTGAACACCGCGATGAACAGCGCGCTGAAGGACCCGAACGTACAGAAGACCATCTCGGACCGCGGCGACGATGCCGGCGGCGGCACGCCCGAGCAGCTGGCCGCGCTGACCAAGGACTACTACGCGCTGCTCGGCAAGGTGGTGAAGGACAACGACATCCGCGCCGAGTGATCAGTCCTTCGCGGTCAGCTGGCCGGCGGCGCCGCCGGCCGTCGACCTGGCGCTGCGGCCGGTGCTCGCGCCTTCGGAAGAGCGCCGCTTCGGCGCGGCAGGCCCGACCCGCTGCCGCAGAAAGGGCTTGTTGCCGGGGGCCTTGCCGAGTTCGCGCGGCGGCGAGCCGGCTTCGGTTCTTCTTTGCGCCATCACGATCACCGGCTCACAGCGAGAGCAGCCGCTGCATGAAGGCGCGGTAGCGACGCAGCGCCACGCGCAGTTTCTCCGTCGAGGCGGCATCGGCCACTGCGTCGTCGCCGCGCGCGTCCAGCCCCGCTCGCTCCTGCGAGAAGGTCTGCGACAGGTTCTGCAGCATCTGCCGAACCAGCTCGTCGGCCTGCCGCACGGCCCGCTGCGGGTCGTCGACAAAGCCGATCTGCACGGCATCCCAGCTGGCACGGAAATCCCGAGCTGCCTCGGGCGTGAAAAGCGGCGCCAGCGACTCGTCGGCGCCATCGGGCTGCGCCATGCGCGGCGGCTGCGGCCGCTGTTCCACGGGCGGCTGCTGAGGCTGCCGTGCCGCCTGCGATGCCTGTGACAGCTGCGACGGCTCCGGTTCGTGTCGCTGCGGCGGCTGCTGTGCGACCGGGCGCTCGAGATCGTCCGGCGCAATGTCGTCGGGCACAACGCCGGCATCCACATTCCGGCTCTGCGTGGGTCGCGCCACGACGTCCCGCTCCTTCCGCTCGTTCCGCTTGGTATCGAAGATCATGATCGTGCCTCCACCGGCTTGGCCGGCATGCCTCGCTGCGGGTCCTCCACGCGGACTTCCAGCAATTCATCGAACAGCGCACGGTAGTGCACCACGGCCTTGCGCAGCTCCTCGGTCTCGACTTCGCCGCTCAAGGTACGGGCGTGAATGGCCTGCGCCGCGCGGTAGTTCCTCACCACCGCCGGATGGTCCACCGAGATGTCGGCCGCGCGGTGCTCGAAGTCGCCCATCGGATAGCCGCGCTTCTGCATCAGCTCGCGCACGAGTTGGTCCGCCTGCGTCACCGCGCCGGTCGGGTTGTCGACGAACTCGGCCTGCACCCGGTTCCATGCGCTGCTGAAGCGCGCCGCTTCGCCCGCTGCGAGGGGAACGATGTTCAGGCGCTCGACCCGCGCGGCGCGCTGCCGGAGCTCGGCTTCTGCCTTGGCCCGGCTGCCATGCTGCTTGAGGGCGAGCTCGTACTCGTCGCCGAAGCGTGCCGCGAGCAGGCCCGACTGGCGCTTTCGGTAGAACAAATAGGCGGCCAGCGCGACCAGGGCAAGAACCACGATGATCGCCAGCACCCATAGGACTTGCATGTTCTCAGCGTCCATACATCTCCCCTTCACAACGAAGCACCGTCCGTGCGCGCCGCGGATGCAGCAGCAACCACGGGCGGATGGTGAATGGTGATTTCGCTCGCAATGCCGGGTCGGCAGCGCAAGGACGTTATTGCTGTGGGACCGGACCTACGAGCCTTCGGCGCACGTGCGCCCGGCTCGTTCGTGCCGGACAATGCATGCCCTTCCCCGTGAACCGTTGCCGACGACGAACGCGACCATGCACCAGCCCCGACCTCCCCGGCCTCGCGTCTACCTTGCCGGCCCGGACATCTTCTTTCGCGACTGCGAACGGATCTACCGGGACCTGAAAGCCGCGTGCGAGCGCCTGGACCTGGAGGGCGTCGAGCCCTCGGACGACGGCTTGGGCGCGGACTTCGCGGGCAGCGACGACGAGCGCGCGCGCCGCATCTACGAGGGCAACATCGCGCTCATCCGGCAGGCCGACGGCGTCATTGCCAACCTGATGGACTTCCGCGGCCTCGAGCCGGATTCGGGCACGGTGTTCGAGGTCGGCTTCGCGGTTGCACTGGGCAAGCCCGTGGTGGTCTACGGCGTGCCGGCGGGCAGCTATGCAAGCCGGGTCTGCGCGGCCATGGCATGCACGCAGGATGCACGGGGCCTCACGCGGGAGCGCGACAGCGGCGTGATGGTGGAAGGGCTGGGCCAGCGCCTGAACCTGATGCTGGCCTGCTCGACGGCCGTCGAGCCGACGGCCGAAGCCGCTCTCGCGCGGTTGGCGAAGGTGCTTCTTGCAGATCGAGGGCTCACCAAGCCGTCCACTTCGCCTCGCTCCCGGCCGACGCCACCACGCGCTCGATGAAGCGCACGCCGCGCGCGCCGTCCTCCACGCGGGGGTAGTCGGCCTCCAGCGCGTCGGCCTGCTCCCCGGCGAGTCGCGCGCGAACATCGGCCACGACGCCGGCATACACGTTGGCGAAGGCCTCGATGAAGCCCTCGGGATGTCCGCTGGGCAGCCGGCTCGCGCGCCGGGCCGGCTCGCCCAGCCACGGCGCGCCACGGGTCAGCACGCGCCGCGGCCCGTCGTGCGGCAGGTGCAGCAGCTCGCTGGGCTGCTCCTGGCGCCAGACCAGCGTGCCCAGCGTGCCGGAGACGCGCAGGCGCAGGTCGTTCTCCAGCCCGGTGTTGACCTGGGACGCGATCAATACGCCGCGGGCCCCGCCGCGCAAGCGCAGCAGCACGCTGCCGTCGTCGTCGAGCGCGCGGCCCGGCACCAGCGCGCTCAGGTCGGCGCACAGGCTTTCGATCTCGAGGCCCGTCACGGTGGCGACCAGGTTCTCGGCATGCGAGCCGATGTCGCCGATGGCACCCGCCGCGCCGCTGCGCGCGGGGTCGCTGCGCCAGGCCGCCTGCTTGTTGCCTTCCTTCTCGAGCTGGGTGGCGAGCCAGCCCTGGTTGTATTCGACGACCACCTTGCGGATCTCGCCGAGCCGCCCGCTGCTCACGATCTCGCGCGCCTCGCGCACCATCGGATAGCCCGTGTAGTTGTAGGTCACGGCGAACACCGTGCCCTGCCGCGCCACGGCCGCCACCAGCGCATCGGCCTGCGCACCGGTGTGCACCAGCGGCTTGTCGCACACCACGTGGAAGCCGGCCTCGACAAAGGCCTGCGCCACCGGGAAGTGCAGGTGGTTGGGCGTGACGATGGAGACGAAGTCGATGCGTTCTTCCTCGGGGCGTTTCAGCTCGTCGTCCAGCAGGGCTCGCCAGTCGCCGTGGTTGCGGTCGTCGGCCAGCCAGAGCTCGCGCCCCGAGGCCTTCGCCTTCTCGGCGCTGGACGACAGCGCGCCGGCCACGAGCTCGGCCTGCCCGTCGAGCGCGATCGCCTTTCGGTGCACCGCGCCGATGAAGGCGTCTCGCCCGCCGCCGACCATGGCATAGCGCAGCTTTCGTGTCGCCGGCATCGGAACCTCAGAAAGGCGAGTTGGGGTGGTAGAAGTCCTTGGCGTTTTCCTTGGTGATCAGCACCGAGGGAATGATCGTCGTCGCCGGCAGCTTCTCGCCCTTGAGACGCGCCTCGGCCGTGAGCTTGATGGCGTCGTAGATGAACTTGGGCGAGTAGCTCACGTCGGCCTGGATGCGCGGGTCCTTGCCGTCGAGGATGGTCTTGACCATGCCCTTGGCGCCGGCGCCGCCGAAGATGACCTTGATGTCGTCGCGCTTGGCCTGCTCGATGGCCTTGAGCACGCCGACGGCCATGTCGTCGTCGGCCGCCCAGATGGCGTCGATCTTCTTGAAGCGGGTCAGGTAGTCCTGCGTGACCTTGAAGGCGTCGTCGCGGTTCCAGTTGGCGTACTTGGCATCGAGCAGCTTGATGTCGGGATAGTTCTTGAGCACGCCGTTGAAGGCATCCATGCGCTCGTTGTCCAGCGTCGTCGCGATGCCGCGCAAGGCGACGATCTCGCCCTTGCCGCCCAGCTTCTTGGCGATGTACTCGGCCGGGATCTTGCCGAAGGCGGTGTTGTCGCCGGCCACGTAGGCGTCCTGCGCGCTGGTGTCGGTCAGGCCGCGGTCGACGACGGTGACGTAGGTGCCCTTGGCCTTGACCTGGGCCACCGGCTTGGTCAGCGCGGCCGACTCGAAGGGGAAGATCACCAGCGCGTTGATCTTGGTCACCGTCGACAGGTCCTGCAGCTGGTTGGCCTGCTCGGGCGCGTTGGCCGCGGTCTTGATGGTGATCTTGAGGTCCTTGTGCTCCTTCTCCAGGTCCTTCTTCGCCTGGTTGGCCCAGTAGTTGATGCCGCCCATGAAGCTGTGCGTCGCGGCCGGAATCGAGACGCCGAGGTTCACTTTCTCCGCTGCGAGCGCCGGAATGGCTCCGAGCGCGGCAGCGGCGACCGCGGTGAGTGCGATGCGTCGGGTGAGATGCTTCATTGACTTGTCTCCTTGGTTGAAAAAGTTCAGTGACACGAAATCGGACGGCCGCGTCAACGACGGCCTCGTTGAAGGAAAGCGACCACGATGATCACGAAGCCCTGCACCGCGGCATTGAGGTACACGCTGATGATGCTCGTGAGGTTGAGGATGTTGCTGATGACCGAGAGCAGGATGGCGCCGATCACGGTTCCGGTGATGCTGCCCGCGCCGCCCTTGAGCGCGGTGCCGCCGACGATCACCGCGGCGATCGCTTCCAGCTCCCACAGCAGGCCGGTGGTGGGCGAGGCCGAGCCCAGGCGCGGCACGTAGAGCAGGGTCGCGATGCCCACGCAGACGCCCAGGAGCACGTAGGTGAGGATCTTCACGCCGTCGACGCCCACGGCGGCGTAGCGCGCGACCTGCTCGTTCGAGCCGATGGCCTGCACATAGCGGCCGTAGGCGGTGCGGTTGAGGATCAGGCCGCCGATCACCGCGACGACCAGGAACACCCACACCGGCACCGGGACGCCCAGCAGGCTCGCGTAGTAGACCGGCGCATAGAGGTCGGACAGCTCGTTGTCCAGCGTCAGCGCGCCGCCGTCGGCGAAGTAGGTCAGGTAGGCGCGGAAGATGCCCAGCGTGCCGAGCGTGACGATGAAGGGCTCGATGCGGCCCTTGGTGATGAGCAGGCCGTGGGCCAGCCCGAAGACGGCGCCCAGCACCACCGCGAGCAGCGCTCCGAGCAGCACCGCCGGCAGCGGCGAGCCGAGCGCCGGCCCCATGGCGTTGATGAACATGATCACGCAGCCGGCGATCAGCGCGGCCATCGAGCCCACCGAGAGATCGATGCCGCCCGAGATGATCACGAAGCACATGCCCACCGCGATGATGCCGATGAAGGCGGTGCGGGTGAGCACGTTCATCGCATTGTCGAGCGTGGCGAAGTCGCTGTTGAGCAGCGTGCCGGCGATGCACAGCAGCACCAGGCCGATGACCGGGCCGAGGCCGTGCAGGCGCTCGGTCCAGCGCGGCCGGGTTTCGCTGCGGTGCATGGCGCCCGCGGCCTCAGGCGTGGCTTGCTGCGGTTCCGGTGGCATGGGCGATCAGCTCCTCTTCGGTCAATTGGTCGGCGTCCAGCGTGGCGACGAGCCGGCCTGCGCGCATCACCGCGACGCGGTGGCACAGGCCGATCAGTTCCATCAGCTCGGAGGAGACGACGATCACGGCGAGCCCCTCGCGGGCCAGCCGCTGGATCAGGAAATAGATGTCGCGCTTGGCGCCGATGTCGACGCCGCGCGTGGGCTCGTCGAGCACCACCACCTTGGGCTGGGGCTGCAGCACCTTGGCGAGCGCGAGTTTCTGCTGGTTGCCCCCCGAGAGCGAAGAGGCGCGCGCATCGAGGTCGCCGGTGCGGATGCCGAAGTCCTTCACCGCGGCGGCCAACGCGCTGCGCTCGGCCTCGGGCTTGAGCCAGGGCTGCGCATAGCGTTCCAGCGCCATCAGCGTGAGGTTCTGGCGCAGGCCCAGGTGGACGTGCAGGCCCTTGCCCTTGCGGTCCTCGCTGAGGTAGGTGAGGCCGTGGTGCGCGGCGTCGCGGGGATTGCGCAGCTGAACGGATTTGCCGCCGAGTTCGACGCTGCCGCCGCTGACGGGGCGCAGGCCCAGCAGGCCCTCGAAGAGCTCGGTGCGGCCGGCGCCCACCAGGCCGGCGAAGCCCAGGATCTCGCCGGGGCGCACTTCGAAGCTGGCGCTGTCGGCCCAGCCGGGCACGCTGAAGTCGCGCACCTGCATCGCGGGCGCATGCGCCGCCGTGACCGGGTCGCGCGGCGGGTACAAATCGGCCAGCTCGCGGCCCACCATCAGGTTGGCCATCTGGTGGCGCGTGAGCTCGGCGGTGGGCGCTCGGCTGACGAAGCGGCCGTCGCGCATCACGATCACCTCGTCGGTCACGCGCTCGACCTCGTCGAGCTTGTGCGAGATGTAGACGATGGTCACGCCGTCGGCGCGCAGTTGCGCGATCAGGCGGAACAGGCGCTCGGTCTCGCCGGGCGTGAGCGTGGCGGTGGGCTCGTCCATGATCAGCAGGCGGGCGTGGCGCGAGACCGCCTTGGCGATCTCGACCAGCTGCTTCTCGGCCACGATCAGGCGGCGCACCTTGGTGCGCGGATCGACCTTCAGGCCGACTTGCGCCAGCGCGGCGGCGGCGTCCCGCTCCATCGCCGCATCGTCCAGAAAGAACCCCTTTTTCTTCTCGTGGCCGAGGAAGATGTTCTGCGCCACGCTCAAGTCCTCGGCCAGGTTGAACTCCTGGTGGATGAGCACGATGCCCAGCGACTCGGCCTCGCGCGAGGTGGCAAAGACCTGCGGTTCGCCGTTGACCCGCACCGTGCCGCCGGTGATCGGCTCGTAGCCGGCCAGGATCTTCATCAGCGTGGACTTGCCGGCGCCGTTTTCGCCGAGCAGGCCATAGACGCGCCCGGGCTCCAGCGAGAAGCTCACGCCGTGCAGCACCTGCACCGGTCCGAAGGCCTTCACCACCTGGTCGAACTCGACGGCGACGCTGCGCCTCGGGGTCGGCGTGGTCACGGCGCGACCCCCCGGACCTTGAGCGTCTCGTGCATCGCCAGCACGCCCGCACCGACGAGGCCGGCCTGCGCGCCCAGCGGCGTGTACTGGATCTCCAGGTGCCGCGTCGACAGCGCCAGCGACCGGTGGTAGACGCTCTGGCGCAGCGCCGCCAGGAACAGCGGCCCGATGTGGGTGATGCCGCCGCCGATGAACACATGCGAGGGATTGAAGAAATTGACGATCGAAGCCAGCATCTGCCCGATCAGCTGGCCGGCCCGCTGCACGATGGCATTCGCCGCCGCGTCGCCGGCGCGGCTGGCCTGGCCGACGTCGACCGCGTCGATGCGGCCCTGTGCGCGCAGCCGCTCGGCCAGCGCGCGGCTCTCGCCCGCTTCCGCCGCCTGCATCGCCATGCGCGTGATGGCCGGGCCGGCTGCCATCGCCTCGACGCAGCCCAGGTTGCCGCAGTGGCACAGCGGCCCTTCCTGGTCGACGCAGATGTGGCCCACGTCGCCGGCCGAGCCGGCCGCGCCGCGGTACACCTCGCCGTGGCAGACGATGCCGCAGCCGATGCCGGTGCCGACCTTGATGACGAGAAAGTTGGAGAGCGAGCGCCGGAGGCGCCAGAGCTCGCCCAGCGCCATCAGGTTCACGTCGTTGTCGACGAAGACCGGGGCCGCGTAGTCCTCGCGCAGGTAGTCTCGGATCGAGAAGCTGTCCCAGGCCGGCATCAGCGGCGGGTTCACGAGTTGCCCGATCTCGAAGTTGACCGGGCCAGGCACGCCGATGCCGATGCCGATCAGCTGCTTCGCTCCGAAGCCGCAGCGGCCCAGCAGTTCGCGCATCAGCACGCGCACGCGGGCCAGCACCACGCCGGGGCCTTCGCGCACGTCGGCCGGCTCGGCATGCTGGGCCAGCACGCTCAGGTCGGGCCGCAGCACGGCCACGTCGAGGCTGGTGGCGCCGATGTCCACGCCGACCAGCACGCCGAGGCCCTCGTGCAGCTGAAGGTTCTCGGCGCGGCGCCCGCCGGACGAGCGCTGCAGGCCGGCTTCGGCCAGCAGGCCCTGCTCGACCAGTCCGGCGATCAGCGCATTGGCCTTGCTCTTGGAGAAGCCCAGCCGCTCGGCCATGGCATGGCGCGAGCCGCCGGCAGACCAGAAGGTCGTTTCCAGCAGCGCCATCTCGTCGGCAGTGAGGCCGCTCCAGGGTGCCAAGCGCTTGTCTCCGTTGTTCGTCTTGAATCCGGGCAGACGCGGCGTCCGGATCGAAGGCGAATACTAGGCGCAGGGCTTCAGCCGAACAAGATTGAACTTCGGCCTAATAAAGACCAAACAGAACGCACAAACCAAAAACACAAGGCCGCCCGAAGGCGGCCTTGTGGTTGGTGGAACACCGCGGAACCGGCCTTGGCCTGTCCGCGCGGAGCCTGGAGGAGAGCTACTTTTTTTGGCGGTACTTGCGCAGCGCCGCAATTTGAGCGGCCATCACGGCCAGCTCGGACTGGGCCAGGGCGATATCGATGTCGCTCTTGGCATTCTTCAGCGCTTCCTCGGCCGCGGCCTTGGACTTGTTGGCCTTCTCTTCGTCGAGGTCCTTGCCGCGGATGGCGGTGTCGGACAGCACGGTGACGGTGTTGGGCTGCACTTCCAGGATGCCGCCGGCCACGAAGACGAATTCCTCGCCGCCGTTGGCCGTCTCGATGCGCACGGCACCGGGACGGATGCGCGTGATCAGCGGCGTGTGGCGCGGATAGATGCCGAGCTCGCCGGCTTCACCCGGCAGCGCGACGAACTTGGCCTCGCCCGAGAAGATGGACTCCTCGGCGCTGACCACGTCGACGTGAATGGTGTTTGCCATCTGGATTCCTATGCAGCCGCCTTAGGCGACCTTCTTGGCCTTCTCGAAGGCCTCGTCGATGCCGCCCACCATGTAGAAAGCCTGCTCCGGCAGGTGGTCGGCTTCGCCGTTGACGATCATCTTGAAGCCGCGGATGGTCTCGGCCAGCGGCACGTACTTGCCGGGCGAACCGGTGAACACCTCGGCCACGTGGAAGGGCTGCGACAGGAAGCGCTGGATCTTCCGGGCGCGGGCCACGGCCAGCTTGTCGTCGGGCGCCAGTTCGTCCATGCCCAGGATGGCAATGATGTCGCGCAGTTCCTTGTAACGCTGCAGCGTGCCCTGCACGGCGCGGGCCACGTTGTAGTGCTCTTCGCCGACCACGTGCGGGTCGAGCTGGCGCGAGGTCGAGTCCAGCGGGTCCACGGCGGGGTAGATGCCCAGCGAAGCGATGTCGCGCGACAGCACCACGGTGGAGTCCAGGTGGGCGAAGGTCGTCGCGGGCGACGGGTCGGTCAAGTCGTCGGCCGGCACGTACACGGCCTGGATCGAGGTGATCGAGCCCACCTTGGTGGAGGTGATGCGCTCCTGTAGGCGGCCCATTTCCTCGGCCAGCGTCGGCTGGTAGCCCACGGCGGAAGGCATGCGGCCCAGCAGCGCCGACACTTCGGTACCGGCCAGCGTGTAGCGGTAGATGTTGTCGACGAAGAAGAGCACGTCGCGGCCTTCGTCGCGGAAGGATTCGGCGATGGTCAGGCCGGTCAGCGCCACGCGCAGGCGGTTGCCCGGGGGCTCGTTCATCTGGCCGTAGACCATGGCCACCTTCGACTCGCCGAGGTTCTCGAGGTTGACCACGCCCGAGTCGGACATCTCGTGATAGAAGTCGTTGCCTTCGCGGGTGCGTTCACCCACGCCGGCGAACACCGACAGGCCCGAGTGAGCCTTGGCGATGTTGTTGATGAGCTCCATCATGTTCACGGTCTTGCCCACGCCGGCGCCGCCGAACAGGCCCACCTTGCCGCCCTTGGCGAAGGGGCAGACCAGGTCGATCACCTTGATGCCGGTTTCCAGCAGGTCCTGCGAGGGCGAGAGCTCGTCGTAAGCCGGCGCCTTGCGGTGAATCGAAGCGGTGACTTCCTGGCCGACCGGGCCGCGCTCGTCGATCGGGCGACCGAGCACGTCCATGATGCGGCCCAGGGTCGCCTTGCCCACGGGCACGGTGATCGGGTTGCCGGTGTTGGTCACGACGAGGCCGCGGCGCAGGCCGTCGGACGAGCCGAGTGCAATGGTGCGCACCACGCCGTCGCCGAGCTGCTGCTGCACTTCGAGGGTCAGCGTGCCGCCCTCGTATTGCAGGGCGTCGTACACCTTGGGCATCTGGTCGCGCGGGAATTCCACGTCGACCACGGCGCCGATACATTGAACGATCTTGCCTTGCGTTGTATTTGCTTGAGCCATCATCTGCTCCGATAAAAACTAAATCTGGTTGAGGTCGAGGGACCGAAGGCCTTCAAACGCCTGCGGCCGCCGCAGCGCCCGAAACGATCTCCGACAGCTCCTTGGTGATGCCGGCCTGGCGGGTCTTGTTGTAGACCAGCTTGAGCTCGTCGATCACGTTGCCCGCGTTGTCGGTGGCGGACTTCATGGCCACCATGCGCGCCGACTGTTCCGAGGCCATGTTCTCGGCCACGGCCTGGTACACCAGCGACTCGACGTAGCGCACCAGCAGTTCGTCGATCACGCTCTGCGCATCGGGCTCGTAGATGTAGTCCCACGAGTGCTGGCCTTTTTCCATCTTCAAGGAATCCGCGGCCAGCGGCAGCAGCTGTTCGACCACCGACTCCTGGCGCATCGTGTTGATGAACTTGGTGTAGCAGAGGTAGACCGCGCTGAGCTTGCCTTCGGCGTACGCGTCGAGCAGCACCTTGACCGGGCCGATCAGCTTGTCGAGATGCGGCGTGTCGCCCAGCTGGGTGACATGCGAGACCACGCGCGCGCCGATGCGGTTGAGGAAACCCAGGCCCTTGTTGCCGATGGCCACCGCCTCGACAGCGACGCCGGCGGTTTGCTGCTCGCGCAGCTTGGACGTCACGGCGCGCAGCACGTTGGTGTTCATGCCGCCGCACAGGCCCTTGTCGGTCGTGACGACGATGAAGCCAGCGGCCTTCACGTCGTTGACCTTCATGAAGGCGTGCGTGTACTCCGGGTTCGCCTGGCCGAGGTTGGCTGCGATGTTGCGGATCTTCTCGCTGTAGGGGCGGGCGGCGCGCATGCGTTCCTGCGCCTTGCGCATCTTCGACGCGGCCACCATTTCCATGGCCTTGGTGATCTTCTTGGTGTTTTCCACCGATTTGATCTTGCCGCGGATTTCCTTACCAGCTGCCATTGGTACCTCCGCCGAGCCGCCTCAAGGAGGTACGCACCCCCTCGGGGGGCAGCGAGCAAATGCGAGCGTGGGGGCTCATGGATTAACTCCTTGGGCCGATCAGGCGAACGACTTCTTGAACGCCGTGACGGCGGTCGTCAGCTCGGCCTCGGCGTCCTTGTCGATCGCCTTGGCCTGCTCGATCTTGTCGAGCAGCGCGCCGTGGCTGGACTTGAGGAACTGGTGCAGGCCGTGTTCGAAGGCGAGCACCTTCTTGACGTCCAGATCGTCCATGAAGCCCTTGTTCACCGCGAACAGCGAGGCACCCATCAGCGAGATGGGCAGCGGGCTGTACTGGGGCTGCTTCAGCAGTTCGGTCACGCGGGCGCCGCGGTCGAGCTGCTTGCGGGTGGCTTCGTCGAGGTCGGAGGCGAACTGCGCGAAGGCCGCGAGTTCGCGGTACTGCGCGAGGTCGGTACGGATGCCGCCCGACAGGCTCTTGATGACCTTGGTCTGCGCCGACGAACCCACGCGCGACACCGAGATACCGGCGTTGATGGCGGGGCGGATGCCGGCGTTGAACAGGTTGGTTTCCAGGAAGATCTGGCCGTCGGTGATCGAGATCACGTTGGTCGGCACGAAAGCGGACACGTCGCCGGCCTGCGTCTCGATGATCGGCAGTGCGGTCAGCGAACCGGTCTTGCCCTTGACTTCGCCCTTGGTAAAGGCTTCGACGTAGTCGGCGTTCACGCGGGCTGCGCGTTCGAGCAGGCGGCTGTGCAGGTAGAACACGTCGCCGGGGTAGGCTTCGCGGCCTGGCGGGCGGCGCAGGAGCAGCGACACCTGGCGGTAGGCCACGGCCTGCTTGGACAGGTCGTCATAGACGATCAGGGCATCCTGGCCGCGGTCGCGGAAGTACTCGCCCATCGTGCAGCCCGAATAGGCGCTCACGTACTGCATGGCGGCCGATTCGGAGGCCGAGGCGGCCACGACGATGGTGTAGTCCATCGCACCGGCCTGCTCCAGCGCACGCACCACGTTCTTGATCGACGAAGCCTTCTGGCCGATCGCGACGTAGACGCAGGTCATGTTCTGACCCTTCTGGTTGATGATCGCGTCGATCGCCACCGCGGTCTTGCCGGTCTGGCGGTCGCCGATGATCAGCTCGCGCTGGCCGCGGCCGATCGGCACCATGGAGTCGATGGACTTGAGGCCGGTCTGCATCGGCTGGTCCACCGACTTCCGCGCGATCACGCCCGGGGCGACCTTCTCGATCACGTCGGTCATCTTGGCGTTGACCGGTCCCTTGCCGTCGATCGGCTGGCCCAGCGCGTTGACCACGCGGCCGATGAGTTCGGGGCCGACCGGCACTTCCAGGATGCGGCCCGTGCACTTGACGGTGTCGCCTTCCGAAATGTGCTCGTACTCGCCCAGAATCACGGCGCCGACGGAGTCGCGCTCGAGGTTCAGCGCCAGGCCGAAGGACGGCGTGCCGTCCGCGGAAGGCGGGAACTCGAGCATTTCGCCCTGCATCGCGTCCGACAGGCCGTGCACGCGCACGATGCCGTCGGTCACCGACACCACGGTGCCTTCGTTGCGGATGTTCGCGCTGACGCCAAGACCCTCGATGCGGCTCTTGATCAGCTCGGAAATTTCTGCGGGATTGAGTTGCATGACTCTTTCCTTCTTTCGTTGAGGGGGCTGGCGGCCTCAGGCTGCCAGCGCAACTTTCATTTGTTCGAGGCGCGCCTTGACGGAAGTGTCGAGCACCTCGTCACCCACCACCACGCGGATGCCACCGATCAGGGACGGGTCCTGCTCGACGGTGACCTGCAGCTTGCGGCCGAAGCGCTTTTCGAGCGCGGCCGCCACGCCGTTGAGCGAGGAAGCGTCGATCGGGAAGGCGCTGTACACCACCGCATCGGACGAGCCGCTCTGCGCATTGGCCAGGGCCCGGAATTGCCTGCCGATCTCCGGCAGCGCGCTGAAGCGGCCGTTCTCGAGCAGCGCCATCAGGAAGTTGTTGGCCGCCGGCGGCAGCGCGGCGCCGTTGGCGCCGGCAATCACGCCCAGCACCTGCTCGGGCGTGGCCTTGGGGTTGTCGGCGAACTGTTGCAGCTCGGGATTGGCGGCGATGGCCGCGACCCTCTCGAGCCATGCGCCGGCGCCGGCGAGGTCCGACGAAGACGCCTTGAACAGCGCTTCGGCGTAGGGGCGTGCAATGGTGGCGAGTTCAGCCATGGCGTCCGTTTCAGAGTTCAGTCTGCAGGCGGGAAAGCAGATCGGCGTGCACGGCCGGATTCACTTCCTTGCGCAGGATCTGCTCGGCGCCCTTGACGGCCAGCACGGCCACCTGCTCGCGCAGCGCCTCGCGCGCCTTCACGGCCTGTTGCTCGGCTTCGGCGCGGGCAGCCGCCACGATCTTGTTGCCTTCTTCCGTGGCGCGGGCCTTGGCCTCTTCAACGATGGCCTGCGCACGGCGTTCGGCATCGGCCAGGCGCTGCGCGGACTCGTTGCGCGCCTTGCCCAGCTCGACTTCCACCCGCTTGTCCGCTTCCGACAACGCGACCTTGGCCTTGTCGGCTGCGGCCAGGCCTTCGGCGATCTTCTGGGCACGGTCATCCAGCGCCTTGGCGATCGGCGGCCACACGAACTTCATCGTGAACCCGACAAGAATCAGGAACACGATCATCTGGACGATCAGGGTACCGGTAATGCTCACTTTTCACCCTCTCTTTGGGATTGAAATCCGGCGCCGTTCTTCATGAGGAAGAAAGGTCTGCAGCGGTTTCGACGAGAAGCCTGCGCTCGATTACTTCGGCAGGTTGGCGATCTGCGAGAGGAAGGGGTTGGCGGTGGCGAACCACAGCGCAATACCGGTACCGATGATGAACGCGGCGTCGATCAGACCGGCCAGCAGGAACATCTTGGTCTGGAGTTCACCCATCAGCTCGGGCTGGCGGGCAGCCGACTCGAGGTACTTGCTGCCCATGATGCCGATGCCGATACAAGCGCCCACGGCGCCCAGACCGATGATCAGGCCGGCGGCCAGGGCGACAAAGCTAATAACTTCCATGATGACTCCTAAGGACTTTGGTTGAAGAGAAAAAGAAAAAACGAAAACGGAAAAAGACGCAGGAACGCGAATCAGTGGTGATCGTGGGCCTGGCCCACGTACACCAGCGTCAGCATCATGAACACGAAGGCCTGCAGCGTGATGATCAGGATGTGGAAGATGGCCCAGGCCGTGCCGGCGATGATGTGGCCGAGCGCCAGGAAGACCCCGGTGGCCGACAGCGTGAAGGCACCGCCCATCAGCGCGATGAGCAGGAAGATCAGCTCACCGGCATACATGTTGCCGAAGAGACGCATGCCATGCGAGACGGTCTTGGCGACGAACTCGATGATCTGCATGGCGAAGTTGAAGGGGTACAGCCAGATCTTGTTGCCGAAGGGCGCGGTGAAGAGCTCGTGCACCCAGCCGCCGGCACCCTTGATCTTGATGTTGTAGTACAGGCAGATCAGGAGCACGGAAACCGACATGCCCATCGCCACCGAAAGGTCTGCCGTAGGCACGACGCGCAAGTAGGCGTGGTGCGGGTCGTGGCCGGCGGCACCGAAGATCTTGGCCCAGATCGCCGGCAGCAGATCGACCGGCAGCAGGTCCATCGCGTTGAGCATGAAGATCCACACGAAGATCGTGAGCGCCAGCGGCGCGACGAACTTGCGGCTTTGAGCATTGTGAACGATGCCTTTGGCCTGCTGATCGACCACTTCGACCAGGATCTCGACCGCGGCCTGGAAGCGGCCCGGCACGCCCGAGGTCGCCTTGCGCGCCGCCAGCCAGAGCAGCCAACAGCCGAGCACGCCGAGCACGATCGAGAAGAAGAGGGAGTCGAAGTTGAAAACCGAGAAATCGGCAACACCTGCCGGCTTGGAGCTTTGAAGATGGGTCAAGTGGTGAACGATGTATTCACCAGCGGTCTGACCATGTTCCGCAGCGTTTTCAGCAGCCATCCGTTACTCGTCTTTAAATTTTCGGGCGTTTGGGCGCCAGCATTACCGCCACCCAGGCCGCCTTCATTGTCACCACCAAGCCGACCAGCATCGCCGGCCAGCTCAGTTCCGTTATCAGTCTCGGCGCGGCGAGCAGCATCGCCACCGACAAGACCAGCTTGACCATTTCCCACAAGAAGAACCCGAGCACCGCAGTGCCCGCATTCAGCGAAGAAAACCTCCCCGTCAGTCCTCTTGCGAACACCGCGGAGGGAATCACCACCGCCAGTGCGCCGTATCCGGCGGACCACCCCAAATTCTGCCTCCCCGACAAGCCCCAGGCGGCCAATGCCACCAGCAGCCCCGCCACGACCTGGATCGCGATCACTCGCCATGGCGAGATCAGCGGCTTCCGCTCGCGCAGCCGCTGGGCCTCCTCGGCAGTCAGCGGCTTGAAGTCGGCGTCCGGGTCTTGCGCGTCCTCATGAACATGCGCATCGCGGGCAATTGTTTTCATATCGAATGAAGCCCGGATGACGACCCAGAAATTCTACAAAGCCGCTGATTATAAGTAGAAACCCACGGCCCTCCGCCAGGTTCCCGTCAGGTTTGTCAACGTCCTTGCCGATCACGCGGGCGCCCGGGCATGTGTTGGAAAGCAAGGAGTCGCCCCCACCATAATCCCTCATGCACCCGATCGCCGAAGCCCTCCCCGATTCTCTCTGCTATCTCGACGGCGACTACACGCCGCTGCGCGAGGCCAAGATCAGCGTGCTGGACCGCGGCTTCATCTTCGGCGACGGCGTCTATGAAGTGGTGCCGGTGTATGGCGGCGCTCCCTTCTGCTTCGAGGAACACATGGCGCGGCTGGACCGCTCGCTGGCCGAGCTGCGCATCGCCAACCCGCTCACGCGCGAGGCCTGGCACGCGATCACGATGCACCTGGTCGAGGCGAGCCCCGCCGAGCAGCGCGCCGCGGTGCAGGCGCTCTACATCCAGGTCACGCGCGGCGTCGCACCGCGCGAGCACGCGATGCCCCAGGGGCTGGCGCCCACCGTGTTCGTGATGCTGAACCCCATGAAGCCGGTGCCCGACGCGGTGCGCGCCAGGGGCGTGGCCTGCGTCAGCGCGCAGGACTTCCGCTGGCAGAAGGCGCACATCAAGAGCACCAGCCTGCTGGGGGCGGTGCTGGCGCGGCAGATCAGCGTGGAGGCCGGCGCGGCCGAGACCATCATGTTCCGCGGCGACTGGCTGAGCGAGGCCTCGTCGAGCAACGTGTGGGTGGTGAAGGATGGCGCGGTGAGTGGCCCTCCCAAAGACGAGCTGGTGCTCGCGGGCATCCGCTATGGCCTGATCGAGCGCATCTGCGGCGAGGCCGGCATCCCCTTCTCGCTGCGCCGCATCGCGCGCGACGAGGTCTTCGGCGCCGACGAGCTGCTGCTGTCCTCGGCCACCAAGGAGGTGCTGCCGGTCGTCACGCTCGACGGCCAGCCCATCGGCACGGGCCGCACGGGCCCGGTCTTCCAGGCCATCGACGCCGGCTACCAGCGCGCCAAGCAACGCAGCGCGCACGACCACGGAGTGACAGCATGACCACCCCCCCTTCCGACACCTCGATCGACGCGCGCAAGGAATCGCTGATCGAGTACCCCTCGCAATTTCCGATCAAGGTGATGGGCGCCAAGGCCGACGGCTTCGTGTATGCCATCACGCAGATCGCCCAGCAATTCGACCCCGCCTTCGACGCCAGCACCGTCGAGCTGCGCAACAGCAAGGCCGGCAACTACCTGGGCGTGACGATCACGGTGACCGCCACCAGCCGCGAGCAGCTGGACGCCATCTATCTTGCGCTGACCGCGCATCCGATGGTCAAGGTGGTGCTGTGACGCTCGAGGTCGACTGGCTCGGCCACGTCGACTACGCGCCCACCTATGCGGCGATGCAGCGCCTGACGCAGGGGCGCACGCCGGAATCGGCCGACCTGCTGTGGATCTGCGAGCATCCGCCGGTCTACACGCAGGGCCTGGCCGGCAAGGCCGACCACGTGCTGAACCCCCGCGGCATCCCCGTGGTGCAGACCGACCGCGGCGGGCAGGTGACCTACCACGGGCCGGGACAGGTGGTGGCCTATCCGCTGATCGACCTCAAGCGTGCGGGCTACTACGTCAAGGAGTATGTGTATCGCATCGAGGAGTCGGTGATCCGCACGCTGGCGCATTTCGGCGTCACCGGACATCGGGTATCGGGTGCGCCGGGGATCTACGTGCGACTGGAAGATCCGTTCTCGCATGCACGGCTGGAGGCTGCCGCGGTCCCGTTCGCGGGCCTGGGCAAGATCGCCGCCCTCGGCATCAAGATCACCCGCCACCGCACCTACCACGGCGTCGCGCTCAATGTCGCGATGGACCTCGAACCCTTCTCCCGCATCAACCCTTGCGGCTACCCTGGCCTGGAAACCGTGGACCTTTCTACAATCGGCGTTCAAACAACCTGGGACGAAGCCGCGCAGGTGCTGGCCAGCAAGCTCGCCATCTACCTCGCGCCCTGAGCCCCGCCCACGCACCCATGAGCACCCCCGAAGTCGTCCGCGACGCCCAAGGCCCCGCCACCTACAACCCGCTGGCCAAGCAGAAGGCCGCGGCCAAGCTTTCGCGCATTCCGGTGAAGGTGGTGCAAGGCGAGGTGCTCAAGAAGCCCGAGTGGATCCGCGTCAAGGCCGGCAGTCCGAGCACGCGCTTCTACGAGATCAAGCAAATCCTTCGCGAGAGCAACCTGCACACGGTCTGCGAAGAGGCCTCCTGCCCCAACATCGGCGAATGCTTCGGCAAGGGCACGGCCACCTTCATGATCATGGGCGACAAGTGCACGCGACGCTGCCCCTTCTGCGACGTAGGCCACGGGCGGCCCGACCCGCTGGACAAGGACGAGCCGCTCAACCTCGCCAACACCATCGCCAAGCTGCGCCTCAAGTACGTGGTGATCACCAGCGTGGACCGCGACGATCTGCGCGACGGCGGCAGCCAGCACTTCGTGGATTGCATCCGCAACATCCGCGCGCTCTCTCCGCAAACGCAGATCGAGATCCTGGTGCCCGACTTCCGCGGCCGCGACGACCGCGCGCTCGAGATTCTCAAGGCTGCCCCGCCGGACGTCATGAACCACAACCTCGAGACCGCGCCGCGCCTCTACAAGGAGGCGCGTCCGGGCAGCGACTACCAGTTCAGCCTCAACCTGCTGAAGAAGTTCAAGGCCCTGCATCCCACAGTGCCGACCAAGAGCGGCATCATGGTCGGCCTGGGCGAGAGCGACGAGGAAATCCTGCAGGTCATGCGCGACATGCGCGCGCACGACATCGACATGCTGACCATCGGCCAGTACCTGGCGCCCAGCAGCAGCCACCTGCCGGTGCGGCGCTACGTGCATCCCGACACCTTCAAGATGTTCGAGGAAGAGGCCTACAAGATGGGCTTCAGCCACGCCGCGGTGGGCGCGATGGTGCGCAGCAGCTACCACGCCGACCAGCAGGCACACGCCGCCGGCGTCTGACGGGAGCCCGCGGATGAGCGCGATCGACGCCGCGATGGCACGCGAGTTCGGCGTCATCGCCGATCTGATCCGCCTGCATGCGCAGGAAGCTGCATCCCGCACCGCGCTCGCCGATCCCCAACGCACGCTGGACTACGGCGCACTCGATGCGCTGATGGACCGCGTGGCCGCGAGCCTGCAGCGCGACGGCCTTCGGGCAGGCGATGCCATCGCGATCTGCGCCGCCTCGAGCACGCATTACGCCGCACTCTTCCTCGGTGCCTTGCGCGCCGGCATCGCGGTCGCGCCGCTGGCGCCCGGCTCCACGCCTGCCAGCCTCGCACGGATGATCGACGACGCGCAGGCACGCATGCTCTTTCTCGATGCCGCGGCAGCCGAAACGATCGGCGCGCCGGCGAAGGACGCCATCCCGCGCGTCGCGCTCGACGCCTCCACGGCCGGGCAGGACTTCGAGGCCTGGCTGGCGCCGGCGGGCACGCGTGCGCAAGCCGTGGAGCCGCAGCCGTCCTGGCCCTTCAACATCATCTATTCCTCCGGCACCACCGGCGAGCCCAAGGGCATCGTGCAAGGCCACGGCATGCGCTGGGCCCACGTTCAGCGCGGCGCGAAGTACGGCTACGGGCCCGACACCGTGACGCTGCTGTCGACGCCGCTGTACTCCAACACCACGCTGGTGGTCTTCTTCCCCACCCTCGCCTACGGCGGCTGCGTGCTGCTGATGCCGAAGTTCGACGCCGCGAGCTACCTGGCGCTGGCGGAGCGGCATCGCGTGACGCACACGATGCTGGTGCCGGTGCAGTACCAGCGCCTGATGGCACATCCGGACTTCGACAAGCACGATCTTTCCAGCTTCCGCTTCAAGTTCAGCACCAGCGCCCCCTTCGGCGCTGCGCTCAAGGCCGATGTGCTGAAGCGCTGGCCCGGCGGCCTGGTCGAGTTCTACGGAATGACCGAGGGCGGCGGCACCTGCATCCTGGAAGCGCACCTGCATCCCGACAAGCTGCACACGGTGGGCCAGCCGGCCGAGGGCAGCGACATCCGCCTCATCGACGAATCGGGCCGCGAGGTCGCGCGCGGCGAGGCCGGCGAGGTGGTGGGCCATTCGGCCGGCATGATGGTCGGCTACCACCGCCAGCCCGAGAAGACGCGCGAGGCCGAGTGGTTCGACCCGGCGGGCAAGCGCTTCATCCGCACCGGCGACATCGGCCGCTTCGACGAGGAGGGCTTCCTCACCCTCTTCGACCGCAAGAAGGACATGATCATCAGCGGCGGCTTCAACATCTACCCGAGCGACCTCGAAGCCGTGCTGCGCGGCCACGCGGCGGTGGCCGAGGCGGCGGTGGTGGGCGTGCCCTCTGAGCAGTGGGGCGAGACGCCGGTGGCCTTCGTGGTGCGGCGTGCCGGCGACGAAACCTCCGCCGAGGCGCTGCTGCAATGGACCAATGCCCAGCTCGGCAAGACGCAGCGGCTCGCGCGCCTGCACCTGATCGACGAGCTCCCGCGCAGCGCGATCGGCAAGGTGCTCAAGCGCGAGCTGCGTGAGCGCGACGCCGGCTGAAGCCGAGGCCGCCACGGCCGAGCATGGCGGCGGCCACGGCCTCCTGTGGGTGCTGCTGGCGGTGGCCGTGGTCTTCGTCCTGGTGCGGCCGCGTGCGCCGCTGGATTATCTGCAGCTGGTCGACTGGCAGACGGTGGGCGCCCTGGCCGGCCTGCTCGCCATCACGCAGGGCGTCGAACGCAGCGGCATGCTGCAGTCGGTCGCCGCGCGGCTGCTCGCGCGCACCACCGAACTGCGGCACCTGGTCTTCTTCCTCGTCGCAACCGCCGCAGGGCTCTCGGCGCTGGTCACCAACGACGTGAGCCTGTTCCTGCTGGTGCCGCTCACAAGGGTGCTGGCGGCGCAAGCCCACCTGCCGCTGGCGCGCCTGGTGGTGCTGGAGGCGCTGGCCGTCAACGCAGGCTCAGCCCTCACGCCGATCGGCAATCCCCAGAACCTGTACCTCTGGCACCGCTCGGGCGAGAGCTTCCTGGGCTTCATGGGCATGATGGCGCCGACCGTGGCCGTGATGCTGTTCTGGCTCTTCGCCGCGGTGCGCTTCCTGGTGCCGCGCGTGGAGATCCAGCTCAAGCTCGCGAGCGATGCGGAGCCGGTGCAGCCGCGTTTGCTGGCGCTGTCGGCCCTGCTCTTCATCGCTTTCGTGATCGCGCTCGACCAGCGCTGGCTGGCGGCTGGCCTGGGCCTGGTGTTCGGCGCCTTCCTGCTGCTGCACCCGCGCGTGCTGCTGGGCATCGACTGGGCGCTGCTCGCAATCATCGCGCTGATGTTCGTGGACCTGCGCCAGCTGGCCGAGCTGCCGGCGGTCGCCGCGCTGCTGCAGCAGTGGCCGATCGGCGAGGGCTGGCGCGCTTACCTGGCCGCCATCGGCGTCTCGCAGCTCATCAGCAATGTGCCGGCCGCCATCCTGCTCGACCGTTACGTGCACGACCTGCCCGCGCTCGCCGCCGGCGTCAGCGTGGGCGGCTTCGGCTGCGTGCTGGGCTCGCTGGCCAACCTGATCGCGCTGCGGCTGGCGAAGGTGCCGCACGGGCTGCGCGAATTCCATCGCATCAGCATTCCCTTCTTCCTGGTCTGCGCTGCCTCCGCGCTGCTGCTGCGGCTCGGATGACAGGCAGCGGGCGCGCGCGGAGAATAGCCAGCCATGCCCGCACACGCCCCCTTCTCCACCGCGCTGTCGCTGCGGCGCTACGACGCCGCGCGCGGCAGCCATGCGCATGAGCACTTCCAGGTGCTGGTCGGCGTCGAGGGCGTGCTGGAACTGGAGGTCGAGGGACGCGGCCGCCGCGTCGGCGCCGGCGATGGCTGGGTGGTGACGCCCGGCGAGCGCCACGACTTCGAATCGCGCGCCGGCAGCCGATGCCTCGTGCTCGACACCACCCAGGACCTGTGGGCCCAGTGCGCCGGACGCATGCCGATGGCGCCGCAGCTCCTGTCGCTGGCGCGCTTTCTCGCGCTGTGCGTGACGCAGACCTCCCCTCCCCCGGCCGCGCTGCATCACGCACCGGCGCTGCTGCTGGAGGCCTGGGGGCCTCAGGTTCCGAACGGCCGCCGGCGCGCCATCGACTGGCCGGCCCTCGCCGCGTGGGCACGAGCGCGCTGGCACCGGCCCTTGAGCGTCGCCGACCTCGCGGCGGTCGCGTGCCTGAGCCCCAGCCAATTCGCCCAGCGCTGCCGCGACGAGCAGGGCATGGGACCCATGCAATGGCTGCGAAGCCAGCGGCTGTTGCAGGCCAGGCAGCTGCGCACGGGCGGGATGAGCGTCGCAGAGACGGCCCGCCGCACCGGCTACCGCTCGCCCTCCGCGCTCACCGCGGCCCTTCGAAAGCGCTGAAGACCGTCGTTTCCCGACGATGCGCCGTCGTTTCGCGACGAGCCCGCCGCTTAAGCTCGGGCGCATGTCCGCCGCCACGCTGTACGCCCTCGCTGCCATTGCCCTCTGGGGCACGCTCGCCTCGCTCGGCACGTCGCTCTCGCGCCTGCCGCCCTTCCTCCTGACCGGGCTCGCGCTGATGATCGGCAGCGTGATGAGCTGGCCGGCGGTGCTGCGCAATCGCCAGGCGTGGGCCGTGCCGGCGCGCACGCTCGCGCTGGGCATCTACGGCCTGTTCGGCTTCCATTTCCTGCTCTTCATCGCACTGCGCCACGCACCGCCCGTCGAGGCCAACCTGGTGAACTACCTGTGGCCGCTCTTCATGGTCGTGCTGGCGCCGGCGCTGCTGCCGGGGCTGTCGCTGCGCCCGCTGCACCTGGCGGCAGCGCTGCTGGGTTTCGCGGGGGCCGCGATCGCGATCCTCGGCGCGCGCAATGCCGGGCCGGCGGCCACGGATGCCGGCTACTGGGGCTTCCTGCCCGCGCTGGGCTCGGCCTTCATCTGGGCCAGCTATTCGCTGTGGACGAAGCGGGTGGCCGCCTTCCCGACCACGGCCATCGGGCTGTTCGGGCTGGTGTCCGGCGCGCTGGCGCTCGCCTGCCATGCGCTGCTGGAACCGCAAGCATCGCTCTCGGCGCGCGACTGGCTGCTGGTGGGGCTGTGCGGGCTGGGGCCGCTGGGCGCGGCTTTCTTCCTCTGGGACATGGCGCTCAAACGCGGCGACGCGCGGCAGATCGGCATCCTGAGCTACATCACGCCGCTGGCCTCGACGGCCCTGCTGATGCTGGTCACGCAGCGGCCGCTGAGCTGGACCATCGCACTGGCGGCGCTGCTGATCCTGTCGGCGGCGATGATGGGGTCGCGGATCCGGGCTTGACGGCCAGGCTCAGTCCTTCGCCACCTGCAACACGAGCTTGCCGAAGTTCTGCCCCGTGAACAGCCGCGTCAGCGCCTCCGGAAAGGTGTCGATGCCCTCGACCACGTCTTCGCGGCTCTTCATTCGGCCGTCCTTCAGGTAGGTGGCCATCTCGGCCACGGCGACGGGGTAGCGGTCGGCGTAATCGAACACCACCATGCCCTGCATGCGCGCGCGGTTCACCAGCAGGCTCAGGTAGTTCTTCGGGCCCTGCGCAGGAGCGCTGTTGGCGTTGTTGTACTGGCTGATCGCGCCGCAGATGATGATCCGCGCGCCGCGCGCCAGCCGGGCCAGCGCGGCATCGAGGATCTCGCCGCCGACGTTGTCGAAGTAGATGTCGATGCCCTTGGGGCAGTGCGTCTTCAGGCCGTCGCGCACGGCCGAGGGGCCGGCCTTGTAGTCGATGCAGGCGTCGAAGCCCAGTTCCTTGACCACCCAGTCGCACTTCTCCGGGCCACCGGCGATGCCGACGGCGCGGCAGCCCTTGATCTTGGCCAGCTGGCCCACCGTCTGCCCGACCGCGCCGGCGGCGCCCGACACCACCACCGTCTCGCCGGGCTTGGGCTCGCCGATGTCCATCAGGCCGAAGTAGCCGGTCATGCCCGGCATGCCCAGCACGTTGAGCCACTGGGTGATGGAGCCGGCGCGCAGGTCGATCTTGACGAGCCCGTTGCGCTTGATGTCTTCCTGCGGGATGAGGATGTATTCCTGCACGCCCAGCGTGCCGTAGACGGTGTCGCCGACCGCGAAGGCCGGGTTGCGCGAGGCGATCACGCGGCCGACGCCGCCGGCACGCATGACGGCGCCGATCTCCACCGGCGGGATGTAGCTCTTGCCCTCGTTCATCCAGCCGCGCATGGCGGGGTCGAGCGAGAGCGACAGGATCTTGACCAGGACGCCGCCCTCGGCCGGTTCGCCGACCGGCTCGGTGGTGAACTGCCAGTTGTCGCGGGTGGCCGCGCCTTCGGGGCGCTTGGCGAGGCGGACCTGGCGATTGCTGAGGGTGCTGCTCATGGGAATCTCTCCTGCCTGGGGATGTACGGGGGAGGCATCGTAGCCCCGGCCGCGAGGCGCGGCGGTAGCGCAGGCGACAGCCGGCAAGCGCCATCGCTGCGCGACCGCTCGGGCTGCAGCCCCGGCGAGTTCAGGCGGCAGGCAGCACGGCGCTGACCGCCAGGCCCGGGTGGGCGTTGCGCACGGTGAGCGAGCCGCCATGCGCCTCGGCCACCAGGCGGCAGAGGTACATGCCCAACCCGACCCCGCCGGTGGCGCGCTGGCGGGCGCTGTCGGTGCGGTAGAAGGGCTCGGTCAGGTGCTCGAGCTGATCGGCATCGACGCCGGGGCCGAAGTCGCGCACCTCCAGCGCGATGCCGCCCGGCCCTTCCGCGCGCAAGGCGATGCGCGGCGGCTCGGGCGCATCGCCGCCGTAGCGCAGCGCGTTCTCGAGGAGGTTGCGCACCAGCAGTCGAATGCGCAGACGGTCCGCCGGCAACGCCGGCAGGCCCTCGGCGATGTCGAGCACGACGCGTCCGCCCTCGGGATGCTCGGCCACCACCTCGCGCACCAGCCCCGCCACGTCGACCGGCTCGCGCTGCAGCGCCGCATGCGGGCTGGCAAGGCGCTCGCTCTCGAGCAGGTCGCTGATCAGGTCGCGCATTTCGGCCAGGTCGCGCAAGAGCGCGGCGCGCTCGGCCTCGCCCTCGGGCGTGGCGGGCAGCAGCTCGGCATTGAGGCGCGCGCGCGTGAGCGGCGAACGCAGCTCGTGGCTCAGCGCCAGCAGCAGCGCGCGCTTGGCGTCGAGCATGCCCCGGATGTCGTGCGCCATGGTGTTGATGCGCTGCGCCAGGTCGCCCAGTTCGTCGCGCCGGCGCAGCGGAATGGGCTGGTCGAAGGCACCGCGGCCGAAGCGCTCGGCGCCCGCGCGGATGTCGTCCAGCGGACGCAGCAGGCGGCGCACGTACGCGTAGGCGATCACGATCAGGGCCAGCAGCATCGCCAGCGTGATCCAGCCGATGCCGTGCGGCTCGCGCTGCCACGGCAGGGTGCCGAGGCCGAAAGTCACGCGATGGCCGTCGGCGGTGCTGCGCGTGAGCCAGTCGCCTCTGCCCGGCCCGTGACTGCGCCAACGGCGCTGCGGATGCGAGTCCCAGTTGACCACCGGGCCCTCGATGCGGATGGAGATCGGCAGCCGCGTGGCCAGCGCCTCGGCACGCGCCACGTCGGGCGGCGTGCCGAGCTCGGCCACCAGGCGGTCCATGTAGTCGCCGACCAGCGGCTGCGCGGCGCCGCGCCAGCCGGTGGAGAAGGCGCGCTGCATGCCGCCCAGGAACACCGCCGCCATGGCCATCGCAAGCAGCACGAAGACGGTGATCAGACGCAGCCGCAGCGAATGCCGCCAGCGGTGGCGCCAGTGGCGGTGCGGATGCCGGCGATTCGGGTTCACGGATCGCTCTTGCCGACTGCGAGCATGTAGCCGGCGTTGCGCAGGGTCTTGATGCAGTCCAGCGGCTCCAGCTTCTTGCGCAGGCGGCTCACCACGATGTCGACGGCGCGGGTGTAGAGCTCGGCCTCGTGGCCGCGCAGGCGGTTCAGGATGTCGTCGCGGCTCCAGACCTTGCCGGGCGGGTCGGCGAGCAGGGCCAGCAGCTCGAACTCGGTGCCGGTCAGCTCCACGCGCTCGCCCTGGCGCAGCACCTCGCGCCGGTCGAGGTCGATCGACAGGCCCTCGAACACCCGGCGCTGCGCGGGCGCCGCGGCCGGCACGGCACGCTGGCGGCGCAGGATGGTCTGCACCCGCGCCACCAGCTCGCGCGGCTCGAAAGGCTTGGGCAGGTAGTCGTCGGCGCCGAGCTCCAGGCCGACCACCCGGTCCATCACGTCGCCGCGGGCGGTCAGCATCACGATCGGGATGTCGCTCTCCTTGCGGATCTCGCGGCACAGTGCAAAGCCGTCCATCTCGGGCAGCATGACGTCGAGAATGGCGGCGTCGTAAGCGTGGGCCCGCAGCTTGGCCAGGCCCTCGCTGGGGCGCTGGGCGCTCTCCAGCACGCAGTCGAAGCGCGCGAAGTAGCTCGCCAGCGGCGCGGCCAGGTGCTCGTCGTCGTCGATCAGCAGGATGCGGTGCATGCGGTCGTGATTGTGCCTAGCGGCGAAGAGCAGGCCGGTGATCAGGCCGGCGGCCATCGCAGCGCCGGCCCGCGGGACCACAGCCCGTCGCGGTTGCGCGGCGCCGGGCTCACCACGGGTCCGCCCGGCCGATGCGGCCGAGATGGGTGGCGCCGAACTCGCTGCCGTACTTGAGACCGTAGCCCAGCGCGCGATCCAGGCCGATGTGCGCGCTCCAGATCAGCCCCAGCGCCAGCGCGACGGATGCGTCGCCGGCCAGGCCCAGCCCCAGCAGGGCGACCGGGCCGACGTACGAGTGCGCCGCGTTGTAGGCGATGGCACCCGCGCGCGAGCCGGCCAGGTAGCCGAGGAAGCTCAGGTCGGGCAGCAGGAACAGCATGGCGAAGGCCCCCCAGCCGGCGCCCAGATGCATGTAGGCAGCCACCGCCGCTGCGAGCACGGCCAGGCCTTCGAGGCGCAGCAGGATGCGCACCCCGCCCAGCGTGGCGCCGGGCAAGGCGTTCCGGGCGTCGGCCGCCGGCCCGGCCCAGGGCGGGTTGGCGAGCACCCTCGCGGCCCGCAGCCCTGGTGCAGACAGATCAGCCATGGCGATGCCAGCGGCGACCGCGTTCCATGAATTCGCGCACCTTCTGTTGCTGCGCCGGGTTGAGGTTGTCGAAGAAGTCAGCGGCCGCTGCGATGACCTCGGGGCTGCCGGACTGGATGGCGGCGGTCTTGTCTTCGACCAGCTTCTTCGCCCGCGCCTGATCCAACTTGGCGCCGGCGAACAACGCGCGGAATTCCGAGCGCGGGTCGCCGCCGCCGCGCAGCGCCTGGCGCTGGGCCTGGATCTTCTCGGCCAGCACGTTGAGCTTCTGCTTCTGCGTGGCGTCGAGGTCGAGCTTGCTGCCCACGCGCTCGACCATGCGGGCGCGGAATTCGGCGCGGTCCTGCTCGGAGCCGCCGCCCCAACCGTGGCGATAGCTGGAGCAGCCGGCCAGGCTGCCGGCGAGCAGCGCGGCGCCGGCAAAACCGAAGAGGGAACGTTTGAACCAGGTTTTCATGAGAGTCTTCCTTGCAGTGCGATCGGGATCGATCAGGGAGACTCGATGGTGCGAGCCGGCGGCCGCGAAGTCCTTTCGCGGCAGTTTCGGCGTGTTTCGTTTTATTGCGGCGCGGCCGCGGGCGCCAGCAGGGCGGCCGGGTCGTCGGCCTCGAGCACCTGCTGCGTCCAGGCCTCGAGCTTGCTCGTGTCGGCGCGCAGCACCTCCTGCTTGACCGCGAGGATCTGCGAGGGGTGCATCGAGAAGCTGCGCAGGCCCATGCCCAGCAGCAGCCGCGTAAAGGCGACGTCGCCGGCCATCTCTCCGCACACGCTGACGCCCTTGCCCTGGCGCTGGCACTCGGCGATGGTCTCGGCGACCAGGCGCAGCACGGCCGGATGGGCCGGATCGTAGAGGTGGGCCACGGATTCGTCGGCGCGGTCGATGGCCAGCGTGTACTGGATCAGGTCGTTGGTGCCGATCGACAGGAAGTCGAAGTGCTTGAGGAAGATCTTGAGCGTCAGCGCCGCGGCCGGCACTTCGATCATGGCGCCCAGCTTGACCTTGCCGTGGACCACGCCGCGGTGATCGAGCTCGGCGCGCGCGAAGTCGATCAGCGCCAGCGTCTGCCGGATCTCGCTGGCGTGCGCGAGCATGGGGATGAGCATCAGGATCTCGCCATGCGCGGCCGCCCGCAGGATGGCGCGGATCTGGGTCAGGAACATCGCGGGGTCGGCCAGGCTCCAGCGGATGGCGCGCAGGCCGAGCGCGGGGTTGAGGTGCGCCTCGTCGTCGCGCACGGCCCGGCCATCCAGCGGCTTGTCGGCGCCCACGTCGATGGTGCGGATGGTGACCGGCATGCCCTGCATGCCCTCGATCGCGCGCCTGTAGGCCTGGTACTGCTCTTCCTCGTCGGGCAGGCGGGTCAGGCGCTGGGCCTCGCGGCCCATGAACAGGAACTCGCTGCGGAACAGGCCGACGCCGACCGCGCCGGCCTTGACGGCGCCCAGCGTGTCCTCGGGCATCTCGATGTTGGCGAGCAGGTCGACCTTCTGGCCATCGAGCGTGACGGCCGGCTTGTGGCGCAGACGCGCGAGACGCCCGCGCTCGAGGTCGCCCTGGCGCTGCTTGAAGCCGTAGTCGGCCAGGATGATGGGGGAGGGATCGACGATCACCACGCCGGCATCGCCGTCGATGATGACCCAGTCGTCCTGCCGGACCAGCTGACTGGCGCTGCGCGCGCCGACCACGGCCGGGATGTCCATGCTGCGCGCGACGATCGCGGTGTGCGAGGTGCGCCCGCCCACGTCGGTGACGAAGCCGGCGAACACGCTCTTCTTGAACTGCAGCATGTCGGCCGGCGAGAGGTCGTGGGCGATCAGCACCAGCGGAGCGTCGATCGCATCGCGGGCGGTGGGATCGCTGTCGTCGTCCTCGTCGGTGCGCTTGCGCCGCGGCGGCGTCGGCGCCAGCACTGCGGCCGTGCCCTTCATGCGGTGCAGCAGGCGCTCGACCACCTGCTCGAGGTCGGCCTTGCGCTCGCGCAGGTATTCGTCCTCCATCTCGTCGAACTGGCGCGCGACCACCTCCAGCTGGGTGGTCAGCGCCCACTCGGCGTTGTAGAGACGCTCCACGATCCAGTGCTTGACGCCGCTGGTGAGCACCTCGTCCTGCAGCAGCATCAGGTGCACCTCGAGCAACGCGGCGAGCTCGTGCGGCGCGTCGTTGGGGCCCATGAGCGCCACGCTGGCCTGCAGCTTCTGGAGTTCCTCGGCGACCGCGTTGCGCGCGATGCGCACCCGGTCGATCTCGGTTTCGACCTCTTCCGGCTTGATGAAGTAGTGAGCGACGTCGATGCGGCTCGACACGACGAGCACCGCGCGTCCGATGGCGATGCCACGGGCGACAGGCAAGCCATGGACAGCGAAGGTCATGGCTGCACCCTCAGGACGAAAGCGCGGGCAGCGCGCCGATCGAAGGCGAGAAAGCCTGGAGGTGAGCCATCTCTATTCGCCTTCCCCGAATTTGTCGTTCATCAATGCGACGATGGCGTCGAGCGCTTCCTGCTCCTGCTCGCCGTCCGTCTCGACGTCGACCGTCACCCCGACGCCCGCGGCCAGCATCATCACGCCCATGATGCTCTTGGCATTGACGCGGCGGTCCCCGCGCGCCAGCCAGACCTCGCATGGATAGCTGCCCGCGATCTTGGTGAGTTTGGCCGAGGCCCGCGCATGCAGGCCCAGCTTATTGCTGATGGTCACGGATTTCTTGATCACTGTGCTTTCTTCTTGCCTGGTTCTGGGGCGCCGCCACCGCCACCTGCATCACGCCCGCAGTGCCGCCGGTGAGCGCGCGCTGCACCAGCGTCTCCAGCGGTTCATTGCGGTAGCTTACGGCACGCAGCAGCATCGGCAGGTTGACGCCGGCCACCAAGCGCGAGCGCACGCCGTCGACCAGCTTCTGCGCCACGTTGCAAGGGGTGGCGCCGAACACGTCGGCCAGCACCAGCACCTGCGAGCGCGGCGTGTGCTGAAGCTGGGCCAGGGTGATGCGCGCGGCAGCCAGGGTTTCGTCGGGCGAGACGTTGGGCAGGACGTCGAGCGCCGCGATCGAGGATTCGCTGTCGGGGAACACATGCAGCGCGCATTGCCGCAACGCCTGGGCAAGCGGCGAGTGGGCGACGATGAAAATGCTGTTCATGCGGGTCAGGGGCTTGTTCGTCGATTATGCGGGGGCGCCCAAAGGAAGTAGAAATAAGATAACAAACAGCATCCCAGGAACAGCCCCAGTGCGCCCCGGAAAGCGCCGGGCGCATCGAAGCCGGCCCGGCCGAACAGGTCGACCAGCAGGCCGACACCCCACTGGACCACGAAAACGCCGAGAAACACCACGAGGTTGTACGCCGAGAGCGCCCGTCCGGCCAGAGCCGGGGGCAGCGCCATGGCGACGGCGGGCTGAGCCAGGGCGACGACGGTGGAACCGCAGAGAAAGACCATCCAGGCCAGCGTGCCCGCGGCCGGACCGAGCACCAGGATGGCGGCCAGTGCCAGCATGCTGAACGGCAGGCCCCAGCCGATCAGCCGGTCGGTGGGGACGCCGCGGCGCGCGAGCCAGGGCGTGGCGACGCCCCACAGCCAGTAGGTGACCAGCATCGCGATGCTGATCTGGAACAGCGCATCGGCCGCCTCGTGCGGCGCATAGCCTGCCACCCGGGTGAGCCAGGGAACGACCCAGAGCGTCAGCATGGCGACGAAGCCGCCGTAGTTGAAGAAGCCGAGGGGAACGAGCTTGCGGAAGAAGGGATCGCGCCAGACGGCGGAATAGCCCCCGTCCGAAGGGGCCGCAGAGGCCTCGCCGCCGGCCGGGCGCCACGCAGGCGCGGCCCACGCGATCAACAGCATGGCGAGCAGCAGCCCGGCGGCGAGCAACCAGAAGAGCGGGCGCCATCCCGTGATGGGCATCAGCAGGCGCACGGGCAGCGTGGCGCCCACCAGCCCCAGCGAACCGACCATCAGCATCCACGAATTGGCACGCAGCTGCAGCGGCGGATCGAACCACCGCCGATAGCCGGTCAGCGGCGCCATCAGGCAGGCGCTGACGCCTACGCCGGTGAGCACACGTGCCGCCATCAACACCCAGAACTGGGTCGCTGCCGAGAACAGCAGGCAGCCGGCCACGGCGGCCGACAGGAAGTACAGGATCACCCGCTTGGGGCCATGACGGTCGAGCCAGGTGCCCATGGGCAATTGGGTGAAGGCGAAGCCCAGGAAGTAGCCGCCGGCCAGCAGGCCGAGGTCGCGCGCGTGCAGCTCGAATTCCGCCGTCAGCGTGGGCGAGAGGGTGGCGGTGATGGCGCGGATCAGCGTGGAGAGGAAGTAGGCGAAGGCAAAAGCGAGGAAGACCGCCGCACCGCGCCCGTGCCCCGTGAGCAGGTCGCTCGCCCGGCGGCTCATGGGAGCCGCAGCCCTTCGAAGAAGACGCCCGGTGCCTCGGCCGATGCGGGGCGGCCCAGCACGGTCGCCTGGTAGAGCGCCACTTTGCCGGCCCGCTGCTGGGCGAACCAGAGCATCTGGGCAGGCGCCGGGCCGCCCGCGCCTTGCTGCTGCGGCAGCTCGAAGCGCATCGGCGCCGGGGAGACCGCGGCTCGGGGGAGCGTGGCCGGCGTCTCGACGATCGCGGCGCCGGACAGCTGGCTGCGGGTGGCGGCGCGCCAGGCGCGCATCCACGCGTCGGCCTGGGCGGCGTCTTCGGCGGTGGCATGGGCCACTGCGAAAGTGGCGCCTCCGGCCTCGCAGCCTGTCATGTCGACCACCACCGATGCGCTGCCGCCGCCAAGGGGCAGGTTGCGCGTGGCGTGGTCGGGCTTGCAAGGCAGCAACGCAACCAGGCCATCGTCCGCGATCGGGACTTCGCGCCAGTTGAAAACGGGGTTGCAAGCGCCGAGCGCCGCTGTGAAGACGATGAGCGGCGCCCATCGGGAACGGAACGAAAGGGGCATCGGAGGCCGATTATCGAACCGCTCCTCCGCGCACCCTGCTGCGGAAGGCCCTCCGGCAGGCGCGGCCCGTCCTACGGAACTAAAATCCCCCCGCTCTGCTCCACCGCTGGCCCATGAAAAAGCTCGTCCCCGCCGCCGCAATCGCCATCGCCCTGGCTGTCGGCGTCGGCGTGTACCTCGATTCGGGCGTGTCGGCCGCGCCGGCCTCCACCTTCGTGCTGCTCGACGGCAGCAAGAAGAGCACGGACGATCTCAAGGGCAAGGTCACCCTCGTCAATTTCTGGGCCACCAGCTGCGTCACTTGCGTGGCCGAGATGCCCAAGGTGATCGCCACCTACGACAAGTACAAGGACCGCGGGTACGACACGCTGGCGGTGGCCATGAGCTACGACCCGCCCAGCTACGTGGTGAACTTCGCGCAAACGCGCAAGCTGCCCTTCAAGGTGGCGATCGACAACACCGGCGCGGTGGCCCAGGCCTGGGGCGACGTGAAGCTGACGCCCACCACCTACATCGTCAACAAGCGCGGCGAGATCGTGAAGCGCTACGTCGGCGAGCCCGATTTTGCCGAGTTGCACCGGCTGATCGAGAAGCTGCTGGCCGAAGCGTAGGGCGGCAGCGGGGCGGCGTCATTCGGCCGCGCTCCTTGATTTATTTGCGACGGAAACTGTCGTGGCAGGACGTGCACGTCTCGCCCACCGCCGAGACCGCGGTCTTGAGCGCGTCCAGGTTGCCCGCCTTTGATGCAGCCTGCAGCTTGCCGGTCTCACTGATGAGCTTGTCGCTGAGCTCCTTGAACTTTGCCTGCTCCTTCCAGATCTCCGGCTTGGCCTTGCCGCCTTCCGTGCCGGGCGCAAAGCCGAGCCAGGGCAGCTTCGAGATCTCCGCCACCACATCGGCGTTCGCCGCCGCACTCGCGGCATCGTAGGGCGCGCGGCCGCTGGCCATGGCCCCCAGGCGGCTCATGTGATAGTTCTGGATGAACATCGCGCTCTGGCGATACTTGATGGCATCTTCGGTCTTGGCGAACTGGGCCAGGGCCGGCAGGCACAGCACGGCGCCGGTCGCGGCCAGGGTCAACGAGGCAAAGCGATTCATCGTGGTTCCTTGTTGTGGGGGAGCAGCGCCGCGGGAATGGCGGCGCGGGCCAGTTTAGGGTGGGGGGACGGCGCCTCATGCATAGCGACAACCCGTAGGCGCGGCGGCGCCGACTTTGCTAATCTGCGCCTTCCGACGCTTCGCGCCCAGCCTCTCCTCGATGCCCCCCGCCCTTGAGTCCGCCACGCACCCCGCGAGCCTGGACGACGCCAGCGCGATCCGCACGCGTGTCTGGGACCTCCCGACGCGCGTGTTTCACTGGACCCTCACGGTGGCGGTGATCGGCCAGCTGGCGACCGGCTTCGGCGGGGTGATGGAGTGGCATTTCCGGATCGGCTACGCGGTGCTTTCGCTGCTGCTGTTTCGCGTGATCTGGGGCTTCGTCGGCGGACGCTGGTCGCGTTTCGCCTCCTTCATCTATTCGCCCGGCTCGGTGATGAACTACCTGCGCGGGCGCCCTCATCCGGACCATCTCATCGGGCACAGCCCGCTGGGCGCTTTCTCGGTGTTCGCGCTGCTGGCAATCCTGTCGCTGCAGGTGGCGACGGGCCTCGTGGCCGACGACGAAGTCATGTCGGCGGGGCCGCTCACGCGTTTCGTCTCGGGCGCGACGGTGAGCCTGGCCACGGGCTGGCACACCTTGTTGGGCAAGTGGATCGTGATCGCACTGGTCAGCCTGCACGTGCTGGCAGTGATCTTCTATGTGGCGGTCAAGGGCCATCGGCTGGTGCGGCCGATGATCTCCGGCGACAAGCTGGTCGCGGACGGCCGCGCTGCGCCGAGCCGCGACGACGCCGCGTCGCGCCTGCTGGCCTTGGCGGTGTTCGCGGCCTGCGCCGCCTTCGCGGCGTGGATCGCGTCGCTCAGAGCATGAGCCTTTCCGTCTCCCGCCCGCTTCCGCTCGAAGGTACGCCAGACATCGTGCTGGTGACGCCCGACGAGGCGCACGAACTGGAGGCGACGCGAGCGATCTTCAGGGACTACGCCGCCTCGCTGAACATCGACCTCTGCTTCCAGAACTTCGACGAGGAACTGGCCTCGCTGCCCGGCGACTATGCGGAGCCGCGCGGCGCGCTGCTGCTGGCGCTGGCGGATGCCGAGCGCCGGGGTGCGGCCGCGCCGCCGATCGACGCCCCGATCATCCGGCGCGCGCAGGGCGGCAAGGCCTACGTGGCCGGATGCTGTGCGCTGCGCCCCCTGGACACGGCCGACTATCCCAATGCCGCCGAGATGAAGCGGCTCTATGTGCGCCCCGCCTTCCGTGGCCTCGGGCTCGGCCGCCAGATGGCGGAGGCCATGCTGGATGTGGCGCGTGGCGCCGGCTATGCCTGCGTGCTGCTGGACACGCTGGACGACATGGAATCGGCCCGGGCCCTCTACGAAGACCTGGGCTTCGTCGAGGTGCCGCCTTACTATCACAACCCCATTCCGGGGGCGCACTACCTCAAGGTCGATCTCTGAGCCGGGGAAGGCTCAGCCGCGCGCCTGCTTCAGCAGCGTCTCGGCGTCGCTGACCTCGAACTTGCCGGGCCCTTCGACGTTGAGCGTGGCGACCTTGCCATCCTTCACCAGCATCGAATAGCGGTTGCTACGCACACCCATGCCGCGGGCCGTCAGGTCCAGCGTCAGTCCGGTCGCATTTGCAAACGCGCCGCTGCCGTCGGCCAGCATGCGCACCTTGGTGCCGGTCTTCTGGTCGCGCGCCCAAGCGCCCATGACGAAGGCGTCGTTGACGCTCACGCACCAGATCTCGTCGACGCCCGCTGCCTGGAGCGCCTCGTAATTCTGCACATAGCCCGGAACGTGCTTGGCCGAGCAAGTCGGCGTGAAGGCGCCAGGCAGGCCGAAGATCGCGATTGTCTTGCCCGCAGCGGCCTTGCTCACGTCGACCGGGTTGGGCCCGATGCTGCAGCCTTCGCCTTCGACCTCGGAATACTCCTGCAGGGTCGCGGAAGGAAGGGTGTCGCCGACTTGGATCATGGAAAGTGCTCCTGAAAAAGAAAAACGGCCCACATTGTGGGCCGCTTTCGCTGTGGCTGCGTTGCCGCTGTGCGATCAGACCAGCACGGCCTTCTCGACCAGGCGGGTCACCACCCAGTTCTTCGACTTGGAGATCGGCCGGCTCTCGGTGATCTCGATCATGTCGCCCATCTTGTACTCGCCCTTTTCATCGTGGGCGTGGTACTTGCTCGAGCGGATCACGATCTTGTCGTAGATCGGGTGCTTCACACGGCGTTCGACGAGCACCGTCACGGTCTTCTCGCGCTTGTCGCTGACCACCTTGCCGATCAGGGTGCGCTTGAGGGATTTTTTAGCTTCCGTCATGTTCACTCCTTACTTGGCGGCTTCTTGCTGCTTCTGCGCAAGAATGGTCTTGGCACGCGCGATGTCACGACGGGTGACGCGCAGCGTGGCTGTGTTCGACAGCTGTTGAGTGGCTTTCTGCATGCGCAGGCCGAAATGGGCCTTCTGCAGATCCTTGATTTCGGTCTGCAGCGCGGCGACGTCCTTGTCGCGCAGCGTTGCGGCCTTCGACACCTTGGCCGAAGCCGCCGCGTCCTTCTTCTTACGTGTTGCCATGAGTGTTCTCCTCGATCAGGCGCCGAGCTGGCGCGCGACGAAGGTGGTGCGCAGCGGCAGCTTGGCGGCAGCCAGGCGGAACGCTTCGCGGGCGAGTTCCTCGGGCACGCCGACGATCTCGTAGATCACCTTGCCGGGCTGGATTTCGGCCACGTAGTACTCGGGGTTGCCCTTGCCGTTACCCATCCGCACTTCGGCAGGCTTGGTGGAGATCGGCTTGTCGGGGAACACGCGAATCCAGATGCGGCCACCCCGCTTGACGTGACGCGAGATCGCGCGACGGGCGGCTTCGATCTGGCGCGCCGTCAGGCGGCCGCGGTCGATCGACTTGAGGCCGAAGTCACCGAAGGACACCGCGTTGCCGCGGGTCGCGATGCCGGTGTTGCGGCCCTTCTGTTCCTTGCGGAACTTTCTGCGTGCAGGTTGCAGCATGTTTGTTACTCCGTAGTTCTAAGACCGATCACTCGGTCTTGGAGCCGTCCGCTGCTGCAGCGGGCGCGGCTTTGCGGACGCGCTTAACGGCGGGTTTCGGGGCGTCTGCACCGCCGGCTTCGGCGGGCTTGTCGCTGCCATCGGCCGGCGCGGTGTTGCCACCGATCGGGCCACGGGCACCGGCGCGCGGACCACCACGACGGTCCGAACCGGGGCGGTCGCCACCAGGACGGCCATCACGGCGGGGACCGCGCGGGCGGCGCTCTTCTTCAGGACGCGGCGTCTCGACGGCCGGCAGGTCGTTGCGGCCCAGCGTATCGCCCTTGTAGACCCAGACCTTGACGCCGATGACGCCGTAGGTGGTCTTGGCTTCGGAGAAGCCGTAGTCGATGTCGGCACGCAGGGTATGCAGCGGCACGCGGCCTTCGCGGTACCACTCGGTACGCGCGATTTCGATGCCGTTCAGGCGGCCGGCAGACATGATCTTGATGCCTTGGGCACCCAGACGCATGGCGTTCTGCATGGCGCGCTTCATGGCGCGGCGGAACATGATCCGCTTTTCGAGCTGCTGGGTGATCGAGTCGGCGATCAGCTGAGCATCGATTTCGGGCTTGCGCACTTCCTCGATGTTCACGGCCACCGGCACGCCCAGCTGCTTGCCCAGGTCGCGCTTGAGGTTCTCGATGTCCTCGCCCTTCTTGCCGATCACGACGCCCGGACGTGCCGAGTAGATCGTGATGCGGGCGTTCTTGGCGGGGCGCTCGATCAGCACGCGCGAAACGGACGCGTTCTTGAGCTTCTTCTTC
>DATFFA010000199.1:0-18171 GCA_035250605.1 Variovorax sp. | reverse complement strand
CACTGCTCGCACTGCCATTTCTCTTCCCCTTCACCGCCGGCCCTTCCGCCAGCGTCTGGCAGCAACTGGCCACATTGACCTGCGCGGCGCTTCTGCTGCTGGCAGGGCCAGTGCTTTGCCCGGGGCGGGGCGTTCTGGCATGGCTGGGTGTGATCGGCATGTCGATCGTGCTGGGGCGGGCACCCGGTTCGATGCTCAGCCTCTACGCGATGGGGGCCGTGGCAGTCGTCGCAGTAGCAGCCTGCCTGGGCGCCGGCCTGGCGCGCGCACCAGCCTCGCGACAAATCGTCCTCGCCTACGCCCTCCTCGCGGCCGGCCTCCTCAGCGCCCTCCTCGGCCTCCTCCAGTACTACGGCCTCGCCGCCCCCCTCGTCCCCTGGACCACCGCTCCCGATCTCGGCCAGGCCTACGGCAACCTCCGCCAGCGCAACCAGTTCGCCACCCTGATCAGCATGGCCCTCATCGCAGCGCTCTGGCTGCACGGCAACGCCGGCCACCGCGCCCGCCTTGCACTGATCCCCGCCGCAGCCCTGCTGCTCGTCGCTCTCGCCGCCTCGACCTCGCGCACCGGCCTGCTCCAGTTGCTGCTGATCAGCGGCATCTCCGCCTGCCTCGCCTGGCGCGAAAGACATCCCCGCCCGGGTGACCCGGCGAGCACCCGCCTACCGCCGCCCTGGGCGCTCCTCGCCTTCATCCCCGCCTACTTCTTCGCCGCCTGGCTGCTCCCCCTGCTCGCGGGCTCGGGTGTCGAAGGCATGATGCATCGCCTGCGCGAGGGCGCGCCCGAGGCCCACAGCCGCTTCGTGCTCTGGGCGAACGTTCTCGATCTGATCGCCCAGCACCCCTGGACGGGCTGGGGCTGGGGCGAACTGAGCTTCGCCCACTACAGCACGCTCTACCAGGGCCCTCGCTTCGCCGAGATCCTGGACAACGCGCACAACCTGCCCTTGCACCTCGCAGTCGAGCTGGGCATTCCGGCGGCACTGCTGATCTGCGGCGGCTTCGGCTGGCTGGTGCTGGCCGGACGGCCCTGGCGCGAGACTGACCCCGGGCGGCTGATGGCCTGGGGCCTGCTCGGCGTGATCGTGCTTCACAGCCTGCTCGAATATCCGCTGTGGTACGGGCCCTTCCAACTGGTCTTCGGCCTCTGCCTGGGTTTCCTGTGGCCCTCGCCGCTCGGCAACGCAGCTCCCGCGCCGGACGGCCGCCCGGCCTTCGCGGCCTCCCGGGCCGCCGCCCTCGCGCTGATCGCCATCGTCGCTTACGCAGCCTGGGACTACACCCGCATCAGCCAGCTCTATCTCGCCCGGGAAGACCGCCACCCGGCCTGGCGCGACGACACGCTGGCCAAGGTGCAGGACTCCTGGCTCTTCGCCAACCAGGTGAAGTTCGCCGAGCTCGCGCTCACGAAAGTCGACCGGACCAACGCCGCGGAAGTGCATGCCCTCGCGCAGCGCCTTCTTCATTTCTCGCCGGAGCCGCGCGTGATCGTCAAGCTCATCGACAGCGCCACGCTCCTGGGCCGCGACGAAGAGGCCTTCGAACAGGCCACGCGCTTCAGGATCGCCTTCCCGCTCGACTATGCGCGCTGGCTCGACCACGAGCCGATGAACGATCCGTCGGAGTAGCGTGCCTCAGCCCTTGGCCGGCGGGGCCGCGGTGTAGCTCCCCGACTTGCCGCCATGCTTCTCGCGCACATGCACGCCGTTGATCGTCATCCCCCGATCCACCGCCTTGCACATGTCGTAGATGGTCAGGAGCGCCACCTGAACCGCCGTCAGCGCCTCCATCTCGACGCCCGTCGGCCCCACCGTCTCGACGGTCGCGGTACACACCACCTGCGGCACGCTGCCCTCGCCCGTGCCGAAATCCACAGCCACGCGCGTCAGCGCCAGCGGATGGCACAGCGGGATCAGGTCGCTGGTCTTCTTGGCGGCCTGGATGCCCGCGATGCGCGCGATGCCCAGCACGTCGCCCTTCTTTGCCGTGCCCGATTCGATCAACGCGAGGGTCGCCGCTTGCATCTCGATACGACCCGTGGCCACCGCCACGCGATGCGTGGCCGGCTTGGCGGCCACGTCCACCATGTGGGCCTGCCCTTGGGCGTCGAAATGGGTAAGAGAACTCATGCTTGAACGTTCCACGGAGTAAAGCATCATACGAGGCCCAGCCATCGACCCATGCCATGCTGCGCCGGACCTCTTCTCCCCCTCCGACCCGCAAGCCGAAGCCCCTGCTGCGGACGCTCTGCGCCTCCCTCCTGATCGCCGGCCAGCTCGCAATGCCGCCGCTGGCGCAGGCCCAGTTGCCCGGAATGGGCGACGGCGGCGAGATGACGGCCAGCGCCGAGCGCCGGCTCGGCGACCAGATCGCACGCGAGCTGTACCGCGACCCCGACTACATCGACGACCCGGTGCTGGTCGAGTACGTGCAGGACATCTGGCAGCGCCTGCTGGCGGCAGCGCGCCTGCGCGGCGATCTCACGCCCGAGCTCGACGAGCGCTTCGCCTGGACCGTGCTGCTGGGGCGCGACCGCAGCATCAACGCCTTCGCGCTGCCGGGCGGCTATCTGGGGCTGCACCTCGGGCTGATCTCGGTCACCGGCAGCCGCGACGAGCTTGCCACGGTGCTGGGCCACGAGCTCTCGCACGTCACGCAGCGCCACATCTCGCGGATCATGGCCAAGCAGAGCCGGCAGATGCCGCTGCTGCTGGCCGGCATGATCCTGGGCATGATCGCCGCCGGCAAGAGCCGCAACGGGGATGCCGGTCAGGCCGTGCTGATGGGCAGCCAGGCGGCCTTCATGCAGAACCAGCTCAGCTTCTCGCGCGACATGGAGCGCGAGGCCGACCGCATCGGCTTCGGCGTGATGACGCAGGCGGGCTACGCACCGCAGGGCGCGGCCGCGATGTTCGAGAAGCTGCAGTACGCCTCGCGCCTCAACGACAACGGCTCCTATCCTTACCTGCGCAGCCATCCGCTCAACAGCGAGCGGGTGGCCGACATGCAGGGCCGCTACCAGTTCAGGCCGGGCAGCGGGGTCACCATGCCGCTGGCGATGGACCACGCGATGATCGCCGCCCGCGCCCGCGTGCTGATGCGCCCCGGCGTGGACGTGCTGCGGCTCTGGATCGACGCGGCCGGCAGCGGCGAATTCGCCCGCAGCACGCCGGCGCAGCAGGCCGGCACGCTGTACGCGGCGGCCCTGGCGGCCAACGAGTTGCGCGACTACAAGTCGGCGCGCGCGCTGGTGCAGCGGCTGATGGCGCGAACGTCGGAAGATGCGCCGGCAGCGCGGCTGGCACGCCTGCTTTCGGCCGAAATCGAGCTTGCGGCCGACGACGCGCCGAAGGCGGCCACGCTGCTCGACCTGCAAGCCAGGGACCGGCCCGAGATGCTGCTGGCCGCGCAGGCCGCCGCCGCCACCCGCAGTCCGAAGCCGATGGTGGCGCCGTTGCGCGACTGGGTGGCGTCGCATCCCCGCGATGCGACGGCCTGGCGCATGCTGGGCCGCCTCTACGGCGCGCAGAACGACACGCTGCGCGCCATCCGCGCCGATGCCGAGGCCAACGTGGCGGTGCTCGACTATCCGGGCGCGCGCGATCGCTTCAAGGCGGCGCAGGAGTTCATGCACAAGGGAGGGGCGCCCATCGACCATTACGAGGCCTCGATCGTCGACACCCGCGCACGGGCGATCGAGGTGCTGGTCAAGGAGCAGGCGGCGGAGCCGCCGCTCAAATAAGTACCGGCCTCAGCGGCCTTTGAACAGGCCGCCCAGCGCGGCCTCGATGATCAGGCCCAGCAGCGAATAGATCAGCGACCCGATCAGCGCCGCCACGAATCCATTGACGTGGAAGCCGTGCAGCAGGCCCGAAGCGGCCCAGAACAGCAGGGCGTTGATCACGAACAGGAAGAGGCCCAGCGTGACGATGGTGACCGGCAGCGTGAGCACCACCAGCACCGGCCGCACCACCATGTTGAGCAGGCCGATCACGGCGGCGGCGATCAGTGCCGAGGTGAAGCTCGACACCTGCACGCCGGTGTAGATGTAGGTCACTGCGAGCAGCGCGAGCGCGCTGAGCAGCCATTTGATGACGAGGCGCATGCGTCCGGTTGCGGCGCGCGCCTCAGTCGGTCAGCTCGTTGGCCAGCACCAGCAGCGCACCCATGCCGAGCACCGCGCCCGGCACGGCCCAGCCGGACTGGCCGGGCGACTTCACGTCCGGCGCCACCGGCTCGAGGTCCACGCCGATCTTCGGGCGGCGAGCGTCGATCACGCGGGCGGTGCCGTGCTCCATCTTCAGGCGCTGCGTCAGCTCGGCCAGCGGGCCCTTGGCCAGGACGGAAGTCACCTGGCCGTTCTCCAGCTGCAGCAACGGCAGCAGCTGCTCTTGCGTCTTCGCCAGCCACTTGTTGCGCCAGTTCTCGCGCGCGCTGTGGCTCACCCATTTGCTGATGCGATGCGTCATGCGCGGAGCGCAGGCCACCAGCACCCAATGGCGGGCACCCGTGCCGACCGCTTCCGGCGTGAGCCGCGAAAGCAGCTCACGCGCATAGGCCGCGTCGTCGACATACAGAATGATCTTTTCCATGGGTGCTCCTTCTTGGCGAGATCAGGCGGTCGCGGTGTCCTGCGGCTTGGGCCGGCGCATGGCCACCCACTTGCCGATCGCCAGCACCAGCAACGCGCCGCCGATACCGGCAATGTAACGCACGGTGTCGGTCTGCGGCAGCTTGGGCACCCAGCCCCAGTTGGCGGGATTGACCACCGCGGGATCGGTCACGGCCATGGTGCCCGCGATCCAGCCCAGCAGCATGCCGCCCAGCGTGATGATGATGGGGAAGCGGTCCATCAGCTTGATGACCAGCTGGCTGCCCCAGACGATGATCGGGATGCTCACCAGCAGGCCGAAGATCACCAGCGGCATCTGATGGCCCTGGCCCGCGCCCTGGGCAGCACCGGCGATGGCGATCACGTTGTCCACGCTCATCACCAGGTCGGCCACGATCACGGTCTTGACGGCGGCCCACAGCTTGTCGCTGGCGGCGATGTTGCCGTGCGCATCGTCATGTTCGGGGGCGAGCAGCTTCACGCCGATCCACACCAGCAGCAGCGCGCCGGCGAGTTTCAGGAAGGGGATGGCGAGCAGGGTGAGCGCGAAGAAGATCAGGATCACGCGCAACAGAATGGCGCCCGCCGTGCCCCAGAGGATGCCCTTGGTGCGTTGCGCGGGCGGCAGCTTGCGGCAGGCCAGCGCGATGACGACGGCGTTGTCGCCACCCAAAAGAATGTCGATCATGATGATCTGACCGACGGCCACCCAGAATTCCGGGGTCATGAACTGTTCCATAGAGTCCTCTGTTCGTGATGCTTCATCCCATGCGAGTGTCGGATCAAGCGGCTGAATGAGGACCCCAGGGGTCCCGGACATGCAAACGCTTCGATCGAACCCGCGCGAGCTCCAATCGAAGGTCTTGCTCGGCAGCGTGAACTGCCCGACAGGCCGGAAGTGTTGTCTTCGTATTGACGACCTGTCGAAGTCCGCCCTCGTGGAGGACAGGTGGGAGCTACTCCCCTTCGTGGGCGCGATTAGAGCATCGAGGCGCCCGGGCTGGCAACCGGATTTTTCTCGGGCCTTGAAGAAAAAGCGCCGGCATGCTGCGCCGCCAGGGCACTGGACGCTATCGATTTAAGAGCAGGGCATAACCTTCACCCGCCGCTGGATTTTGCCGGCACTATGATGCCCAGCCGCATTTTTCGGACCCCTCATGGCCGCCATCCACATCACCGACATCGAGGCCGCCATCAACTACTGGCGCGACAGAAAACCCTCGCCCGACGGCATCACCCTCGCGCCCGAGCTGCGCGCGCTGGCCGAGGTCTACGCGTTGATGGTGTTCCACCACGAAGACGAGGTCGACGAGGTCGGCTTTCCGCCCAAGGCCTGGGACGCCTGGCTGGCCTGGTACCAGAGCACCCCCGACACCCCCTGCATCGCCATCTGCTCGACCAGCCAGGGCGATGACGAATGCAAGGGCTGCGGCCGCAGTTTCGACGAGGTGCAGCACTGGCCCTCGATGACGCCGGCCCAGAAGCGTGCCACCTGGCGCCGCATCACCATGCTGGACAAGGCCTGGCGCTTCAACCGCTATGCCGAACGCGCGCGCGAGGCCGAGCCCGTCTGGCCGGACGACGAACCCGTGCCGGCCGAAGCGGCCGAGCTGCCGCGCTGACCAGGGCACAAACGCCATGCGCCGCCTCGCGCAAGCCCCCAACCTGGCGATCGCCACCCTCTGGGCCGATGCCTTGCGGGAAGAAGGGGTCGCCGTTTCCGTGCAGCGCGAATACCTGGGCGCGGCGGCGGGACAGCTGCCGCCCGACCAGTGCCTGCCCGAGCTCTGGGTCGAGGACGAGGCGCAGTTCGAGCGCGCCGGGCAGTTGCTCGATGCCCTGCAGCACCGGCCCCAGCGGCGCTGGCAGTGCGCTTGCGGCGAGTTGGTCGAGGGCGGCTTCGAGCAGTGCTGGCGCTGCGGCGCCATGATGCCGCGCGAGGCCTGAACTAACCTTACTTCCAGCGCAGCGGCTCGATGTCCACGGTGTGCGTGCCGTCGCCCAGCATCAGCGTGCCCTCCTGGATCGTGGCCTGCAGCTGCATCGAGCGCTGCGCGAGCGCGGCCAGCGCCTGCGAGGCGGCGGTCGGCACGCGATGGACGGCCAGGTTCTGCGGCCGCGTGAGCTTGTTCTCGATGCCTCGCCACCAGACCTCGGCCGCGTGGTGAAAGGCGTAGACGATGGTCTCGTCCGCCTTGCCGCAAGCCTTGATGATCGGCTTGTCCTCCGGCTGTCCGACCTCGATCCACAGCCGCACCGCGCCGGTGAAGTCGCGCAGCCAGACGTCGGGCTCGTCCGGGTTCGACAGCCCGGCGCCGAAGGCCAGCGTGCCGTCGCCCTGGCAGACGTCCTGCAGCTTGTGGGCATTGAGCGCCAGCGCCACCAGCCGGATCATCATCCGCTCGTCGGTTTCGCTCGGGTGGCGTGCCAGCGTGAGCGCATGGTCGGCGTAGTAGCCGTGGTCGATGTCGGCCACCGCGAGGGTGGCCTTGAAGATGGTGGATTTGAGCGCCATGGGGTCGCGAGTGTAGGCTGCACGGCCCGGCGGCTCAGAACATCATGCGGCCCTGCACGTACACCGTGCGCGGCGCGCCCACCAGCTTGCCCGCATTGGTGTCGGTGGTGCGCGTGAAGTAGCGCTTGTCAGCCAGGTTGTTGACGCCCACCACCACTTCCACGCCGCGCTTGCCGGGCATCTTCCAGCGCGCCTGCGCGTTCCAGACCCGAAAGCCCGGGATCACGCCCACGGTTCCGGCCGCGTTCTCCGCCACCGTGTTGGCCTCGTCCGCGAACTGGCTCGACTGGTGGGTGCTGGAAAGATTGAAGCTCCAGTCGCCGCTCGCGTAGCGGGCGCCGACGGTGTCGGTGTGACGCGAGTAGAAGGGCACGTCGTTCCCGGCGAAGCTGCCCGACCGCAGCTTGGCGCGCGTGCTGGTCAGCGTCGCATAGGTGCTGAAGCCTGCCAGCGGACCCGACCGGTCGAAGGCGTAGTCGACGCTTGTCTCCACGCCTTCATGGCGCGTTTCGCCGAGGTTCAGGAAATAGTTGGAGCTGCCGACGAACAACAGCTGGTTGTCGAAGCGCATGTTGAACAGGGTCGCCTCGGCCGACAGGTTGCCGCTTTTCCAGCGCGCGCCGGCCTCGATTGTCTTCGCCACTTCCGGCATCAGCGGATTGCCAAGCGGGTTCAGGTTGAGCTGCAGGTGCTGGATGCTGCCGAAGGAGGTGTTGTAGTTGGCGAACAGCGTCAGCTCGCGGCTCAGCAGATAGGCCAGGTTGACCGAGGGCAGCGACTTGCTGTTCTTCACGCTTTCGCCGTAGCCGGTGAGCGTGTTCTCGCGTCCGGTCTCGATGCGCTCGAAGCGCACGCCGGGCGTCACGCGCCAGCGGCCGATGGCGACTTGATCGTCGATGTAGAAGGCGTGCGCGTCCGTGCTGTTCTCCGAGCGGCGCGCAATGGTCTGCCGCGCGGTGCGCAGGTTGGTGTTCACGTTCGTCTCGTCTGCGCGCTCGCGGATGTAACGGTAGCCCACGCTGACGTCCTGCGTCACGCTGCCGGTGCTGAAGCGCTGCGTGTAGCGCGGCTCGATCCCCAGCACGCCGTAGTTGCGCGGCTGGTTGCTTACCGAGGTGGCGCCGGCGTCGAAGTTGTTGGCCAGGAGGCTCTGGCGGAAGCTGTCGTTGTAGAACGCGCGCAGCTCGAACTCCTGCGTGTCCGAGATCGTGTTGAGGTAGCCCAGGTCGATGCCGGTGCGGCGCCCGCTCCAGAGGTCGCGCGTGCGTTGCGACTGGAAGGGGTCGGCCGCGTACTGCGCGCGGTTCAGGCCGCCGGGCACCTCGGTGCGGGCCTCGTAGTACGAGAACTTGCCGTACAGCTCGGAGGTGGGGCTCAGCTCGTAGCGAAACTTGAGCGCCACGTCGTCGATTCTTTCCTTGCTGTGCTCGCGCCAGCCGCTGCCGTCGGAGCCGGAATAGAGCAGCGCCAGCCCCAGTTCCTTGGTGACCTGGCCACCGATGAAGGCGCTGTACTGCGTGCTGTGCCCGCCCTCGCCGAAGCTGTTGTAGCGCAGCGAGACATCGCCCGCGAGCGGCTCGTTCGGGATCGAGCGCGTGCGGAAGTTGATGATGCCGCCCACGTTCTGCGGCCCGTAGCGCACTGCGCCACCGCCGCGCACCACGTCGATCGATTCGATGTTGGCCAGGCTCACGGGCGCGAAGGACAGCTGCGGCTGGCCGTAGGGGGCGACCGCCAGCGGAATGCCGTCGAGCAGCACCGTGGAGCGGGGCGAGTAGCGGCCTTCGAGACCGCGCACGCCGATGTTCAGCGAGATCGCGCTGCCGCCGCTGGAGGAGTTGTCGGTCACCTGCACGCCGGGGATGGTGCGCACCACGTCGCCGATGCTGGCCGCTCCGGTGTCGGAGATGGCTTGGCGCTGGACCAGCGTGCGCGCCCCGGCGAAGCCCTGCACACTGTTCTGCAGGCCCGAGCCCAGCCAGTCGCCGCTGACCTGGATGGTGCCGAGCGTCGGCGCCTCGGCGTCCGTCACGCTCGATTGCGCTGCGGCGCTCATCGCGAGCAGCAGGCCGCACGCGGCGGCGACGATGGTGCGCGAGGGCAAGGGAGGGTGGATGTGCATGGTTTTCATGGAGATCGGTGAAAGAGACGAAAGAAAAGATGGGCGGTGCAGGCTCAGCGGCGGCGACGGCGGCGCCACCAGAGCCAAAGTCCGCTGAAGCCCAGCCCACCCAGGGCCAGCCCGGTCAGCGCCGTGAGCACCGAGTGCGCGGTCCCGCCGAGTGCGCCGGTGTGCAAGGGGTAGATCACGGCCACGGCACGCGCACCCGGGTCCAGCGCATTCCAGCGGCGCGCGCCCAGCACCTCGCCGCTGACCGGGTGCAGCCAGACCGAGCTCAGCCCGTTGGGATGCGGGTCGTCGTCCAGTCTGAAGCGCACCTGGACCGGTCGCGCGGACTGCGGCGGCAGATGGATGTAGCCGATCGGTTGGCGCGGGAAGACGGCGCGGGCCCGCTCCAGCAGCGCGTCGAGCGTGGCCGGCGGGCCTTCGACGGCGCCCTTGGGCACGGGGGGTGGCGCTGTCGGCGCCGATCCGGCCAGGGTGCTGACGAAGCGGCGCAACGGCGGCCAGGCCATGTACGCGCCGCTCAGCACCGACACCAGCACCAGCAGCCCCAGAAGTGCCCCACCGGTGCGATGCAGATCGAACAGCCCGCGCACGAGGCCGCGGCGCAGCTCGACCCGCCAGGAGGGCGGCCAACGCGTCGGCCACCACAGCACCAGACCGGACAGAAGCAGCAGCGCATAGGCGAGCGCCACGCTCGTGAGCAGGGCCTTGCCCGTGTCCTCGAGCAGCAGCGAGCTGTGGATCTCGAACAACAGGTTGAAGGCGCCCTCGTGCTCGCCGCGCCGGCCCTGCTCCAGCCCGGTGGCCGGGTCCAGGTACACCGTGCCGTTCCAACTTCCGCGCACGCGCACCCAGAGCGTGTCGTCCGGCTGGCGCGGCGGACGCAGCGTCAGGCCGGTGCGCGGGCCGAACTCGCGCAGCAGGCGCTGGCGCACCGGTTCCAAGGGCGCCGCCGGCGCGCTGCCGGCCGATTTCGACACAAAAAGCCCGGGATGGGCCCAGCGGTCCAGCGGCTGCGCCACGACCAGCGCGGCGCCGAGCAGGGCCGTCAGCGCAAGAAGCCAGCCGAGGCCGAGGGCCGTCCAGCGATGGGCCTGAAGCCAGAGGCGTCGCAGTGCAGGGCGCAGCATGGGGTGAGGCGGATCTGTCTCATGGGTTGCTGGCTTGCACCGACGCGAACGCGGCGCTGGCTGTCAAAGATGAAGAAGAAGATGCCGGGCGCAGTCGGCTAAGGGGTTTGAGCCCGCCGCGCCAGCTCGGCCGCCTTGCCGGTGTAGCTGCCCGGCGTCATGGCCAGCAGCCTTTCCTTCTCGGCGTCGGGGATCTCGAGCGAGCGGATCAGCTTGTGCAGCGCCTCGGCGGTCACCGTCTTGCCCCGCGTGACCTCCTTGAGCTGCTCATAGGCGCCCTGCACGCCGAAGCGCCGCATCACGGTCTGGATCGGCTCGGCCAGCACTTCCCAGGAGGCGTCGAGGTCCTCGGCCAGCGCCTCTTCGTTGAGCTCCAGCTTGCCCAGCCCCGTCGCCAGGCTCGCATAAGCCAGCACCGCATAGCCGAAGGCCACGCCGATGTTGCGCAGCACGGTGCTGTCGGTCAGGTCGCGCTGCCAGCGGCTGATCGGCAGCTTCTCGCTCAGGTGGCGCAGCAGCGCGTTGGCGAGTCCCAGGTTGCCCTCGGCGTTCTCGAAGTCGATGGGATTGACCTTGTGCGGCATGGTCGAGGAGCCGATCTCGCCTTTCTTGAGCCGCTGCTTGAAGTAGCCCAGCCCCACGTAGCCCCAGACGTCGCGCGCGAAGTCGACCAGGATGGTGTTGATCCGCGCCACTGCATCGAAGAGCTCGGCCATGTAGTCGTGCGGCTCGATCTGGATGCTGTAGGGCTGGAAGGTGAGGCCCAGGCCCAACGGTGCGGGCGTCTCGACCACCTTGCGGCTGAAGGCCTCCCAGTCGAACTCGGGCCAGGCCGCCATGTGGGCGTTGTAGTTGCCCACCGCGCCGTTCATCTTGCCCAGCAGCGCCACGCCGGCGATGCGCTCGCGGGCCTTGGCCAGGCGCACCGCCACGTTCGCGATCTCCTTGCCGACGGTGGTCGGGCTGGCGGTCTGGCCGTGCGTGCGCGACAGCATCGGCACCTCTGCGAAGCGGCCCGCCATCTCGCGCAGGGTGGCAATCAGGCCGTCGATCGCGGGCAGCACGACCTTCTCGCGCGCCGCCTGGATCTGCAGCGCATGGCTGGTGTTGTTGATGTCCTCGCTGGTGCAGGCGAAATGCACGAACTCCGAGGCCGCGAGCAGCTCGGGCCGTGCCTCGAACTTGGACTTGATCCAGTACTCCACCGCCTTCACGTCGTGATTGGTGGTCTTCTCGATCTGCTTGATCGCGACTGCGTCGGCCTCGGAAAAATTGGTGACCAGCCCGAGCAGGTACTTGCGCGCGCCGCCGGTGAGCGGCTTGAACTCGGGGAAGCCGCAGTCCGACAGTGCGATGAACCACGCGACTTCGACCTGGACCCGCCGGTGCATGTAGCCCTGTTCGCTCATCAGGGGCCGCAGGGCCGAGAGCTTGGCCGCGTAGCGGCCGTCGAGGGGGGAAAGGGCGGAGACGGTGGAGAAACTCATGTTTGAATTTTAGGTGCCGCCCCGGGGCCTTCAATTTCAGTCGGCGGCGGCGGCGCGGAAGAAGGCGATGCGCTCGGCCGTGGCCGGGTGCGAGGAGAAGGCCAGGCCGATGGCGTCGTCGTCCACCCCGGCGCGCTTCTGGCCGGCGCGCCAGCGTTCGATGGCCTCGAAGAAGGCGACCATCACGCGCGGCGAAATGCCGGCGGCGCGCATCAGCCGCACCGATTCGGCATCGGCCTCGCGCTCGGCATCGCGCGAGTAGCCGAGCGAGGCCAGAAGCACCGGCGCAGTGCCGATCAGCGTGCCGTAGTCGCCAAAAGCGACCGACACCGCAAAGCCGATGGCCGAGGCCTGCACCAGCTGGCGCATCGCATGGCGCAGCCGCACATGGCCGAACTCGTGGCCCAGCACGCCGAGGACCGCATCCGGGTCGCCGGGCAGCAGTTCCGCCAATTCGTCCGTCAGGATGATGGTGCCGCCCGGCAGCGCCAGCGCATTGGGGCCCAGGCGCTTGTCGCGGGCGCGGCGGAACTCCAGCTTCCAGGCCGGCGCGCCTTCCGGATGGGCCGCGTGCACCATCCGCGCGAAGGCGCGGCGCAGGCGCTCCTGCTCCTCCGGAGGCAGCGCGCTGGGCGCGAGCAGCGACTGGTCGATGGATTCGAGCACCTCGGCGCCGATCATCGCGTCGACGCTGGCGGGCACCGCCGCGGTCACGCCGCGCGCGATCCAGGGCAGGCCCCACTGGTACAGCGCCGCAGTCGCCGCCAGCAGCAGCGCCAGGGCCAGCGCCACGCCGCGCCAGTTCTGCTGGGCGCGAACCGCCCAGCTCTCGCGGCGGCCGAGCTGGGCCACCCAGGCGTCCCACGCCGCGACATCGAGGGCCTGCACGCCGGCGCCTTGCGGCAGCTGCAGCAGACGGCCCCCATGGCGCGTGCGCTCGGGCCAGCGCAGCGGCGCCAGCGGCACGCTGAACGCTGCGAAAGCTTCGCCGGGCGCCGGCGCGATGGTCAGGACGTCGCCCTGGACGTGCAGGCGCGCCGCCTGGGGCCGGCTGCTGCGGCCGTCGAAGAAGCGGACCTCCAGGGCTGAGCTCATTGCGTCGGCCGTGCGGCCCTCACAAGCCGATGTCCAGCCCGAACAGGTCGGCCGCCATGTCGCCGGTGGCGCCCGGGTCTTCCCGTGCCGCCGCCTGGCTGAGCTGATCGAGCCCGATGCGCGTCTGCAGCTCGACCGCCTCGATCTGGGCGCGCCGCGTGTTCACCACCGCGAAGGGCCAGTAGAGGCCCAGCGTGAGAAAGATCAGCAGGTAGTTCCTGCACTGCAGCCCCATGTAGCTGCCGAACTTCAGGCGGCTGTCGAAGCGCAGCACCTCGTTGCCGGTGGTCGACCACAGCAGGTTCTGCAGCCGGACCTGCAGGTAGGACTTGGGCAGGATGTTGACGAGCAGGATCGCGCCGAAGCCCATGAGCGCCGCCACGATGACGAAGCCCGCGCCGGTGCCGGTCTTGCGCCCGGCGAAGGCGAACAAGCCGCCCGCCAGCAGCATGACTGCGAAGGCCGCGAAGCTGATCCCGATCAGCTTGATGAAGATGCCGTAGAGCACGCCCAGGTCGGCCTTGAGCCGGGTCTGCAGCGGGCCGATGGCGTAGTTGTCGTGCTGGTAGCGCCGCACGCGCCAGAGGAAATAGGGCAGCCCCGCGATGAAGGCCAGCATGCCCAGGCCGACGAGGCCGGTGGCCACCGCCGGCAGCGCGGAGGGCTTGCCGTCCACCGGCGCACCAGCCATCGCCCCGGCCAGGGCCACCGGCAGCAAGGCCAGCGCCAGGGGCGGCATCATGCAGGCGTAGGCGCCCGCGGTGTCGCCCGCGAAATGGAAGCGCAGGCCGCGCCAGCTGGTGTTGGCCAGGCGAAAGCGCATCGCCGCGCGGAACAGCGCCGGCCACAGCGCCACGAAGGCCAGCGCCGCCAGCAGTGCCGCCCAGCCCGAGAAATTGCTGCCCACCGAGTAGGCGATCAGGAAGCCGGCGGCGATCAGCGTCCCGCGCAGCATCTTGGCCGGTTCGCCGTGGAAGTCCAGCGCGTCGCCGCCGACCCAGGTGTTGCTGTAGAAGTACTTCAGCTTGCGCACCTTGGCCCACGGCAGGTAGACGCCCAGGGTGAGGACGATGAGCAGCAGGTTCACGATCCAGATGCGGAAGTACTCGCTGCCGCTGGCCGTGAACTCGATCGGATGGCGCTCGGGCGCGGCATCTGCAGGCGCTTCTGTGACCATGTTCTCCTACCTTCTCCCTCGTTGGCTTGGATGCGGGATTCTGCACTGCGCGCCTTCCCCTAGAATCAAAACGCTACAACGACGACCCCGAGGGGGAGAGAGCCCGCATGAAACTGATCGGATCCGCAGCCAGCCCTTATGTGCGCAAGGTGCGCGTGGTCATGGCCGAGAAGCGGCTCGACTACCAGTTCGTGATCGAGGACGTCTGGTCCGACGACACCACCATCGCGAGTTCCAACCCGCTGGGCAAGGTGCCCTGCCTGATCATGGACGGCAGCGAGGCGATGTTCGACTCGCGCGTGATCGTCGAGTACCTGGACACCTTGTCCCCGGTCGGCAAGCTGATTCCGCAGCCCGGCCGCGAGCGCGCCGAGGTCAAGACCTGGGAGGCCCTGGCCGACGGCGTGATGGATGCCGGTGTGCTCTGGCGCCTCGAGGCCACCTGGGCCCGCCGCGCCGACGGCGAGCGCAGCCAGGCCTGGATCGACCGCCAGCGTGCCAAGGTCGAGGCCGGCATCCGCGCCATGGCCAAGGGCCTGGGCGACAAGCCCTTCTGCAGCGGCATCCACCTGAGCCTGTCGGACATCTCGGTCGGCTGCGCGCTCGGCTGGATCGGCTTCCGCTTCCCGGATATCGACTGGCGCGGCGAGCACCCGAACCTCGGCAAGCTCTACGACAAGCTCATGCTGCGGCCCAGCTTCGCCGACACGGCGCCTTGAGCTTCTCAGCGCCCAAAGCAAAAGCCCCGCAGTGCGGGGCTTTGCTTTTGGGGAAGATAAAAATGCTGCGAGGCGCCCCGAAACGAAGGAGGGAGGGAGGGAGGAGGAGAAGAATCGCCTCGGGATTTCGACCGGACGTCAGGCGTCCGGAAGGCCTCGCAACATGAAAAACGCTCGGGTCTTTTCACACCCGAACCGATAAGAGCCCGGTCCGAGCGGACCGGTTCCCAGGCAGTGGTAAGCGTTTGTGAACGAGCCCCGCGCACGCGCCGCGCCGACCGGAATCCGCAATCGTCACTGCGGCCCGAGTTGCTTCTCCAGGTCGCGCACGAAGGCCCGGTCGTCCGGCGAGGTCATGCTCGAATACGACTCCACCACCTTGCCGTCGCGGCCGATCAGGTACTTGTAGAAATTCCACTTGGGCGTCGTGCCCGTGGCCTGCGCCAGTTCCTTGAACAGGGCGTTGGCCTGCGCGCCGCGCACGGACGATTTGGCGAACATCGGAAACTTCACGCCGAAGGTGCTTTCGCAGAACTCCGCGATTTCCTTGTTGGTGCCTGTCTCCTGCGAGAAGTCGTTGGAGGGGAAGCCCAGCACCACCAGCCCGCGCGAGCGGTACTTGCTGTCCAGCGCCTCCAGGCCCTTGTACTGGGGCGTGAAGCCGCAGAAGCTCGCGGTGTTGACCACCAGCACCACCTTGCCCGTGTACTGGCACAAGGCCTGGGGTTTTTCGTCTTGCAGGCGGGGGAAGGTGTGCTGCAGGATGGGAGGGCAGCCGGCAGGCATCGCCGTGGCGGCGGGCCTTGCGGCGTCCTGGGCGCCCGCGGCTGCAGGCAGCAGGCAGACGGCCGCCGCGAGGGCTGCAAAAAAGGGAGCAACAAAAGGCCGTCGGAGGGGGCGTCGCATGGCGGTTTCCAAGGGTGAAAAAGGGGCGCGGCCCGGGCGATGCCACGGCCGTCTATACCGCATCATCGCGCGCTTGTCACGAGGGCGCCAAACCCCGCGTCTAAAATCGCCCGGTTCAGAAAGTCATTGATGCTCTACCCGGAACTTTTCAGACAGCTCGAATCCGTCCGCTGGGACATGGACAAGGACATTCCCTGGCAGTCCTTCGATGCGAGCCGCCTGTCGGAAGAACAGGCCCAGACCATCAAGATGAATGCCATCACCGAGTGGGCCGCCCTGCCCGCCACCGAGATGTTCCTGCGCGACAACCGCCACGACAGCGACTTCTCCGCCTTCATGTCGATCTGGTTCTTCGAGGAGCAGAAGCATTCGCTGGTGCTCATGGAGTACCTCAAGCGCTTCAGCCCCCAGCATGCCCCCACCGAGCAGGAACTGCACGAGGTGCGCTTCGACTTCGACCCGGCCCCGCCGCTCGAGACCCTGATGCTGCATTTCTGCGGCGAGATCCGCCTCAACCATTGGTACCGCCGGGCCGCCGAGTGGCACACCGAGCCGGTCATCAAGCACATCTACACCACCCTGAGCCAGGACGAGGCCCGCCACGGCGGCGCCTACCTGCGCTACATGAAGCGCGCGCTCGAGAAGTTCGGCGACGAGGCCCGCGCCGCCTTCACCAAGGTCGGCGTGCTGATGGCCAGCGCCCGGCGCACCGCCCAGGCGCTGCATCCGACCAACCTGCACGTCAACAAGGCGCTGTTCCCGAACGACACCATCCAGAGCCGCGTGCCCGACCCGGACTGGCTGGAGCACTGGCTGGACAAGCAGATCAAGTTCGACGCCGTCTGGGAAAACAAGGTCGGCGAGCGCATCCTGCACAACCTGAGCCTGCTGATGAACCGCAGCTTCAAGACCGTGCAGGAACTCAACCGATACCGCAAGGAAATCGCCGCCACCCTCGGCCCGAGGGCCGAATACCAGGGCGCCTGAGCGCCCGCGGCGTGCGGCCGTCACAGGAGGGCAGCCCGCCCGTCTCGTCGACATGGACGCCTCCACCCGCACCTTCCACCTCCACCGCAAGCGCCTGCTGGGCATTGCCTACCGCATGCTCGGCTCGCCGGCCGATGCCGAGGATGTGGTGCAGGATGCGTGGCTGCGCTGGAACGACGCCACGGTCGATGCGCTGGACAACCCGGAGGCCTGGCTGGTCACGGTGGTCACCCGCCTGTCCATCGACCGCCTGCGCGCCGCCAAGCTGCAGCGCGAGCACTACGAGGGCCCCTGGCTGCCCGAGCCGCTCGTGACCGACGCGCCGGCTTCGCCCGAGCAGATGCTGGAGCGCGCCGACAACATCTCCGTCGCCTTCCTGGCCGTGCTGGAGCGCCTCGCGCCCGAGGCGCGGGCGGCCTTTCTGCTGCGCGAGGTCTTCGACGCCGACTACGCGGACCTCGCCCGCACCCTGGGCAAGAGCGAAGCGGCCTGCCGCCAGCTGGTGCACCGGGCCAAGACCCAGATCCAGGACGACCGCCCGCGCTTCGCGGTGGATCGCGATGCCCACCTGCGCCTGCTGCAAGGCTTTGCGCAGGCCGCCGGCAGCGGCGACATGCAGCGGCTGAAGGAACTGCTGGCGGAAGACGTCGAGCTGGTCGGCGACAGCGGCGGCAAGGTACCCGCGTTCCGCAAGATGCTGCGCGGCGCCCAGCGCATCGCGCAGTACTTCCACGCCGTCCCGCGGCTGCTCGGCGCGGGGCTGCGGCTGGAGCTTGCCGAGGTCAACGGCGAGCCGGGGCTGTTGCGCTTCTTCAACGGCGCCCTGGAATCGGTGCAGACCATCGAGACCGATGGCGAGCGCATCCTGCGCATCCATACGCAGCGCAATCCGGAGAAGCTGGCGCGCATTGCCGCACGCTTCTCGGCGCCGGCCATCACGCGGGCCGAACTCGAGGCGCTGCGGACGTCCGCGCCGCCCGAAGAAGACCCGGCCTGACGGCGTTTCAGCGCCGCTCGACGATCATCGGCGCCAGCTGCAGTCCATTGCGCACCTGCTCGGCCGTGTCGCGCGCCTGGTCGCGCGAGGCGTAGGGCCCGGCCTGCAGCCGGAAGGTCCCGCGCTCCGCGAACACGCTGAGCGCGCCGGCCAGCGCCGGCATGCTGCGGGCCACCTGCTGCTGAAAGCGCTCCACCCCGTCGCGCTGGCTGAAGGCGCCCAGCTGGACCCAGAAGCCCGAAGTGGCCATGGACAGCGACCTCGGCGCGGATTCGTCGGCGGCGGCCGGTGCCGGTGCCGCCTCGGGCGCCAAGGGCGGCAAGGCGCCGAGCTCTCGCACCTCCGTGCGCGGCATCGCCACGACGGGCGAGGTCAGTGCCGCGGGCACGGCCACCGCAGCGGCTTCGACGGCGCTCGG
>DATFFA010000198.1:0-11526 GCA_035250605.1 Variovorax sp. | reverse complement strand
CGATGTCTCGCATGCCGCCGTGCTCTGCCCCTCTTTCTACAAGGCGCAGATCGTGAGCAACCCGACGGGCTGGGACCGCTTCCGCGAGCGTGTGCGCGCGAGCGTGATCGGCTGGCTCCAGCGCGGCGAGGCGAAGCGTCGTGCAACCTACGCGTTCTAGACGACTATGCGACACAACAACGCAGCGCCAAGACTGTTCGCAGCGCCCCAGGTCCAGGGACACCGCGGAACCGGCTTCGCAGGACCGCTGGTGTTGCGCCCGGTAGGGGGTGGGCGGCGACACGAAGCGAGCCAACCTGGGGGCGACCGATGATTCAACCCATCAAGATCGCGATCCTCGCCATGGGCGGCGAGGGCGGCGGCGTGCTGGCCGACTGGATCGTCGACATGGGCGAGGCCAATGGCTACGTGGCGCAGACCACCTCGGTGCCCGGCGTGGCCCAGCGCACCGGCGCAACCATCTACTACGTCGAGCTCTATCCTGAAGCGCAGGCCGAGGCCGACGGCGGCCGGCCCGTGCTGGCGCTGATGCCGCTGCCGGGCGATGTCGACCTGGTGCTGGCCTCGGAGCTGATGGAAGCCGGCCGCGCCGTGCAGCGCGGCCTGGTCACCAAGGACCGCACGACCCTGGTCGCTTCCACCCACCGCGTCTACTCGATCGCCGAGAAGAGTGCCCTGGGCGACGGCCGCGTGGACAGCGCCCAGCTGCTGGCACACGCGGACAAGGCGGCCAAGCGCTTCATCCGCTTCGACATGGCGAAGGCCGCGGAAGAGGCAGGCAGCGTGATCAGCGCGGTGCTCTTCGGCGCGCTGGCCGGCGCCGGCGTTCTGCCGTTCAGTCGCGCGCAGTTCGAGGCCACCATCGAGCGCGGCGGCGTGGGCGTCAAGCCCAGCCTGAAGGCCTTCGGGGCCGCTTTCGCGCGGGTGCAGGACGCGGCGGAAGAAGCGGTGTCCATCCCCGCACCGAGTGCGCCGCCGCAGCCGAAGCACCCCGCGGTGCGTGCGCTGGTCGAACGCGTGCAGCGCGACTTCGCGCCGGCGCTGCACCCCATGCTGTTCGAAGCCGTGCGCCGCCTCATCGACTACCAGGACCCGGCCTACGCCAACCTCTACCTCGACCGCATGGCCGCGATCGCTGCCTTGCCCGCGGGGGAGGACCATCGGCTGCAGCGCGAGACTGCCCGCCACCTGGCGCTGTGGATGACCTACGAGGACACGGCCCGGGTGGCCGCGCTCAAGACCCGCGCCTCGCGCTTCGAGCGCGTGCGCGGCGAGTCCGGCCTGCAAGAAGGCCAGCTGCTGGCGATCAACGAATACATGCACCCGCGCCTGCAGGAGATCTGCGAGACCCTGCCCGGCGGCATCGGCCGCTGGCTGATGGGCTCGGGCTGGCCGCGCCGCCTGGTGGAGCGCATGACGCGCAAGGGCCGCGTGATCCGCACCAGCACGCTGGGCGGCTACCTGATGCTCTCCACGGTCGCCGCCATGAAGCGCTGGCGCCGCAGCACCACCCGCTATGCCGAGGAGAACCGCCGCATCGAGGACTGGCTGCAGCGCATCGCCGCCACCGCCGCGCAGCACCCGGAGCTGGCGGTCGAGCTGGCTCAGTGCCAGCGCCTGGTCAAGGGCTACAGCGACACCCACGAGCGTGGCCTGCGCAACTACGACACGCTGATGGCCGCCTTCCAGCGGGCGGGCACTCGCATGGCGCCGGCCACGCTGCGCGAGCTGCGCGACGCGGCACTGGCCGATGAACAGGGCCACCAGCTGCGCACCGTGCTGGCGCGGCATGCGCTGGCCTAGAGTCGACGTGAACAGACAAGAGAGACACGCATGACCGCCACACTTCAACTGCGCGTCGCCGAGGCGTGCGCGCTCAACCCGCTGATCCGCATGTTCGTGCTGCGCGCCGACGATGGCCGCGCGCTGCCGGGCTACAGCGCCGGCGCCCACCTGCGCATCCAGGTCGAGCTGCCCGATGGCGCGAAGGACTGGCGCCACTACTCGCTGATCAACTTCGCCACCGAGCGCAATGCGACGAACGCGCCCACGCAGTACGTCATCGCCGTGCGCAAGGAGGCCGATGGCCGCGGCGGCTCGCGCTTCATGCACGAGCGGCTCGAGAAGGGCGAGCTCGTCACCATCGAGCCGCCGAAGAACGACTTTCGGCTGCACACCGGCCCCGGCGGCACGGTGCTGGTGGCGGGCGGCATCGGCATCACGCCGCTGGCCACCATGGCCGCGCGCCGCCGCGCCGAGGGCGAGCCGGTGCGCCTGCACTATGCCGGCCGCAGCCGCGACCTGATGGCCTTCCTGCCCGAGCTGCAGGCCCTGCTGGGCGACGACCTGCACGTGCATGCCGATGCCGACGCCGGTACGCCGCTCGACATCGACGCGGTGCTCGACGACGTGCCCGCCGGCGACCGCCTCTATGTCTGCGGCCCCAAGGTCATGCTCGACGCCGTGCTGGCGCGCACCCAGGCGCGCGGCTGGGAACACGACCGCGTGCATTTCGAGCTCTTCACCACGACGGTCGCCGAGGAAGGCGACCAGCCCTTCGAGGTGGAGCTCGCCCAATCCGGCCGGCGCTTTACGGTGCCCGCCGATCAGAGCATCCTCGACTGCCTGATCGAGCATGGCTGCGATCCGATGTACGACTGCAAGCGCGGCGAATGCGGCGTTTGCACGACGGCGGTGCTGGAAGGCGAGATCGATCACCGCGACTACGTGCTGAGCGCCCGCGAGAAGTCCGAGGGCAACGTGATGCAGATCTGCATTTCGCGCGCCAAGGGGGCGAAGCTGGTGCTGGACATCTGAAGGAGAGCGACACGATGACTTCCTACCGAGGCAACCCCGAGGCCGTGCGCGCCCTGGTGCAGAACGACCGCGTACACCGCGACCTCTACATCAGCCAGGAGCTGTTCGAGCTGGAGCAGGAGCATTTCTTCGCGAACACCTGGAACTACGTGGGCCACGAGAGCCAGCTGCCCAAGCCCGGCGACTACATCAGCAACGAGATCGCGGGGCGACCCCTGATCGTGGTGCGCCACAGCGACGGGTCGCTGCGCGCGATGATGAACCGCTGCGCCCACAAGGGCTCGCGCCTGGTGAGCGCGCCCTGCGGCAACACCGGCAAGTTCTTCCGCTGCCCCTACCACGCCTGGACCTTCAAGACCGACGGCTCGCTGCTCGCGATCCCGCTGAAGAACGGCTACGAGGGCACGCAGCTGCACGAGTGCGAATCGGCCAAGGGCCTGACCACCATCCGCAACGTGCGCAGCCACCGCGGCTTCGTCTTCGTCAAGATCAACGACGTCGGCCCGGACTTCGAGACCTACTTCGGCGACTCGCTGAGCTCCATCGACAACATGGCCGACCGCTCGCCCGAAGGCGAGCTGGAGATCGCCGGCGGCTGCCTGCGCTTCATGCACCAGTGCAACTGGAAGATGTTCGTGGAGAACCTCAACGACACCATGCACCCCATGGTGGCGCACGAGTCATCGGCCGGCACCGCCAAGCGCATGTGGTCCGACAAGCCGGCCGACGAGCCGAAGCCCATGGCCATCGAACAGTTCGTGCCCTTCATGTCGGACTACAAGTTCTTCGACGACATGGGCATCCGGGCCTACGACAACGGCCACAGCTTCACCGGCGTGCACTTCAGCATCCACAGCAAGTACAAGGCGATCCCCGAGTACGACGACGCCATGAAGGCGAAGTACGGCGAGGAGCGCACGGCGCAGATCCTCGGCATGGCGCGCCACAACACGGTCTACTACCCCAACCTCACGATCAAGGGTGCCATCCAGGCGATCCGCGTGGTCAAGCCGATCGCGGCCGACAAGACGCTGATCGAGAGCTGGACCTTCCGCCTGAAGGGCGCGCCGCCCGAGCTGCTGCAGCGCACCGCCATGTACAACCGGCTGATCAACTCGCCCTTTTCGGTGGTCGGGCATGACGACCTGCAGGCCTACCGCGGCATGCAGGCCGGGCTGCACGCAACGGGCAACGAGTGGGTCAGCCTGCATCGCAACTACGACCCCGAGGAGCTGAAGGGCGGCGAGATCACCACCGGCGGCACCAACGAGCTGCCGATGCGCAATCAATACCGCAGCTGGGCCCGCTACATGACGGAGACGATGTGATGAGCGAGAACACCGTCACGCGCCAGGATCTCGTCGACTTCGTGGTGCAGGAGGCTCGTCTGCTCGACGGCAAGCGCTACGAGGAGTGGAACTCGCTCTTCACCGACGATGCCTACTACTGGATACCGGCCGCGCCGGACCAGGAGGATGGCCTCAACCACTGCTCGCACATGTACGAGGACAAGCTCTTGCGCGACCTGCGCATCGAGCGCCTGAAGAGCCCGCGCGCCTTTTCGCAGCAGCCGCCCAGCCGCTGCCACCACCTGCTTCAGACGCCCACCGTCGAGCTCTTCGACGAAGCGGGCAATGCCTTCGTGGTGCGCACCGAGTTCCACTACACCGAGTCGCAGGGCGACGAGCTGCAGTTCTACGTGGGCACCTTCTTCCACCACCTCACGCAGGTGGACGGACGGCTGCGCATGACGCTCAAGCGCGTGAACCTGCTCAACTGCGACGCGGCACTGCCGGCCGTGCAGCTCTTCATCTAGGGACGAGATGCACGCCACTGTCCATCAATGCTTCGCAGCCACCGCGGCGCGCACGCCGGATGCGGAGTTCCTTTTCACGGAGTCGGTGACGGCGAAGGCCTACGGCATTGCGCCCGGCGCGATACGCTGGGGCGAGGCCGCGGCCGAGGTCGAGCGCCTGCGCGCCGCTTACGCGGAAGCCGGCTACGGCCACGGCCACCGCGTCGGCCTGCTGCTGGAGAACCGTCCCGCCTTCCTGCTCCACTGGCTGGCCCTCAATGCGCTGGGCGTGAGCGTGGTCCCCATCAATGCCGAGATGCGTTCGGCCGAGCTGGTCTACCTGATCGGCCACAGCGAGATCGGGCTGGCCGTGACACTGCCCGAGCGCGCCGCCGACCTGCGCGCCGCCGCGGCCCAGGCCGGCATCGCCTTCGAGACCATGGGCTCCGGCGACGCAGTGCCCACGGCCAAGACCCAGCCGCCGCACGCGTCCGAAGCGATCGGCCTCGGCACCGAATGCGCGCTGCTCTACACCTCCGGAACCACCGGCCGGCCCAAGGGCTGCATCCTGGGCAACGCCTACTTCCTGCGCGCGGGCGAATGGTATGCCGCGCTCGACGGCGTGTGCGGCATCCGCCGCGATGCGGAGCGGGTGATCACGCCGCTGCCGCTCAACCACATGAACGCGATGGCGTTCTCGACGATGGTGGTGCTGGTGGCCGGCGGCTGCCTGGTGCAGCTGGACCGCTTTCACCCGAAGACCTGGCTCGCGAGCGCACGCGAGAGCCGCGCCACCATCGTCCACTACCTGGGCGTGATGCCGGCGATGCTGCTGGCCGCGCCGGATTCGGCGGCCGACAAGGACCATGCGATCCGCTGGGGCTTCGGCGCCGGCGTGGACCGCAAGAACCATGCGCCTTTCGAATCGCGCTTCGGCTTCCCGCTGGTCGAGGCCTGGGCCATGACCGAGACCGGCGCCGGTGCCTGCATCATGGCCAACCGCGAGCCGCGCCTGGTGGGCACGAGCTGCTTCGGCCGGCAGCAGGACTACGTCGAGCTCCGGCTGACGGACGACGAAGGCCGGGACGTGCCGGCCGATGTGCCCGGCGAGCTGCTGGTGCGCTCCGCCGGCGACGACCCGCGGCGCTATTTCTTTTCCGGTTACCTGAAGGACGAGCAAGCCACGCGCGAGGCCTGGGCCGACGGCTGGTTCCATACCGGCGACCTCGTGCGGCGCGACGCCGATGGCAACCTTTTCTTCGTCGACCGCAAGAAGAACGTGATTCGCCGCAGCGGCGAGAACATCTCGGCGGTCGAGGTCGAGAGCGTGCTGAACCAGCATCCGGCGGTCAAGACCTCCGCCGTCGCCGCCACGCCCGACACCGTGCGCGGCGACGAAGTGCTGGCCTGCATCGTGGTGCGCGAGGCGATCGATGCGTCGCAGCGCACGGAGATCGCGCAGAGCATCGTCGAGCATGCGCTGGCGCAGCTGGCCTACTACAAGGCGCCCGGCTATGTGGCCTTCGTCGACGCACTGCCGTTGACGGCATCGCAGAAGATCCAGCGCGGGCAGCTGCGCGAACTGGCGCACGGGCTGCCGGGCCAGGCGCACTGCATCGACACCCGCGCGATGAAGAAGAGGCAGGCCTGAGATGGCGCGCAACCGGCTTTCCTACGAAGGCGTCGCGGTGGCGGTGCCGGTGACCGTGCCCTACGTGCGCTACTCCACGCGCAGTGCGCACTGGTTCGTCGGCCAGGCGCTCGAAGCGCTGGTCAAGGCCAGCGGCGTGGCCAAGGAAGACATCGACGGCCTGTGTCTCAGCAGCTTCTCGCTGGCGCCCGACACGGCCGTCGGCGTGACGCAGCACCTGGGCCTCTCGCCGCGCTGGCTGGACCATGTGCCCACCGGCGGCGCCTCGGGCGTGATGTGCCTGCGCCGCGCGGCGCGCGCGGTGCAGGCGGGCGATGCCGAGATCGTGGCCTGCGTGGGCGCCGACACGAACCATGTCGACTCGTTCCGCCTGACGCTGGGCAGCTTCAGCAACTTTGCGCGCGATGCGAGCTACCCCTATGGCTCGGGCGGGCCCAACTCGATCTTCGCGATGATCACGGCCAACTACATGCGCACTTACGGCGCCAGGCGCGAGGACTTCGGCCGCATCGCGGTGGACCAGCGCACCAATGCGCTCGGCAATCCGAATGCGATGTTCAAGAAGCCGCTCACGCTCGACGAGTACATGGGCGCGCGGCCGATCTCCGAGCCCCTTCATCTGTTCGACTGCGTGATGCCCTGCGCCGGCGCCGAGGCCTTCCTGGTGATGAGCGAGGCGCGCGCCCGCGACCTGGGCCTGGCGCACGTGGTGATCCGGGGTGCGATCGAGCGCCACAACGCCTATGCCGAGGACCCGGTCATGGTGCAGGGCGGCTGGCGCAAGGACCGCGACGACCTCTATGCGCAGGCCGGCGTGAAGCCCGCCGAGCTCGATTTCGTCCAGACCTACGACGACTACCCGGTGATCGTCATGATGCATTTCGAGGACCTGGGCTTCTGCGAGAAGGGCGAGGGCCCGGCCTTCGTGCGCGAGCACACGATGACCGTCGACGGCAGCTTTCCCAACAACACCAGCGGCGGCCAGCTCTCGGCCGGGCAGGCCGGCGCAGCGGGCGGCTTTCTCGGCATGGTGGAGGCGATCCGTCAGCTCACGGACCAGGCCGGTCCGCGCACCGTGGCCGATGCGAAGCTGGGGCTGGTGGCGGGCTTCGGCATGGTCACCTACGACCGCTGCCTGTGCACGGGTGCGGTGATTCTCGGGAGGCCGGAATGAACAATCCCCACGTTTGCCGCTGCGCGGCTGCACGGCCCCCCGAGGGGGCGGAACGCCTGCCTCGCGGCGGCCCGGCGGAGGCGCAATGACCATGCCCCTGATGCGCCCCAAGCGCAAGAACCCGATCCTGCGCACCCGGCAGATGAACCTGCCGCCGGGTTCCCGCGGCCGCGTTGCGCTGGGCATGACGGCCGCCGCTGCCGAGGGCCGCTTCGAGCTGCAGACCTGCAAGGACTGCGGCACGGTGCAGTACCCGCCGCGCGAGGCCTGCCACAAGTGCCTGTCGCCGCGCCTGCTCTGGCGCGAGCAGACCGGCGAGGGCGAGCTCATCAGCAGCACCACGCTGTATCACAGCAACGACTTGTTCTTCCGCGAGCGCCTGCCCTGGCGCCTCGGCCTGGTGCATCTCGACAGCGGCCCGACGCTGATGGTGCACATGCACGGCGAGGTGGGCGATGCGCCGGTGCGCGTGCGCGTGGGCGCGCGGCTCGACCGCGCGGGACAAGCCGTACTGATCGGATTTCCGAACGAAGGGAGTGCCCATATGGCCGACGACAAGATGTTGCGCGAGATGACCAGCGATCCGAAGTTCCGCAAGGCGCTGGTCACCGACGGCAAGACCGAAGTGGGGCAGGCCATCGTGCGCGCCCTGGTGAAGGCAGGTGCCGACATCGTGTGGGTCGGCCATGCCGAGCCCTGGAAAAAGCTCGGCGGCCTGGAGGACATCACGGCCCTGCCGCAAGTGACGCTGGTGCCGCTGGACCTCACCAACGGCCGCTCGGTCAGCGAGCTGGCCGGCGAGATCGGCGGCAAGGTCGACATCGTGATCAACAACGCCGAGGTGCACCGCACCTTCGGCATCGGCGCACGCCGCGGCACCGACGTGGCCAAGGCCGAGATGGACATCAACTACTTCGGCTTGCTGCGCCTGGCGCAGGAGTTCGGGCCGGCGCTCAAGGGGCGCTCGGCCGACGGCGTGACCGGCGCCACGGCCTGGGTCAACCTGCTGTCGATCTACGCGCTCGCGAACTTTCCGCCGCACGGCACCTTCAGCGCCTCCAAGGCGGCGGCGTACTCGCTGGCGCAGTGCCTGCGCGCCGAGATGCGGCCGGCCGGCATCCGCGTGGTCAATGTGTTCCCGGGGCCGATCGACGACGAATGGAACCAGCACCTGCCGCCGCCCAAGGTGACGCCGGGCGCGCTCGCCAATGCGATCGTCAAGGCGCTGCGCGAAGGCATCGAGGACGTGTATCCGGGCGATGTGGCGCAGGAATGGCTGGAGCGCTGGCGCGACAACCCCAAGGTGCTCGAACGCGAGCTCGCAGCTGGAGGCTGAAATGACGACGACAACAACGACCGAACCGATGTCCACCGCCGAGATCCTCGGCAGCCTGGTGGGCGCCATGGCCTCCGGCCGCATCCGCGTGGTCGACCTCACGCAGACGCTGACGCCCGAATTCCCGCAGATCGCGCTGCCGCCCGAGATGGGCCAGTGCTGGCCCTTCCGCATCGAGGAGGTGTCGAAGTACGACGAGCGCGGGCCCGGCTGGTACTGGAACAATTTTTCCTGCGGCGAGCACACGGGCACGCACTTCGACGCGCCCATCCACTGGATCTCGGGCCGCGACCTGCCGAACAATTCGGTCGACACCATCCCCGTGCAGCACTTCGTGGCGGCGGCCTGCGTGATCGATTGCTCGCAGCAGGTGAAGGCCGATCCCGACTACCTGATGACGGTGGAGGACATCGAGCGCTTCGAGGCCGAACACGGCCGCATCCCGAAGGGCGCCTGGGTGCTGATGCGCACCGACTGGTCGAAGCGCTCGGACCCCGAGGCTTACCAGAACTTCGACGAAACCGGCCAGCACACGCCCGGTCCCAGCGCCGAGGCGGTGCGCTTCCTGGTCGAGCAGCGCGACGTGCTGGGCTTCGGCTCCGAAGCCATCGGCACCGATGCGGGCCAGGGCTACCACCTGCGCCCGCCCTACCCCTGCCACTACTTCATGCACGGCGCCGGTCGCTATGGCCTGCAGTGCCTCAGCAACCTCGACCTGCTGCCGCCCACCGGCGCGGTGCTGATCTGCCCGCCGCTCAAGATCGAGAAGGGCAGCGGCAGCCCGTTGCGGGTGCTGGCGCTGGTGGGGCACGCCGCTTGAGCAAGAGAAGGAGATCGTCATGAACCTCACGCATCCCGTCGTCGCCGTCACCGGCGGCAGTGCCGGCATCGGCAAGGCGATCTGCGCGGACCTGCTCGCGCAAGGCTGGGAAGTGGTGTCGCTGGCGCGGCGCCGATGCGAGATCAACCACCCCAAGCTCTACAACATCGAGGTCGACCTGATGGACCGCGCCGCGACGGCGCAGGCCGCGCGCGAGATGGCGAGCCGCTTCGAGGTCAGGACCGTGGTGCACAACGCCGGGGTCATCCGTCCTGCACTGCTGGCCGAAGCCAAGCTCGAGGACCTCGACGCCCTGGCCCAGCTGCACCTGGGCTGCGCGATCCAGCTGGTGCAGGCGGCGCTCCCCGCGATGCGCGCCGAGCGCTTCGGCCGCGTGGTGCTCCTGTCCTCGCGCGCGGCAGTGGGCCTGGCCACGCGCACGAACTACTCGGCCACCAAGGCCGGCATGCTGGGCATGGCACGCACCTGGGCGCTGGAGCTGGCGGCCGACGGCATCACGGTCAACGTGGTGGCGCCGGGGCCGATCCGCACCGACATGTTCTACGACGTGGTGGAAGCCGGCAGCGAGAAGGAACGCCAGCTCGCCGCCTCGGTGCCGGTGCAGCGCCTGGGCGAGGCGGCCGACGTGGCGCGCGCCGTGCGCTTCTTCGTCGACCCGGCCAACGGTTTCATCACCGGCCAGGTGCTCTACGTGTGCGGCGGCACCAGCGTGGGAAGTCTCGCGCTGTAGCGGTGCATCGCGCGCCTTTTACGCGAAACCCCTCGTTGCCTCCCTTGTCATCGCACCGTCGTCTCGCTAGTATTGTTTAGGTCTAAACATTTCAGAAATCATCTTCAGGCCTTGTCCCAACCTTTCTGGAGGATCGTCATGAGAGTTGCAAGCCCCATCCGCGCCCTGGCGGGCATCGTCCTGGGCATCGGCGCGCTGAGCGCCGCGAGTGCCTGGGCGGCCGACTACAAGGTCGGCTTCATCACCTCGCTGTCGGGGCCGGTGTCCTCGTTGGGCATTCCCTACGACAAGGGCATGAAGGCTGCGCTGGCCTACAAGTCCGAGCTGAACGGCCGCAAGATCCAGCTGGTGCAGCTCGACGACGCGTCCGACCCGTCGACCGCCGCGCGCAATGCGCGCAAGATGATCGACGAGGACAAGGTCGACGTCATCATCGGCACGGCCGGCTCGCCCGGCGCGCTTGCCATCGCCGCGGTGGCGCGCGAGACCAAGACGCCGCTGATCTCCATCGCCAACGCCAACCTGCCCGGCGAGGAAGGCGCGTGGATGGTCACGCTGCCGCAACCCGCACCGCTGATGCTGAATGCGGTCGTCGACCAGATGAAGAAGTCGGGCGTGAAGACCGTGGGCTACATCGGCTTCTCCGATGCCTGGGGCGACCTGGTCTACGACGCGCTCACCAAGAGCGCGCCGGCTGCCGGCATCAAGGTGGTGAGCAACGAGCGCTATGCGCGCGCCGACGCCTCGGTCACCGGCCAGGTGCTGAAGATCGTCGCGCTGCGTCCCGACGCGGTGATCACCGGCACCTCGGGCACGCCGGGCGCGCTGCCCTACCTGGCGCTCTCGGAGCGCGGCTACAAGGGCCAGATCTACGGCATGCATGCGCTGATCAACCCCGACTTCGTGCGCGTGGGCGGCAACGCGGTCGAAGGACTGCTGGCACCCACCGGCCCGGTGATCGTGGCCGAGCAGTTGCCGGACAGCCACCCGACCAAGAAGATCGCGGCCGAATTCCGCGCCGTGTTCCAGAAGGTCAATAGCGCGCCGACCACCGATGCCTTCTCCGCCTATTCCTTCGACGCCTGGATGGTGTTCGCCGATGCCGCCGCGCGCGCCAAGGGCGAGCCGGGCACGCCGGAGTTCCGCGCCTCGCTGCGCGACGGCATCTTCAGCACGAAGGAG
>DATFFA010000197.1:0-16037 GCA_035250605.1 Variovorax sp. | reverse complement strand
GGCGCCGGGGCGCAGTTCGCTCTCGAGGTGCAGCGCTGCATCGCGCCAGCCGGCCGGCGCTTCGTCGGCATCGCAGAAGACGCGGACCGCGGCATGCGGCCGCGGCACGTGCCGGACGGCTTCGCCGGCGCCCGATGGCGAGGCGGCGCGCTCGCCGGCGGCCGAGGCCTCGACCGTCACCGCCTCGATCACCAGCGCGCGCTCCGGCATCAGGAAGGCGAAGCGGCGGCGGTAGGCGGCCTCGAATTCGGCGCGTAGCGCGTCCAGCGCCTCGCCCTGGGGCGTCTCCACGGGCAGCGTGCAGGCGAGCGCGGTGTCGGTGCCCTCGTAACGCAGCTGCACCCGATGGACGGTCCCGATGCCGGCGCCGTTCGCCCCCTGGGCGTGCAGCTCGGTGATGGCTTCGTCGGCCAGCGCGAGCGCCGTGCTGCGCGCCGCCGCGAGCCCGTCGGCATCGAGCCGGCGCTCCAGCGCGCGCTCGCGCATCGCCAGCTGGTCTGCCAGCCCCATGCCGAAGGCCGACAGCACACCGGCAAAGGGATGCAGGTAGACCCGCTGCATGCCCAGCGCATCGGCCACCAGGCAGGCGTGCTGGCCGCCCGCGCCGCCGAAGCATTGCAGGGTGTACTGCGTGACGTCGTAGCCGCGCGCCACCGAGATGCGCTTGACCGCGTTGGCCATGCTGGCCACCGCGATGCGCAGCGCGCCGCTGGCGACCTCCTCCGCGCTCACGTCCCGGCCCGTGGCTTCGCTCATCCGTTGCGCCATGGCGCCGAAGCCGCGGCGAGCCGCTTCGAGGTCCAGCGCCTCGTCGGCACCCGGCCCGAAGACCTTCGGGAAATGCGCCGGCTGTATCTTGCCGAGCAGCACGTTGGCATCGGTGGTGGTCAGGGGCCCGCCGCGCCGGTAGCTGGCCGGGCCCGGGTTGGCGCCTGCCGATTCGGGCCCGACGCGCAGGCGCGCGCCGTCGAAGGCGATCACCGAGCCGCCGCCCGCGGCCACCGTGTGGATGCTCATCATCGGCGCGCGCATGCGCACGCCGGCCACGTGGGTCTCGAAGGAACGCTCGAACTCGCCGGCGTAGTGCGACACATCGGTCGAGGTCCCGCCCATGTCGAAGCCGATCACGCGCGGATGGCCCGCGTCCAGCGCGGTGCGCACCATGCCCACGATGCCGCCCGCCGGCCCGGACAGGATCGCGTCCTTGCCCTGGAAGCGCTGCGCCTGCGTCAGCCCGCCCGAGCTCTGCATGAAGAACAGCGGCACGCCCGGCATCTGCTGCGCCACCTGGTCCACGTAGCGCCGCAGGATCGGGCTCAGGTAGGCGTCGACCACGGTGGTGTCGCCGCGCGGCACCAGCTTCATCAGCGGGCTGGTCTTGTGCGAGACCGACACCTGCGTGAAGCCCGCCTCGCGGGCGATGCGCTCGGCCGCCAGCTCGTGCGCCCGGTGCTGCCAGCCGTGCATGAAGACGACGGCGCAGGCCCGCAGGCCAGCGTCGAAGGCCTCTCTCAGCGCGGCGCGCAGGGCGGGCTCGTCCAGCGCGCGGATCACCTCGCCGTCTGCGGCCACCCGTTCGTCGGCCTCGATCACGCGCTCGTAGAGCAGCTCGGGCAGCACGATGCGGCGCTCGAAGAGGCGCGGCCGGGCCTGGGTGGCAATGCGCAGCGCGTCGCGAAAGCCGCCGGTGGCGACGAGCACGGTGCGCTCGCCCTTGCGCTCCAGCAGCGCGTTGGTGGCCACCGTGGTGCCCATCTTCACGCACTCGACGCGCTCGGGCGTGACCAGCTCCCCGGCGCGCAGGCCCAGCAGCCGGCGGATGCCCTCCACCGCCGCGTCGCGGTACTGCTCGGGGTTCTCCGACAAGAGCTTGAGGGTGTGCAGGCGGCCTTCGGGGTCGCGCCCGACCAGGTCGGTGAACGTGCCGCCGCGGTCGATCCAGAACTGCCAGCGCGAAGGGGTTGAAGAGGTATGCGGATTCATGGGAAAGGAGATGAGGGGTTTCCGGCCGTGGAGGCGCCTGGGGGTGAGCCTGGTTTTCAGTTCTGGTGCAGGTCGCGGCCGCGCGTCTCGGGCAGGCACAGCGCGACCACGACGACCATCGCGTAGGCCACTGCCGCGCACACGCCGATCGACGTGCCCAGCGACATGTGCATGCGGTCGCTCAGCACACCCACGAGGGCCGGGAAGGTGGCGCCGATGCCGCGCCCGAAGTTGTAGCAAAAGCCCTGCCCCGAGCCGCGCAGCTCGTTGGGGAACAGCTCGGCGAGGAAGGCGCCTGCGCCGCTGAAGATGCCCGACATGAAGAAGCCCAGCGGGAAGCCCAGCACCAGCATCAGGCCGTCGGTGATCGGCAGCAGCGTGTAGGCGTACACCAGCGTGCCGGCGCCGATCGCGAACAGGATGAAGGCCAGCCGGCGCCCCAGGCGGTCCGACAGGTAGGCGCCGCACAGATAGCCGAGAAAGGCTCCGGCGATGAACATGAACTGGTAGCCGCCCGAGCCGAGCACCGTGAGGTGGCGCTCGTTCTTCAGGAAGGTCGGCAGCCAAACGCCGATGGCGTAGTAGCCGCCCTGCATGCCGGTGAACAGCAGGCTCGCCAGCACCGTGGTGCCCAGGATGCCCGGCTTGAAGATCGCGAGGAAGTTGCCGCTGCGCTCGCCGCGGGCGATGGCGGCGCGGGTCTGCACATAGATCTCGGGGTCGCGGATCGAGCGGCGGATGAAGACGATCAGCACCGCCGGCAGCAGCCCCAGCAGGAACATCACGCGCCACGAGATCTCCGGCGGCAGGAAGGAGAACAGCGCCATCGACACCAGCACCGCCGCCCCCCAGCCCACGGCCCAGCTGCTCTGTACCAGGCCCACCGCCTTGCCGCGGTAGGCCGGCCGGATCATCTCGGCGATCAGCACCGAGCCCACCGCCCATTCGCCGCCGAAGCCCAGCCCCTGCAGCGTGCGCGCGATCAGCAGCTGCTCGGGCGTCTGCGCCAGCCCGCAGGCGAAGGTGAAGATCGCGAACACCAGAATGGTGAGCTGCAGGATGCGCACGCGCCCGTAGCGATCGGCCAGGATGCCGGCCAGCCAGCCGCCCAGTGCCGAGGCGACCAGCGTGGCGGTGCCGATGAAGCCGACCTCGGTCTTGCTCATGCCCCACATCGTGAGCAGGATGGGCGTGACCAGCGGCAGCGTGTAGTAGTCGAAGGCATCGACGGCGTAGCCGCTGAAGGATGCGGCCAGCGTGCGCTTCTCGTTGCGGTCGAGCGTCGTCAGCCAGCTGCCGCCGGTCGGCGCATCGGCGGCGGGGTGAACGGGTTCCGCGGTGTTCATGCGTTTGTCTCCTTGGTTTCTTGAATCGGGGTCTTGGCTAGAAGCTCGCCAGGCGGTGATGCGGCAGGTCGGTGACCAGCATCGCGCCCGGCGCGTGGGTGATGGCGAAGGGCAGCCGCGCTTCGGCCAGCGCGGCCTGGGGCGTGACGCCGCAGGCCCAGAACACCGGCAGCTCGTCGGGCATGACTTCGACCGGGTCTCCGTAGTCGGGGTGCGCGATGGAACGGATGCCGATCAGCGCCGGGTCGCCCAGATGCACCGGCGCGCCGTGCACGGCCGGAAAGCGCGCGGTGACCTGCACCGCGCGAATCGCATCCGCCGCCCGCAGCGGGCGCATGGAGCAAACCATCGGGCCGCGAAAGACGCCGGCCGGCACGGTGGCGATGTTCGTGCGGTACATCGCGACGTTGCGTTGCTGCACGACGTGCCGCAGTGCGATGCCTTCGGCCATCAGCGCATGCTCGAAGGTGAAGGAGCAGCCGATGACGAAGCTCACCAGGTCTTCGCGCCACAGCGCACGCACGTCGCCGGGCTCGTCGATCAGCTCGCCGCCCTGCCACACGCGGTAGCGCGGCAGGTCGCTGCGGATGTCGATGTCTTCGCCCAGCATCGGCAAGGCAGGATCGCCCGGCTCCGACACGCCCAAGAGCGGACAGGGCTTGGGATTGGCCTGGCAGTAGCGCAGGAAGTCCGCGGCATGCGATTTCGGCAGGATGACCAGGTTGCCCTGGACGTGCGCGCTCGCCAGGCCGCTGGTGTGCGATTGCAGCGCGCCGCTGCGGGCTGCGAGGCGCACGTCGCGCGCGCTGCTCGCGGCGTCGGGCGTGCGGAAAGGAACTTGAAGCGTCGACATGGAGGCGTCCGTGAGGTGATGGAGCGGATTGTGGGAATCCGCACTCCCGAACGCCAACGCAAAGTTTCTTGCTCAGCCCATCGATTTTTTCGATGACCTGGAACCGTGCGAGGCATGCACCACGGCGGAGCCGAGCGCAGCCTCGAGCAGCGGCGAGGAGGGATCGTCCCGGTAGCTCGCGTAGATGGGCAGCGGCTCCAGCGTGTCCTCGCAGGGCAGCACCCGCAGCGGCAGGCGCCGCGCCAGCGGCTCGACCACGGCCCGCGGCAGGGTGGCGACGCCGAAGCCGGCCTCCACCAGCTGGGCCATCGCCGAGATCGACGAGATGGCATGCACGCGCGGCGCGGGACTGCCCGCATCGCGGAACAGCTCCAGCAGCGCCACGTGCGGCTGCGAGCCGCGCTGGAAGGTGAGCAGGTCCAGCGCGAGCAGGTCGTGGAGCTTGTAGCGCCGCCGCAGGTGCAGCTCGCGGTGACCGACGAAGCACATCGGCATCGGCGGCACCGCACGCGTGCGCACGCCGTCGCCTGCGGCGGGCAGCGCGGCGAAGATCAGGTCCTGCTTGCCGCGCTGCAACTGGTCGACCAGCACCGGCGTGGTTTCGACCGTGAGCTCCAGCTCGAAATCGGGATAGGTCGCCTGCATGTGCTTGAGCCAGCCGGTGAGCCAGCTGTGGATCACCGACTCGATGGCGCCCACGCGCAGCACGGTCGCGCGCACCGCGCCGGAGCCCATCTCGGCCTTGATGTGCATCTGCATTTCGAGCAGGCGCTGGGCGAAGGCATGGAAGCGCTGGCCGGCCACCGTCAGGCGGAACTGCTTGTCGCGGCGGTCCAGCAGCAGCACGCCCAGTTCGCGCTCGAGGGCTGCGATGCGGCTGGAGAGGGCCGACTGCGTGAGATGCAGCTTCTCGGCGGCCCGCGTGACGCTCTTGAGGGCGACGGCCCAGTGGAAGGCTTCGACGAATCGCAGGTTCATGAGGGATGGGTGGTGGCTTCGGAAAGCATTGCACCATGTCTTGCTCCCTCTTCCCGCTTGCGGAGCAGAAGTCGATACAGGCGATAGACTGGGCACCCCCAAGGAGACACCATGCACATCGTCATCACCGGCGGCGCCGGTTTTCTGGGCACGCGCCTGGCGCGCACGCTGCTGGCCCAAGGCACGCTCGCACTGGCCGGCGCCACGCCACGGACCATCGAGCGCATCACGCTGGTCGACCGCACCCCGCCCCAGGCCGATCTCGCAGCCGACACCCGCATCGCGGCCGTCGCAGGCGACCTCAACGCCCAGCTGGCCGACGCCGACGCCGGCTACTGGGCCGATGCCGACGCCGTCTTCCACCTCGCCGCCGCCGTCAGCGGCGAATGCGAAGCCGATTTCGACCTCGGCATGCGCAGCAACTTCGGCGCCACCAATGCCCTGCTCGAACGCCTGCGCAGCGCCGGCACCGCCCCGGTGCTGGTGTTCTCCAGCTCGCTCGCGGTCTTCGGCAACTCGCCCGAGCAACCGCTGCCCGAGGTCATCGACGACAACACGCTGCCCACGCCGCAGACCAGCTACGGCATCCAGAAGTTCATCGGCGAGCAGCTGGTGGCCGACTACACGCGCAAGGGCTTCGTCCGCGGCCGCAGCGTTCGGCTGATGACGGTGAGCGTGCGCCCGGGCCTGCCCAACGGCGCGGCCTCGGGCTTCTTCAGCGGCATGATCCGCGAGCCGCTCGCCGGCCTCCGCGCAGCCGTCCCGGTGCCCGACGACACCCTGGTGGCGCTGGCCTCCCCGGCGCGCACCGTCGAAGGCATCATTCGCGCCGCCGAGGCCAGCGATGCGCAATGGGGCCCGCGCACCGCGCTCAACCTGCCCTCGCTCAGCCTCACGGTCGGCGAGATGGCCGCGGCGCTCGAACGCGTGGCCGGCAAGGCCGCCACCGCCCTGCTCGACCGCACGCCCGATCCGGCCGTCCAGCGCATCGTGAAGAGCTGGCCGGGCCGCATCGAGGCACGCCGCGCGCGCGGCCTGGGCCTCCTGCCCGATGCCAGCTTCGAGAACGTGATTCGCGATTACGTCCGTGAAAATCCCGACGCCGTGAAGCTGCCCACCAATGCATAGTCATACGTTTGCAAAACGTCACATCGACAGGAGACTCCCCATGAAGTTGAACCGACTGGCCGCCGGCCTCGTCCTCGGCCTCGGCATGGCCTGCGCGGCCTTCGCGCAGACGGCCATGAAGATCAGCATCTCGACCGCGCAGAACTCCCACCAGGGCGTTGCGATCGACGCCTTCGCCAAGGAAGTGGCGGCCCGCACCAACGGCCGCTACAAGATCGAGACCTTCTACAACGGCTCGCTCGGCGGCGAGCGGGAGTCGATCGAGGCGGTGCAGCTCGGCACCCAGGAACTCGCCTTCTCCTCCACCGGCCCGGTGCCCAATTTCGTGCCCGAGGCCAAGATCCTCGACGTGCCTTTCCTGTTCCGCGACAAGGCCCATGCGCGCGCGGTGCTCGACGGGCCGATCGGCCAGGAGCTGCTGACCAAGTTCGACGCCAAGGGCTTCAAGGCCCTGGCCTGGGCCGAGAACGGCTTCCGCCACATGACCAACAGCAAGCGCGACGTCAAGGGGCCGGAAGACCTCAAGGGGCTGAAGATGCGCACCATGGAGAACCCGGTGCACATTGCGGCCTACAAGGGCCTGGGCATCATCACCACGCCGATGGCCTTCCCGGAGGTGTTCACGGCGCTGCAGCAGGGCACGGTCGACGGCCAGGAGAACCCGCTGTCGGTGATCATGGCGGCCAAGTTCTCGCAGGTGCAGAAGCACCTGTCGCTGACCGGCCATGTCTACTCGCCCTGCATCTTCCTGATGAACAAGGCCGCCTTCGACAAGCTCAGCGCCGCCGACAAGACCGCCTTCCTCGAGGCCGCCAAGGTGGCCGCGAAGGCGAACCGCGACCGCGTCGACCAGGACGACGCCAACGGCGTGAAGGAGCTGCGCGCCCAGGGCATGACCGTGATCGAGAACGTGGACAAGGCCAAGTTCGTCACCACCCTCGCCCCCGTCAACGCCGAGTTCGAGAAGCAGTTCGGCAAGGCCAACATCGACAAGATCCGCAACTTCCAGTGATCCTGTTGCCGCGATGACCCGCGGCGCACGCCCGCGCAGCACCGGCTGGCGGGCGTTTTTTATCGACTCTTGCGTGCCTTGCTCATGAAATCCGCCTTCCTTCGGCTCGACCACTGGACCAGCTCGCTGTCCATGGCCGTCGCCTGCCTCATGCTCGTGGTCGCCTCGGCGCTCGGCGTGTTCCAGATCGTCACCCGCTTCGTGCTCGAGCAGCCGGCCGAATGGTCGGAGATCCTGATCCGCGTGAGCCTGATCTGGATGGTCTTCATGGGCATCCCCACCGCCTTTCGCCAGGGCGCGATGGTGAGCGTCGACGTGCTGTACCGCTGGAGCCCGCCGAGGATGCGGCGCGTGCTCGACTGGCTGGTGTGCCTGGCCGCGCTGACGCTGATCGCCGTCATCGTCTGGTGGGGCTGGGACTACGCGAAGCGCGGCGGCGTGCAGTCGATGGCGGGACTCGAATCGGTGTCGATGTTCTGGGCTTACGTGGCGATGCCGGTGGGCGGGCTGTTCAGCATCATCGGCATCGTCGGCAACCTGCTCGATCCCCAGCGGCAGGAACTGGAGACCGCGCAATGACGCCCGTCATGGTTACGACGATGGTGGTGTGCTTCGCACTCACCATCTCCGTCGCGGTCTCGATCGGCCTGGCCTCGGTGGTCGGCATCCAGGCCTCGAATGCCAACATGCTGATCTCCGTCAAGGAGATGTTCAACGCGATCAACAAGTTTCCGCTCGCGGCCATTCCTTTCTTCATCCTGGCCGGCAACCTCATGGAGACCGGCGGCATCTCGCGCCGGCTGGTGGATTTCGCCAAGAGCCTGGTGGGCGGCGTGCAAGGCGGCCTGCCGATGACCTGCGTGCTGACCTGCATGATCTTCGCCGCGGTGTCGGGCTCGTCGGTGGCCACCACCTTCGCCATCGGCGCCATCCTGATTCCGGCGTTGATCAAGCACGGCTATCCCACCGGCTACGCGGCAGCGCTGCAGGCCACGAGCGCCGAGCTGGGCGTGATCATCCCGCCCTCGATCCCGATGATCCTCTACGGCGTGAGCGCCGAGGTGTCGATCGGCGAGCTGTTCATCGCCGGTCTCGGCCCGGGCATCCTGATCAGCCTGGCGCTGATGGCCTTCGTCTACGTCTATTGCAAGATCAAGGGCCTGGGCAAGAACGACGGCGACGGCCGGCTGGGCGTCGGCGTCGCCACCTGGCGCGCCGGCTGGGCATTGCTGATGCCGGTGATCATCCTCGGCGGCATCTACGGCGGCATCTTCACGCCGACCGAGGCCTCGGCGGTGGCGGTGCTGTATGCGCTCGTCGTCGGCATGCTGATCTACCGCGAGATCAAGCTGCCGCAGCTCTACGCGGTGCTGCGCAAGTCGGTGATCTCGTCGTCGGTGATCATGTTCATCATCGCCAACGCGGGCCTCTTCGCTTTCCTGATCACGCGCGCCGGCGTGCCCGAGGCCATCGGCCATTGGCTGCAGGCCGTGCTGCAGTCGCCGGCCCTGTTTCTGCTGGGCGTGAATGCGGCGCTGTTCGTCATCGGCATGTTCATCGAGACCAGCGCGGCCATCATCGTGCTGGCGCCCATCCTGGCGCCGGTGGCGATGCACTTCGGGATCGACCCGGTGCACTTCGGGCTGGTGATGGTGGTCAACCTGGCGCTCGGCATGATCACGCCGCCCTTCGGCGTCAACCTGTTCGCCGCCTGCACCGTGGCGCGCATCTCGCTGGACCGCATCGTCACGCACCTGGTGCCCTTCGTGCTGGTGATCCTGGCCTGCCTGATGGTCATCACTTACGTGCCGGGCATCTCGCTGGGGCTGCGCGACCTCGTCTACGCGAAGTAGCCCCCGCGTGGGGGCCGCAGCCGTGCGCTGAAAACAAGGGTTACAGCATGGACCCCGCCACGGCGCCTTGGCTGACACGCAGCACGCCTCGTTCTTGAATAGGCTTGGAGAGTTGCGGCTGCCTCGCGCAGTCTGTGTCGCCGTTTCCGCGTTCAGGCGGTAACATCTTCATGCGGCCGCAACCGGCGGGGACGCATGGGGCGACAACCCGCCGCTTCTCTTTTCTTCTCTCCACTGAAGGCAAATGACAAGCTACGGTTTCGTTCACTTGGAATTCGGCGACCAGCACCGCGAGCGTTCGCTCCAGGTGCTGGACAAGCTGCGAATCCGCCTGGCCCAGGATGGCGACCGCTTCTCCAGCGTGATCGTCGACAACGCCAGCGCCACGCCTGCCGAAAGCGCGACCGGCACGAACTCCGCGCAAGGCCTGGTGGTCACCGGCGACAACAGCAACCGCGAGTTCTCCGGCTGGGACACCGGCGTCGAGACCCTCCTCGCGCGCGGCGAGCAGCCCGACGTGTGGATCTTCTCGAACGACACGGTGGCCCTCAACCACGCCTGGAGCGAACGGCGGCTCGAGCGCTTCGGCGGCGAGATCCGCAAGCTCGCCCTGCATCCGGGCCCCTGGCTCTTCGGCGAGATCAACGACTTCCCGCGCTCGACGATGACCCCCATGGGGCCGCTGCTCGAATGGGTCTCGACCTACTGCTTCGCGATGAACAACACCCTGCGCCACCGGCTGGGCACGCTGTCGCCCGGCAACGCGCTGCTGGATTCGCTGGTGAACGAGCAGTTCGAGCCCGGCCGCGGCGTGTTCCGCGACCATGTGGGCGAGGCGTATGTCGATTTCGTCTCCGCCTGGCTGATCAGCGACGACGGCGAGGGCGAGCAGAAGCGGCGCCGCTTCAAATGGGACCACGAATGGCACAAGGCCAGCCCGCTCGGCGCCGAGAACTTCGAGGACCTGCGCATGAAGGCGCGCTGCTGCCTCTCGGAACACATGCTGAGCCTGCGCGCGCGCCAGGCAGGCGCCGACATCCGCTCGCCCTACGATGCCCGCAACCTGCGCGAGCACGTGCGGCGCTCCCTGCAGTTCCTCTCGGACAAGCTGTGGGAGAAATTCCTGCTGCGCCGGCTGCGGCTGGAGCGGTCGTAGGCGCGGTTTCCCTTACACTCGACCCGGTCAGGAGAGAGCCCCGCAGCGCGGGGCCGCCGAAGGCGCAGGGCCCCTCGAAGAACGGGCCCGAACGCTCAGGCAAAAGGACTGACGAGGCGCCCGTTTTTTCGGGCGTTTCCTTGCTGGAGAGAGGCGGCGCTTCGCTTTTGATGGCGCCTGCCCACCGAAGGAGCAAACCCCGATCGTGGGGCGAATCTCTCAGGTAAAGCGGACAGCAGGGGTGGCCCATGGCTTTGCCGCCATGGATCTGGACTGCCCCTGATGGAGAGTGCCTTGGCCTCTGCTCCCGACGATCTGCAAAAGACCCCGCTGTACAACCTCCACGTGGAGCTCGGCGCCCGCATGGTGCCCTTCGCGGGCTATTCGATGCCGGTGCAATATCCCGCCGGCCTGATGGCCGAGCACAGGCACACGCGAACGGCCGCTGGCCTCTTCGACATCTCGCACATGGGCCAGCTGCGCCTGGTCGGGCCCGATGCCGCTGCCGCCTTCGAGACCTTGATGCCGGTCGACGTGATCGGCCTGGCGCCCGGCAAGCAGCGCTACGGCCTGCTGCTGAACGACGAAGGCGGCATCCTCGACGACCTGATGTTCTTCAACGAGGGCGGCGATTCCATCTTCGTCATCGTCAACGGCGCCTGCAAGGCCGCCGACATCGCCCACATCCAGGCCAGGATCGGCCAGCGGTGCCAGGTGCAGCCCCTGCCCGACAACGCCCTGCTCGCCCTGCAGGGCCCGCAGGCCGCGGCCGTGCTGGCGCGCCTGTCGCCCGGCATCGAGCGCTTCGTCTTCATGACCGGCGGCAAGGTGCAGATCGGCGGCATCGCGGCCTTCGCCACGCGCAGCGGCTACACCGGCGAGGACGGCTTCGAGATCTCGGTCGCCGCCCCTGATGCCGAGGCGCTGGCCCGCCTGCTGCTCGCGCAGCCGGAGGTGCAGCCCGTCGGCCTGGGTGCGCGCAATTCGCTGCGCCTCGAAGCCGGCCTGTGCCTCTACGGCAATGACATCGACACCACGACCACCCCGGTCGAGGCCTCGCTCAACTGGGCCATGCAGAAGGTGCGCCGCAGCGGCGGTGCGCGCGAGGGCGGCTTTCCCGGCGCGGCGCGGGTGCTGGCGCAGCTCACGGCCGACAGCGGCACGGCCGGCCGCCTCGACCACGAGACGCTCAAGCGCAAGCGCGTCGGCCTGGTGGCGCTGGAGCGCGTGCCGGTGCGCGACGGCACGCTGCTCGAGTCCTTCGAAGGCCTGCCCATCGGCCAGGTGACCAGCGGCCTGCTGGGCCCCACGGTCGACCGGCCGATCGCCATGGGTTATGTCGCCCTCGCCTACGCCGAGCCCGGCACCCGCCTGCAAGCCATCGTGCGCGGCAAGCCGGTGCCGATGGAAGTCAGCACCCTGCCTTTCGTGCCGGCGCGCTACTGGCGCGGCTAGTTTCTATTTGTTCTTCGTTCTTTCCCCTTCCCCAGGAGCCATGCCAATGACCATCAAATACACCAAGGACCACGAGTGGGTCAACGCCGAAGGCGAAAACGCCACCGTCGGCATCACGCTGCATGCGCAGGATGCGCTGGGCGACGTGGTCTTCGTCGACCTGCCGGAGGTTGGCCAGGGCTATGCCCAGGGCGAAGTCGCCGGCGTGGTGGAGTCGGTCAAGGCCGCGGCCGACGTGTTCATGCCGGTCGCGGGCGAGATCACCGAGGTCAACGAGGCGCTGCGCGCCGACCCTTCGCTGGCCAATAGCGCGCCCGAAGGCGAAGGCTGGTTCTTCAAGATGAAGATCACCGACCCCGCCCAGCTCGATGCCCTGCTCGACAAGACCGCCTACGACAAGTTCGCCGACGAAAACTGAAAAGCCGACAGCCGCCGCGTTTGTTCCCCCTCCCCTGAGCCTCTCCATGCCGAAGTCCTCCCTGCCCTCCTTGCCCACCCTCGCCGATCTCGAGAATGCCGGCGAATTCATCGCCCGCCACATCGGCATCGAGGCCGAGGACGAAGCGCGCATGCTCGCTGCCGTCGGCTCGAAGACGCGCGCCGAGCTGATCGACGGCATCGTGCCGCCGGCCATCCGCCGCAGCCATCCGATGCAGCTCCCCGCGCCCGTGACCGAGGCCGGCGCGCTGGCCGAGCTGCGCGCCATCGCGGCGAAGAACAAGGTGGCGCGCAACTTCATCGGCCAGGGCTACTACGGCACCCACACGCCCGGCGTGATCCTGCGCAACGTGCTGGAGAACCCGGCCTGGTACACGGCCTACACGCCCTACCAGGCCGAGATCTCGCAAGGCCGCATGGAGGCGCTGCTCAACTTCCAGACCATGGTGTGCGACCTGACCGGCATGGCGATCGCCAACGCCTCGATGCTCGACGAGGCCACCGCCGCCGCCGAGGCGATGACGCTCGCACGCCGCAGCGTGAAGAGCAAGAGCAAGGTGTTCCTGGTCTCGGGCGACTGCCATCCGCAGACCATCGAGGTCATCAAGACGCGCGCCGCGCCCCTGGGCATCGAGGTCAAGGTCAGCACCGTCTCCGAGACGCTGCCGCACCTGATGGCCGGCGGCGATTTCTTCGGCGCGCTGGCGCAGTACCCGGCCACCACCGGCCACGTGCACGACCTGCGCCCCCTGGCCGGCCATGCCCACGCCTGCGACGCCGCCTTCTGCGTGGCGGCCGACCTGCTGGCGCTCACCCTGCTGGCGCCGCCCGGCGAATGGGACGCCGACATCGTCTGCGGCACCACGCAGCGCTTCGGCATGCCCCTGTGCAATGGCGGCCCGCATGCGGCGTACCTGGCCTGCCGCGACGAGTTCAAGCGCTCGCTGCCGGGCCGGCTGGTGGGCGTCAGCGTCGACACGCAGGGCCGCCCGGCCTACCGCCTGGCGCTGCAGACGCGCGAGCAGCACATCCGCCGCGAGAAGGCCACCTCCAACATCTGCACGGCGCAGGTGCTGCCGGCGGTGGTGGCGAGCATGTATGCGGTCTACCACGGGCCCGAGGGCCTCACGCGCATCGCGCAGCGCGTGGCCGCGCTCACCGCCATCCTGGCGCAGGGCCTGGAGCAGATGGGCCGCGAGCTGGCCAACGCCACCGCCTTCGACACGCTCACCGTGTTGACCGGCGAGGACACGCCGAAGATCCTGGAGCGCGCCCAGGCCGCCTCGATCAACCTGCGCCAGGGCCTGCAGCAGCACCTGGGCATCTCGCTGGACGAGACCAGCACCCGCACCGACATCGAGACCCTGTGGGCCCTGTTCGTGCCCGCCGGCACGCCGATGCCGCGCTTCGAGGAGCTCTCGGCCACGGTCGGCTCGCGCATCCCGCTGGACCTGCGCCGCAGCAGCGACTTCCTCGCGCACCCGGTGTTCAACACCCACAAGAGCGAGACCGCGATGCTGCGCTACATCCGCAGTCTCTCCGACAAGGACCTCGCACTCGACCGCAGCATGATCCCGCTCGGCAGCTGCACCATGAAGCTCAACGCGACCAGCGAGATGATCCCCATCACCTGGCCCGAGTTCGCGGACATCCATCCCTTCGCGCCCGCCGAGCAGCTGCAGGGCTATGCCGAGCTCGACGCGCAGCTGCGCGCCTGGCTGTGCGAGGCCACCGGCTACGCCGGCATCAGCCTGCAGCCCAATGCCGGCTCGCAAGGCGAGTACGCCGGCCTGCTGGCCATCAAGGCCTACCACGAAGCCCAGGGCCACGGCCACCGCAACGTCTGCCTGATCCCCTCCTCCGCCCACGGCACCAACCCGGCAAGCGCCCAGATGGTGGGCATGAAGGTGGTGGTGACCGCCTGCGACGCGCAGGGCAACATCGACATGGACGACCTCGCGCGCGCCTGCGAGCAGCACCGCGACGACCTGGCCGCGGTGATGATCACCTACCCCAGCACCCACGGCGTGTTCGAGACCCGCGTCAAGGAGCTGTGCGAGATCGTGCATGCGCACGGCGGCCGCGTGTACGTGGACGGCGCCAACATGAACGCGCTGGTCGGCGTGGCCGCGCCCGGCGAGTTCGGCGGCGACGTGAGCCACCTCAATCTGCACAAGACCTTCTGCATCCCGCACGGCGGCGGCGGACCCGGCGTGGGGCCGGTGTGCGTGGTCGAGGACCTGGTGCCCTACCTGCCCGGCCACGTGAGCGGCGGCCTCCCCTCGAACGGCGTGGGCGCGGTGTCGGCCGCCCCGCTGGGCAATGCGGCGGTGCTGCCGATCAGCTGGATGTACTGCCGCATGATGGGCGCGCCCGGCCTGCAGGCCGCGACCGAGGTCGCGATCCTGAGCGCCAACTACATCAGCGCCCGGCTCAAGGACCATTACCCCACGCTCTACGCCAGCCCGAACGGCCACGTGGCGCACGAGTGCATCCTGGACCTGCGCCCGCTCAAGGACAGCAGCGGCGTGACGGCCGAGGACGTGGCCAAGCGCTTGATCGACTACGGCTTCCACGCGCCCACGCTGAGCTTCCCGGTGCCCGGCACGCTCATGGTCGAGCCGACCGAGAGCGAGCCCTTGGCCGAGCTGGACCGCTTCGTCGACGCGATGATCGTGATCCGCGGCGAGATCCGCCGCATCGAGGAAGGCATCTGGCCGCGCGAGGACAACCCGCTGAAGAACGCGCCGCACACCGCCGACAGCCTGCTGGCCAGCGAATGGACCCGGCCCTACTCGCGCGAGCTCGGCGCCTTTCCCATCGCCTCGGTCAAGGACGCCAAGTACTGGCCGCCGGTGGGCCGGATCGACAACGTCTACGGCGACCGCAACCTGTTCTGCAGCTGCGTGCCGGTGGCCGACTACGCGTGAAGGCGCCCGGTTCGCTTCGGCTGAAATAGGCCTTTGCCTACGGAGCGCGCGGCGAGGGCGTCCTAGCATCCCCTCGCCCATGCAAAGCAACTGGCCCCAAACCCTCTGGATCGTTCGCCACGGCCAAAGCGCCGGCAACGTCGCGCGCGATGCGGCCGAATCCGGCGGGCTTGCGCTGATCGAGCTGGCCTGGCGCGACATCGACGTGCCGCTGTCCGAACTCGGCATCGAGCAGTCGATCGCGCTCGGCGAGTGGTTCGCCCGCCTGCCGGCGCATGAGAAGCCGGAGGTGATCCTCTGCTCTCCCTATGTGCGCGCCCGCGCTACCGCGGAGCTGGTGGCCGAGCATGGAGGCCTGTCCGGCGACAGCATCAGGCTGCGCGTGGACGAACGCCTGCGGGAGAAGGAGTTCGGCATCCTCGACCGGCTGACCAAGCTGGGCATCCGCCAGAAACATCCCGATCTGAACGAGCAGCGCCTGCACGTGGGCAAGTTCTACTTCCGCCCGCCCGGCGGCGAGAGCTGGTGCGACGTGATCCTGCGCCTGCGCAGCGTCGTCGAGATGGTGACGCGCGAGTACGCGGGGCGGCGCGTGCTGGTGGTGGGGCACCAGGTGATCGTCAATTGCCTGCGCTACCTGCTCGAGCACATGGACGAGCAGCAGATCCTCGACATCGACCGCCAGGGCGATGTGCCCAACTGCGCCGTCACCTCCTACCGTGCCGAACGCCGCCAGGAAGAAGACGAGGTGCTCCAGCTCCACCTGGTGAACTTCCTCGCGCCGCTGCGCGAAGCCGCCACGCCGGTGACCCGCGCGCCCGACCAGCCGGCCGCCCCCAAGCCCTGAGGCTCCACCCGGTGCCATGGCCACGCCGCGCGCCGCAGCCCTGACCGAAGCATCGCTG
>DATFFA010000196.1:0-45372 GCA_035250605.1 Variovorax sp. | reverse complement strand
GCGCTCTGGTGCGACAGCGCAGCCAGCAGGTCCAGGCTGCGGCTGGCGTCGGGCTCGGCCATCTCGGCCTTGAACTTGCGCCCGAAGGCGGCCCATTGCGCCGGCGTCTCGGCCGCCTGCGCGGTCTTCATGGTCTCGACCGAAGGCGCGAGATTGGGGTACCAGACGTCGTACCAGTTCTGCGATGCGAATTCGGTCTTGGGCACGCCGCGCGGCGGGCGGCGCACGGTGCCGATGCGCAAGCCTTCGCCGGCGGCGCGCTCGGTCCCGAGACGGACGATGCGGATGGCCATGGATATCTCCTCGTGGACGGAATGTACTGTCGATGACCTGTTGGCTGGGCGACACGCGCGATCATCGCCCAGCCTCGATACTCGCTCGCATCGAAGAAACCGAAAGGCATGCCATGAACGACCGCATCGAATCGATCCGCCACGCCGACGGCGTGGTCGAGCTGCAGCTGGCGCGCGCCGACAAGATGAACGCGCTGGACCCCGCGATGTTCGACGCGCTGATCGATGCCGGCGAGCAGCTGCGCGACGACGCGCGCGTGCGCGCGGTGGTGCTTGCAGGCCGCGGCAAGGCCTTCTGCGCGGGGCTGGACATGCAGTCCTTCCGGCGCATGGAGCAGGGCGCCGGCAGCGGGGTCATCGGCCGGCACGCGGCCGCCGACCTGCTCGTGCGCACCCACGGCATCGCCAATGCGGCGCAGCAGGTCGCCATGGTCTGGCGCGAGGTGCCAGTGCCGGTGATCGCCGCGGTGCATGGCGTCGCCTTCGGCGGCGGCCTGCAGGTGGCGCTGGGCGCCGACATCCGGCTGGTCGCACCCGACACCCGACTGTCGGTGATGGAGATCAAGTGGGGCCTGGTGCCCGACATGGGCGGCCTGGTGCTGATGCGCGAGCTGGCGCGGACCGACGTGGTGCGCGAGCTCACGTTCACCGGCCGCATCTTCTCGGGCCAGGAGGCGGTGGCGCTGGGCTTCGCGACGCGCGTGTCGGCCGACCCGCTGGCCGATGCCCTGCAAATGGCGCACGACATCGCGCAGAAGAGCCCCGACGCCATCCGCGCCGGCAAGCGGCTGCTGAACGCCGCGATGGCGCACAGCGCGGCCGACCTGCTGCTGGCGGAGTCGGTCGAGCAGAAGGCGTTGATCGGCAGCGCCAATCAGACCGAGGCCGTGCGCGCCAACGTCGAGCGGCGCGCACCGCGCTTCGAGCCGCAGCCCTGATCGATTCGAAAGCACGCTGGGCAGTCGTCCAAACCGGACCCGGCATACTCGCGGGGTGCCCATCTCATTGCTTCACCGCCTGGCAGAGCACGATCTGCCCATCGCCGTTCACGACGGCGCAGACGTCGACGCCTTGCGCGTGCTGAGCCTCGCCGGCCACGTGAGAGCGACGATCCCCAAACCCGTGCGGACCATCGACGGCTTCGGCCAGCCACCGGCCACCGTCACCGCCATCACCTCGCTGGGCCGCAGCATGATGAAGCGATTTCCGAGAGACCTGATGGCCTCCGCGGCCAGGCCGTGAGCCGCGTCAGCCCGCCCTGTCGCCGGGCCGGGAAGTCCTGTGGGGTGGGGGCCGCGCTGCCTCGTTGCCACGCTGCGAATAGCGGATCACGCTGAGCTGCCCGTCGCTCTCGAGCCGCGCCACGCGGACGTCGGCCATGTGCTCCACGCCCTGCTCGCGCAGCTTGCCGGCCAGTTCGTCGAGCGTGATCATCTCGCGCCGCAGCACCTTGTGCACCGGCTTGCCGTGCCTGACCACGACTTCGGCGGGCGGCTCGAGCATGCGCGAGACCACTTCGAAGCGATAGCTCAGCCGGTCGAGCAGGAAGTTCCATCCGACGAGCGTCGAGAGCAGCACCAGGCCATCGCCGATGGTCTTGTAGTCGCCCTGCATCGCATTGCTGGCGGCGTCGGCCACCAGCACCACGAAGAGCAGGTCGGCCACGCCCATCGATCCGACGTCTCGCCGCAAGAGGAAGCGGAAGATGACGAGCAGGAACCAATAGATCACCGTGCCCCGCAGCACCATCTGCCAGACCGGGTATTCCAGGGAGAAGAGGGTGATGAGATCGGCCATGGGCCGATCATTCGCGGCCCTTGCGCCCTTGTCGGTCGGCGGCGCGCTCGTTCGCATGCAGGCACAAAGCCCGTGCTTGCCGGACACGCGCATGCCATGGAAGCCGGCCGAGGACTCACCGGGGCTGCGCCAGTGTGGCTGCGAGCTCCCACAGCGATCCCATCTGCCCTGAATGAAAGAGCAAGGGCGGCGTCTCGGTTCGCGAGAAACGATCCACGCGCCCGAGGATGATCGTGTGGTCGCCCTCCTGGTGACGCGAGTAGGTCGAGCATTCGAAGGTCGCCACGCTGTCGACGAGCCGGGGGCATTCGTTGGAGCCGGCGTCGAAGGCTGCGGCGAAGCGCTCGAACTTGTCCGCGGCAGGCTTCGCGAAATGCCAGGCCAGCTCGCGCTGCCCGGCGTTCAGCACGCTGAGGTTGAACGCGCGCGACGCCAGGAATGCGTCGGCGCTGCGGGTGTCGTCGCGGATGCTCCACAAGATCAGCGGCGGATCCAGCGACACCGAAGCGAAGGAGTTGATCGTCATGCCCTCGCGCTTGCCGTCGGGCGTCGTCGTGGTGACGAGGCACACGCCTGTCGGGAAGGCGCCCAGCGCCTGCCGCAGCTGGCGCGCATCCACCGTGTCGGCGGCGTCGCCCGTGATCAGAGCCCAGGAGTACATCGCCGATCCCTCGATCAGTACTGGCCCTTGGGCTCGAGGCCGAGGAGGTACTGTCCGACCATCGAAGAGACGGCGTCCCAGTTCAGGCTGATGTGGCGCGAGATGGCGTTCGCATCGCGCCACATGCGCTGGATCGGCTGGTCGAGGGCCAGGCCCGCGCCGCCCACGCTGGCGAACACCGCCTCGACCGCATCGCGCGACAGGCGCGCGGCGAAGGCGTGGTCGCGGCGATTTCGAATGCGTTGCTCCACGCTGATGATCCGGCCCTCGGCCGCCATCTGCTCCACCTGCGCCGTGTCGCGGTAGAGCAGCAGGCGCGCCGCATCGACGCTCGCCGATGCTTCGGCCAGGCGGGACTGCACCGGGAAGAACTCGCTCAGCCGGTTGCCCCCGCCGGCAACGGCGCCGCGGGTGACGCGCGTACCGGCCAGCGCGATCAGCTCGTCGACCGCGCCCTGTGCCGTTCCGATGATGGGCGACACCAGGCACACGGGGACCGCGGAAAGGAAAGGAATGCGGTAGATCGGATTCGTGTTGACCCGGGCGCCGGGCGGGCTGTTCGAGGAAGCCTCCGCGAAGCTCAGCTTGCGATGCTGCGGAATGAAGGTCGGCTTGTCGATGACGACGGCCTTGGACCCGGTCCCCGCCTGGCCGGCCACATGCCAGTTGTCCTCGATCGCCCAGTCCGAGCGCGGTGCGAGCAGAAAGCCCGCGCCGGGCGGCGCGCCCTTTTCCTCCGCAGGGAATTGAACGCCCAGCAGCGCCCATTGCGAGTTGTCCACGTTGGAGGCAAAGAGCCACTTGCCCTGCACGAGGTAGCCGCCGTCGACCTTCTCGGCCATCGTGGCCGGCGCATAGGAGCCGCACACGATCGCGCCGGGGTCCTTGCGCCACACGTCGTCCTGCGCCTCCTCGGGGAAGGTCCCCACCAGCCACTGGTGGATGGCGCCCAGCGAGCAGCCCCAGGACGACGACGTGCAGCCGCGCGCGAGCTCGCTCACGACGTCGATGAAGGCGGTGAACCCGTACTCGTAGCCGCCATAGCGCGCCGGCTGCATCAGCTTGAAGAAGCCCGCGTCGTGGAAGGCGCGCGTCGTCTCTTCGGAGACCCGGCGTTCCTGCTCGGTGCGTTGCGCCCGAGCACGAAGCATCGGCACCAATTCGGTTGCGCATGCAAATATTTTGTCGATCGACGGGGCGTCCTTCACCGGGGACTTCCGCCCCGGGGCGGGAAGGTCGACGTGGTGGAGTCGGGCAAACGGATTCGTGGCATCGGTCATGAGGTCTCCAAGGGTGGGTCAGGCTCTGAAGCCCAGATTGGAGCGCAATACATTTGCAAATGCAATTAAAAAATGCCTAGGGTTTACGCCATCCCGGTCAGGTCCTTCGCTTGTAAGATCCGGCATGGCCAAGCGAAAACAATCTGAGGTGGTGTCCCTCGAGCAGCGCAGGGCACGCGCCCAGGAGCCCCCCGAATCGACTGCAACTGCAGACAAAATTGCAAAGCACGACCTCGAACGCGCCATCCCGTACTTGCTTGCACGTGCGGGCACGCGCATGGGGCAGTCCTTCAGCAGGGAGCTCAAGCAGTTCGGCCTTTCGCTCACCGAGTGGCGGGTCTGCGTCGCCCTGCACCACCAGGCGCATCAGCGCCTCTCCGAGCTGGCGCTGCACACATCGACCGAGGCCTCCACGCTGTCGCGCGTGGTCGAAGGGCTGCTGCAGCGCGGCGTGCTGGTGCGCGACCGATCGGACGCGGATGCCCGCGCGCTCGCCTTGAGCCTGACGGAAGCGGGGCGCGACCTGACACTGCGCATCATCCCCCTGGCGCAGTTGTACGAGCGCGTATCGCTCTCGGGCCTGAGCCCTGCGCAGGCCGAATCGCTGCGCGACATGCTTCGGCTGGTCTACGACAACCTGGCTGTGCTGGACCGCGAGTGAGCGCGCGCGGCGCCGATCGGTATCGGGTCGGCGAAAGAGAAGAATGGAGACGGCGCGGTGAACATCAACTCGATCGACCTCAATCTATTTCTGGTGTTCCAGGCGATCTACGCCACGCGCAGCGTCACGCTCGCCGGCGACCGCCTCGGCATGACACAGTCGGCGGTGAGCAACGCTCTCAAGCGCATGCGCGAACGCTTCAACGATGCGCTGTTCGTGCGCTCGGCGGACGGGATGGTCCCCACGCCCGTGGCGGAGCGCCTGATCGCGCCCATCGAGGAAGGCATCGCCTGCCTGATGCAGGCGGTCGACCAGGGCCGCAGCTTCGAGCCGGAGACGACCAACCGCGTCTTCCGCATTGCCGTCAACGACATCGGGCAACTGGTCATGATGCCGCAGCTGCTTTCGGTCGCACGCGGCATCGCGCCCGGCGTTCGCTTCGAGACGGTGGATGTCTCCGTGGCCGATGCCCGGCCACGCATGCTCCACGGACAGATCGACATCGCGCTCGGCAGCTGGGAGCCGATGGGCCCCGCGTTCTACCAGCAGCGGCTGTTCGACGAGAGCTTCGTCGTGCTGATGTCCAAGGCCTCCCGCCTGGGCTCCCGCGAGCGCATCGCGCTGGACGACTACCTCGCGGCGGAACACATCGCGTACCGGCCTCACGGAACGACCGATACGCAGCTCCAGCAGACCTTGGATCGAGCGGGCGCGCTCGATCGGCGCCGGGTGGTCCTGACGGCGGCCCACTCGCTGGGCCTGTCGGCGATCGTCGCCGCGTCGGGACTGCTGCTGACCGTGCCGGCACGGCTCGCCAGGGCCATGGTGGCCTCTCGCGTGGACCTGCATGCCGTGGATGCGCCCTTCGAGGTCGCGCCCTTCGAGATTCGCCAGCAGTGGCACGAGCGATTCCATCAGGACAGCGGCAATCGCTGGCTGCGGGAACTCATCTTCGGTCTGTTCCACGAGCGATCGCGACGCACGCCCGAGGCGCAGGGCGCCGAAGGCGAGCGCTCGGAAGCTCTCAGGACCGATCGAGCTTGAACAGCGACAGCGCGTTCGTCCGGCCGATCTTCCGCCGGTCGGCTTCGCTGATGCTCGCGTCGTTGAACCAGTCCGATGCGTGGTCGACGTTCTCGAAGGGCCAGTCGGTCGAGAAGAGAATCCGGTCCGCGCCGACTTCGAGCATCGCGTCGATCAGCGTCTGGGTGCGGAAGTTGCCGGAGGTGGTGAGGTAGAAGTTTTCGTGGAAGTAGTCGCAGAGCTTGCGCTTGGCCGGATAGCCCTTGGGCGCCTGGACCCACGCATTGCGGTGATCGACGCGCCACATGTTGTAGGGCAGGCCTTCGCCCAGGTGGCCCAGGATGATCTTGAGACCCGGATGGCGATCGAAGAGGCCGCTTGCCATGAGCCGCAGGGCGTGGACGGCGGTCTCCTGCGCAAAGGCCCACGTGGGGCCGAGCAGCCACGGGTGGCCTTCGTAGATCTGCGACCAGCTCGCCAGGGGATTGCGCGGATGCAGGTAGAAGGGCGCATCGAGCCGCTCCACCGCGCTCCAGAAAGAGGCGTACTGCGGCGCGTCGTAATAGACGGCGTTGTCGGGCGTGCCCACCTGCGAGAACCCGTTGACCAGGGCGCCGCGGAAGCCCAGCTCGGTCATGCAGCGCTCCAGTTCGCGCGTCGCCTGGTCGGGGTCCTGCATGGGCAAGGCCGCAAAGGCCTGGAAGCGGTCGGGCCGTCTCGCCACCTGCTCGGCCAGGAAATCGTTGGCGCGGACGGCGAGCTCGCACGCTTTTCTCGGATCGGGGACCGCCTGGACGGCAGGTGCGTTCAGGGAGAGGATCATCATCTCCATGCCGTGCGCGTCCATCTGGCGCAGCCGGCCTTCATGGATGTCGAGCAGGCGGCTGCTGAGCTCCCGCCAGTAGTCGCCGGGCACGAATCCCGCCGAGTCCTGCAACGTTTCGGGAATCGCGAAGTGCTCCTCGAGGCCGATCTTTCCTTGCATGTCCATTTCCTTTGTCTTCATGGCAGTGCCACATCGGCGCTTGCCTCGCCGGTGAATTTACGGGGGGCCAGGAGGCACGGTCCAACGAAGATCGGTGATGTCGCGCATTCGAAAAGCGCATGGAGGAGCGGGCCGTCACGGCAGGCGTGGTGGAAGACCCTCCCCAACATTCACAGGCCTCATAGGCCATATCCGAAAAATGCGTTGGACCCGGCGGGCCAAGCTTCTCATCATCGAAGGCGTTCTTTCCCCCTAAGACCGGAGACAAGAGAGCCATGCGCCAAATCGACCTTCACAAGCTGGCCGACGATGCCCGCTTCAACCGCTTCCACGGGCTCGTGCTGTTCTGGTGCGCACTGATCATCGTGTTCGACGGCTATGACCTGTCCGTCGTCGGCATCGCGCTGCCGTCGATCATGAAGAACATGGGGGTCGATGCGACCCATGCGGGCTTCATGGTGAGCTCGGCGCTGTTCGGCATGATGTTCGGCGCCATCTTCCTGGGCACCATCGCCGACCGGATCGGCCGCCGCTGGGCCATCGTCATCTGCGTGGCCCTGTTCAGCATCTTCACGGCCGCCGCCGGCCTGGCCAAGGACCCCTTGACCTTCGGGGCGATGCGCTTCCTGGCCGGGCTCGGCATCGGCGGCGTGATGCCGAACGTGGTCGCGCACATGACCGAGTACTCGCCCAGGAAGATCCGCGCGACGCTGGTGACGCTGATGTTCAGCGGCTATGCCGTCGGGGGGATCATCGCGGCGATCCTGGGCAAGAGCCTCATCGAGGCCTACGGGTGGCAATCGGTGTTCTTCGCGGCGGCCCTGCCCGTGCTCCTGATTCCGGTGATCCTGAAGTCGCTTCCGGAGTCGATGCCCTTCCTGCTGGCCAAGGGCCGAAGCGATGCGCTGAAGACGATCGCCTCGAAGCTCGATCCGAGCTACCAGCCGCTCGCGACCGACCGCTTCGTGGTGCCCGCCGAAGACAAGGCGGACAGCGCGCCCATCCACCATCTCTTCAGCGAAGGCCGCGGTTTCAGCACGGTGATGTTCTGGATCGCGTTCTTCATGTGCCTCTTCATGGTGTTCGCGCTGAGTTCCTGGCTGACGAAGCTGATGGCCAGCGCCGGCTACAGCCTGGGTTCGGCGTTGACCTTCGTGCTGGTGCTGAATGTCGGCGCGATGGCCGGCGCGATTCTCGGCGGCTGGCTCGCCGACAGGTTCCACATCAAGTACGTGCTGGCGGCGATGTATGCCTTGGCCGCGGTCTCGCTGACGCTGCTCGGCTACAAGATGCCGACACCGGTGCTGTTCGTCCTCGTGGGCCTGGCCGGCGCATCGACGATCGGCACGCAGATCGTGGCCAACGCGTACACCGGCCAGTTCTATCCGATGGCGGTGCGCTCCACCGGACTCGGATGGGCGCTGGGGGTCGGCCGCAGCGGCGCGATCCTGGCGCCGATCCTGATCGGCACGCTGGTGGGCATGAACCTGCCGCTGCAGCAGAACTTCATGGCCATCGCGATTCCCGCCGTCATCGGCATGGTGGCGGTGCTGTTCGTCAACCATGATCGCTCGGCGTCGGCGCATTCCGAAGGCGCGAGCGCCGAGCGGCCCCAGGCCGCGGCGAGCGTCTCGGTGGCGCCGGGAGGCTGATCGGGATCAACCGCGCAGCGCGCGGCATTCGGCGGGTCAGCCCTTGTGCATGTGCGGGCAAACCGGCGGCGGCGAAGGCGATGCCGGATTGCCGATGAAGGTGCGGGCCGACCAGAGTTCGGGAAACGGAATCTCGTCCATCGTGGGCAGCAGCCACGCGACGCCTTCGGTGCCGAAGTAGGCCGGCCTGGCGCCGAAGGTGCGGCGCGTGGCCATCAGGTGGCGGTACTTCCAGTGGGCGAATCCTTCCGCGATGTCGGCCAGCGTCTCGCCGAGCTGCTGGAGCTCGATGTTGGCGTCCGGGTCCGCGTAGATGTCGCGCCAGACCTGCTCGATTTCCTTGCTGGCGATGTAGGGTGCGCCGAGGTCGCGCTCGAGCACGGCACTCGGAACGGCCATGCCGATGCGGCCGAGATGGGCGAGGACGTCGTCATAGAGGCTCGGCTCGTGCAGCGCCTTGTTGAGCTGCGCCCAGCGCTGCGGCTGCGGGACGAAATGCTGCAGATGCTCCGCCTGCTTGATGCCCAGCAGGTAGGCCATGTGCCTGTAGGTCCATCCCTGCAGGGCCGTGTCCTTGCCGTGCGTGGCAGCCGCTCGCGAAAGAATGGCCAGCAGGTCGTTGGGGGTCATCCATGCGATGGAGCGCCAGATCGCATCGAGGGGCTCCTGGTGGGCGACGACGCGCAGCAAGGTCCGCCGGGCCTGGGGCAGGTCGTCGGCGCGAAGGCAGCGCTGCGCCGTCTGAATCTCCTTGATGATGAGCATCCAGTAGAGCTCCGACACCTGCACGTGAACGATCCAGGCATGCTCGCCGGGGTGGTCGCTGACGGTGCGCTGCAGCGAGTGCAGCACGTCGGTCTGGATCCATGCGCTGTAGGGGGTCTGCCCGGTTGCCGTGCTCTCGTGGGCCTGAAGGGTTTCGCTCATGTCGTGTCTCCTGGGTGGGTGGGCGTTCGTTACGCGGGAAGCCCGGCGGGGCATTCCGAGAGGGCATTCATGTAGGTCGAGGGCGGCATCGAGTTCACCGATGCCCGGATCGCTTCCTTGCACAGCGAGGGGCGCCTGGCGAGCGCCTCGAAGTAGCGCTGCACATGCGCAAGCGCGCTCCACATCGAGGCCAGGCCGAGATAGTTCAGGCGAACGAGGTTGACGCCCCAGAACGCATCGGCGAGCGAAAAGGGGTTTCCGCTCAGGCAGGAGAAGGACTTCGCAGCCAGGTCGCGCTCGAGATCTTGCAGGAGCTCGCCCAGCCGATCGCGGGCGGCACGCTGGAACGCGGGGTCATGGCGCAGCTTCCTGCCGGCGCTTTCCTTCACGATCTTGGCGCGATAGGCCGCCACCAGCTCGGGCTCGCCGGCGTTGGCGGCGATCAGCTGCTCGAGGGCCATGATCTTGATGTCGTAGGCCGTCTCCATCGACAGCTTGAGGGGGCCGGGCCGCAGGTCGGCATCGGGATGAAAGCCGTACAGCAGCGTGCCGTTCGGTACGCGGTCGACGATGCCGACCTGGCGCATCACCTCGCTGCGCGCGTCGGGATCGTCCGGGACCAGCTGGACCGGCTGGCGCGACACGGCGTCGAGATAGACGCAGATCCGGCGCGAATCCGCGACCACCCGGCCTGTCTCGTGATCGAGCAGCAAGGGCACCACGCAGGGATCGAAGCCTTCGGTCTCGACCGATGTCCGTCCGCTGTAGCCATTGACGTATTCCCGGCCCGACTCGCGCGCCGCGATCAGCCGCAGGCGGATGTAGGCGGGACTGTAGTGTTCGGCCGGGATCACGCCGTCGCGCCCCATCGAACCCAGGATGCGCATGTCGTTGGAGCGCCAGGACAGCCGCTTTTCGAACAGCACCGTGCGCACCTTCTGCGAGCACAAGGAGCTCGCTGCGTGGAACAGCTCGAAGCGGGGATTCGGCTGCTCACCCGCGAGGGTGATGCGGCTCGGGTCCAGGATGGCGGCGCGGGCGGCGGCGGCCATTTCCTTCAGGGGGGCATGGTTCGTCATGGGACTTCCTCTGGTTGACTTGATGGACTGGTGCGCCGGGAATCAATGAGTGCTCGGCGTTGAAACCGGAGCCGGCAAGGTGGTGAAAGGGATCTCGCGTCCATCCGTTCGCGCGATTCGGGGGCTCAGCAGTTGCTCCATTCGGCTGGCCATCCGCAGCAGCGCACCATCGTCGCCGGGGCGGCCGACGAGCTGGATGCCGGCCGGAAGCGCGCCGGCGCTGCGCGGCAGTGGAATCGAAATCGCCGGGCAGCCCGCGAGGTTGAAGGGCGCCGTGTAGGCCATCAGGGCCTGCCGCACGCTGCCGGTCCAGGTGCCGATCGTCAGCTCCGCCTCGCCGGTGGGCGGCGCGGTGCATGGCGTGGTGGGCAGCACGATGAAGCGGTGCCTGTCCATGAGGCGGGCCAGGCCCGCGGCGAACTTTCGCCGGGCTTGTTGGGCCAGTGCGTAGTCCTCCATCCGCATCGACCTGGCGCGCGCGAGCCGCTCGACGGTTTCGGCACCGTAGTGCGTCGCGATCCAGTCCGGGTCGTTGCGCGCGAAATGGACCAGCGCGCCTTCGGCCAGCACGATGCGCGCGAAGGCGTCGAAGCTGTCGCTGAAGAGGTCCGCCGTGTCCAGCTCTTCGAGATGGAAGGCCGATGCGAGCGAATCCGCAGCCACCGCGAAGGCGCTTGCGATTTCACACGCAGCGGGCACCGGGTCGATCGCGCAGATGACGCCGACGCGCGCTTCACCGAGTTCCTCCGCCGGGCCCGGCCCGGCGCCGATGCCCAGCGCATCGGCCAGCACGCGCACGTCGTCCACGCCCGCCCCCAGCAGACCCGGATGGTCCAGGCTGGCAGCCAGCGGAAAGATGCCCTGCGTCGGCAGCGCACCGAAGCTCGGCTTGAAGCCGGTGACGCCGCAGAGCGCGGCGGGAATGCGCACCGATCCGCCGGTGTCGGTGCCGAGCCCCGCGGCCATCACGCCGTCGGCGATCGCCACGGCGGCGCCGCCGCTCGAGCCGCCGGGGATGCGCTGCGGGTCCTGCGGATGGAGGGTGTCGCCGAAGGCGGCGCTCGCCGTGGTGACGCCCCAGGCGAACTCGTGCGTGGTCGTCTTGCCGACCACGATCGCGCCCTGTTCCACGAGCGTGCGCACGACGCGGGCATCGGCGGAAGGAATGTGGCCGATGAAGGCGGGCGATCCGTAGCGCGTTTCCATGCCCCGGGTGTCGATGAGGTCCTTGACGCCGATGGGCAGGCCTTCGAGCGGGCGCTGCGTGCCTTCGGCATAGCGGCGATCGCTCGCGGCGGCGGCCGCCATGGCCTGCTCGCGCGCGATGGTGGCGAAGGCGTTGAGCCGGCGCTGGGTATCGTCGGCTTGGTCGAGCGTGCGCCGCACGAGCTCGCTCGCGCGGATGCGGCCGCCGGCAAGATCGGCCAGCGACTGGCGCAGCGGCGTTGCGCGCCGTGGCGCGAGGGCTACCACAGGCGCTCCAGCAGCGCAGCCAGGCGCGCGGGCGCATCCTCGCCGAGGTCCGCGACTTCTTCGGGGTAGTTGGCCTCGAGCAGCGCGGCAACCTCGGGCAGCTTCGCCCGGTCGAGATCGAAGGCGCCGATTCGGCTCGGCAGGCCGAGCTTCGCGACCACCGCGGCGATGCGCTCGGCCAGCCGCGCCGCGGCTCCGGGTCCGCCCGGCGACAGGGCTTCGAGCTTGTCTCCGTAGAAGGCGGCGCATGCCCGGATGACCGGCGCGAGCGTGATGCACGAGGTCGCGCTGTGCGGCAGGCCGTAGCTGCCGCCCAGGATGTGGCCGATGCGGTGGCTCAACCCGTAGATGACCGAAGCCGGCGAGAAGTAGCACTGCCAGGCGCCGAGCTGCAGCTGCAGCAGGTCGTCGTGGCTGACCCGCCCCGCCTCGAGGGCCTGCCGCGTCTCGAGCGTCGCGGGCCATTTCTCGAGCACCCGGAGGAAGCGATCCACGCCGCTGGCCGCCATGATGGCGTGGGGATGGCTGGTCCCCACCTTGCGCATGCCCTCGACCGCATGGTCGATGCCCTTGATGGCGGAGGACAGCAGCAGCGCCCGCGGGGTGTCGCGCACCAGCAGCGGATCGATGAGCACGAGCTTCGGCGTGGTCTCGCGCACGGCGTAGCTGCGCTTGAACTTCTGCGGTCCGCCGGTCTCGGTGATGCCGAAGTAGTGCGAGAACTCCGAGCCCGAGAGCGTCGTCGGCAATGCCACGATGGGCAGGTGCCTGCCGGTGCGGCCGTGATGAAGATGAGAGACCGCCTTGGCCGCGTCGAGCACCGAGCCGCCGCCGAGTCCCACGATGGCACGCGCATCCGAGCGCAGGCAGGCCTCGAGCGCCGCATGCACCGCGACATCGGGCACATGCGCGGGCAGCCCCGTGAAGCAGCCGGCGGCGTCCTTCAGGTGCGGTTCGACCAGGGTGCGAGCCAGCGCTTCGAGGGGCGGGGCGGTGAAGACGATCGGCCGCTCGATGCCGTGGCTTTCGAGGCGGGGGAGGGCAGCGGTCAAGGTGTTCTCGCCCCAGAACACCGCGTCTTGCGGCAGGCAGTTCAGATGGTTCATGTCAGCGGTCCTGAATCCGGTGGAGTCGGAGGAGCGCGACGATAAGACCGATCCGGCCTGGCTGGGGCTACCCCGGCAGGGACTCAGCGTCCAGCGTCTTGGACGATGTCTTCAGTGCCCGCCGAAGTCCGTGACCTTCGGGATTTCGACAGCCAGGAAGTCCACCAGCGACCTCACTGCGGGCAGCAGTCCGGTGCGATAGGGAATGAGCGCCGACAGGCGGGCGTCGGCCGCGATCCACCCCGGCAGGATTTGCCGCAGCGAGCCCGCCGCGAGCTCGCTGCGGCAGATGTAGCCCGGCAGCGCCGCGATGCCGAGGCCGGCGCAGGCGGCTTCCTTGAGGGACACCAGGTTGTTGCTCTGGAAGCGCGGCGCCATCGGCACCACGAACTCCTTGCCGCCGGGGCCCTTGAGCTGCCACTGCACCGGACCGTTTCGCACGATCGAGATGCTCGCGTGGTGCAGGAGGTCGTCCGGATGCTGGGGCTCCTTCTTCTTCGCCAGGTAGGCCGGGCTGGCGAACAGGAACCATGGCACGCCCGCGATGGCACGCTGGACCAGCGTGGAGTTCTGCAGCGGCGTCGTATGCCCTCGAATGGCCAGGTCGAAGCCTTCGCCGACGATGTCCACGAGCCTGTCGGTGGCGATCTCGACGATCTGGACCTTGGGGTAGCGGGCGAGGAACACCGGCAGCAGGTCGCGCAATGCGAACTGCGCGATCTCGATGGCGGTCGTGATGCGGATGACGCCGCTCGGTTCGGCCAGGCGCTGGCGGATCGCTTCCTCGGCGATGTCGGAGCTGCGCAGCATCGCGATGGCGTACTGGTAGAACTCCTTGCCGATGTCGGTCATGCCGAACTGGCGCGAGGTGCGGTTGAGCAGCCGCACGCCGAGCGAGGCCTCGAGTTCCTGCACGCGGTGGCTCAGCGTGGACTTGGGCAGGCGCAAGGCCTGGCCGGCCGAGGTGAAGCCGCCGCGGTCGACGACCTGCACGAAGTAGTAGACGTCCTTGAGGTCGAGCATTCGGTGCGTGTCAGGGGGATCGCGCCGAGCATACGCCGTGGCCTGCCCGTCTCGCCCATCGTCCATGAATCCGCAACCTTGCGTGCAAGGCGCGGCGGCTTCTCAAGCGCAGTCGCCATTCCTACGATTCCATCGCCAGGTCGACGCACCCCGCCAACGACCGCCACCCCCACCACCACGGATGGAGACACTGCAATGAATTCGCTCATCGACGAACTGATCTGCGAGCGCCGCACGAAGCGCGGCTTTCTCGACCGCCCCGTATCGCTCGAAACCGTGAGGGACATCCTCTCGGTCGCGAAGTACGCCCCCAGCTCGAGCAACACGCAGCCCTGGCGCTGCTACGTGGTCACGGGCGAGGCGCGCGAGCGCGTGACCACGGCGGCCGTCGAGGCCTTCCGCGCCGGGCCCGAGAAGCTCGCGCCCGAGTACCCCTTCTTCCCCCAGCCGCTGCACGACCCGTACTCGTCGCGCTTCAACACCTTCCGCGGCCAGCTCGGCGATGCGCAGGGCGTGCATCGAAGCGACAAGGCGGGCCGCATGCGCGACGTGGAGCGGCAGTTTCTATTCTTCGATGCCCCGGTCGGGATCATCTTCACGATGGACCGCCGCCTGGAATGGGCCAGCTTCATCTGCTATGGCTGCTTCCTGCAGAACATCATGCTGGCCGCCAAGGGGCGGGACCTCGACACCTGCCCGCAGCAGATCTGGTCGCTGCAACACCCCGTGCTTCGCGCCGAGCTCCAGATTCCCGAGGGCGAGATGGTGATCGCCGGCATGTCGCTCGGCTATGCGGACAACAGCATGCCGGAGAACCGCATGGCGCTGCACAAGCTCGAGGTGGATGAGTTCACCACTTTCGTCGGCGCCTGAATGGCAGGCCGCCCGTCAAGACCCCCCACCACAAGGAACCCGAATGTCGATCATCAAAGGCTTTCATCACCTGACCGCCTGCGTCAGCGGTGCGCAGGAGGACGTGGACTTCTACGTCAAGCTGCTCGGCCAGAGCCTGGTCAAGAAGACCGTGCTGCTGGACGGCGAGGACCCGATCTATCACCTCTACTACGGCAACCCGCAGGGCGATGCCGGCACGCTCGTCACCTCCTTTCCCTTCAAGCAGAAGGGCGTGCAGGGGCGGCGCGGCTCGGGCCAGATCCGGGTCATCAACTATTCCGTGCCGAAGGGTTCGCTGGACTTCTGGCGCGCGCGCTTCGCCGCGAACGGCATCGCCTTCGACAAGGAGGTGGTGGAGCGCTTCGGCGAAGAGCGCCAGCGCTTCCATCATCCCTGCGGCATCGAGTTCGACCTGGTCGCCTCGGACCGCGACCCGCGGGTGCCGTGCCTGGCCGACGACATTCCCGAGGCCTTCGCCATTCGTGGCGTGCACAGCATCACGCTGTCGCTGCGGGAGGTGGCAGAGTCGATCACCTTCATGCAGGAAGCGATCGACTTCCGCTACGCGGGCGAATCGGGCCCGTACCACCGCTTCGAGACCGGCGACGGCGCACCCGGGACCATCGTCGAGTTCCTCCATGAGCCGGATCGCCTGCAGGGCTCGTCCATCTACGGCGAAGGCACGATCCACCACGTCGCCTTCGCGGTCGACGGCCAGGAGCAGCAGATGCAGATCAAGGACAAGTTGATGAGCATGGGCTACATCGACGCCTCCGAATCGGTCAACCGCAACTACTTCCGCTCGATGTACTTCAAGATGCCGGGCGGCGTGATCTTCGAGGCTGCGACCACCGACATCGGCTTTGCCATCGACGAGGAGCCCGGTCACTTCGGCGAGGAGTTCCAGTTGCCCCCGTGGCTGCGGGACCGCAAGGAGGAATTGCTGGGCCGCCTGGAGGCGATCTCGGTATGAGCGCGGTCTTGGAGCGCGCGAGCGCGTCGGGCGACGCTGCCGCCTGAGCGGCGTGGCCTACTCGCCGGGCAGCAGCGGCACCCAGCCGGGCTGCGCGGCAACGCGCCCCAGCCAGGCGCGGATGGCCGGATAGCGCGCCATGTCGTAGCCGCCCTGGCCGGCGAGCGACACATAGCATGAAGCGGCGAGGTCGGCGAGCGTGTAGCCTTCGCCGACCAGCCAGGTCCGCGGGGCGATCCATTGCTCGAGCTTTTCGAGAACGGCATTGCCCTCCTTGTGGCACCGGGCGATCTCGTCCGTCATGGCGGCAGCCGTTCCGCGCAGGTGATGCACGCGCGGCACCGCGATGGGCTTTTGAATGTCGGCCTGCTCGAAGAACATCCAGCCCAGCATTTCCGCGCGCAGGAACGGGTCTTCGGGAATGAAGCGGGTGCCCTCGGCCAGGTAGAGCAGGATGGCCCCGGATTCGACCAGGGTGCGGCCGTCCTCGAGTTCCAGCGCCGGCACGCGTGCGAAGCGGCTCTTCTGGCGGAAAGCCGGCTCGGCGGCTTCGCCCTTGGCGAGATCGAGCGTCACGCGCTCGAACGGAAGCTCGAGCTGGCTCAGGAGAATGCGGACTTTCCAGCAGTTGCCGGAGTAGCGGCTGTCGTAGAGGCGCAGCATGTGTGGTTGCAGGAGGCAGAAGGCCGGATACGGATGATCACGTATCGGGCCCGATGCTGGCAAGCGTATGGGCCCAATCGCCGAAAACTGCCTGCCCCTCGCTAGGCGCGAGAGCGCTTGAGGACGTCGGCGATGAGGAAGGCCAGCTCCAGGCTTTGCGAGCCGTTCAGGCGTGGATCGCAAGCGGTGCGGTAGCGGCTGGACAGGCCCTCGTCGGTGAGCGCCTGTGCGCCGCCGCGGCACTCCGTCACGTCCTGTCCGGTCATCTCGAAATGGAGCCCGCCCGGATGCGTGCCCTGCTGCGCGTGCGCGGCGAAGAAGCCGCGCACCTCGCCGAGGATGCGGTCGAAGTCGCGCGTCTTGTAGCCGTTGGAGGCGCTGACGGTGTTGCCGTGCATCGGGTCGCAGCACCAGACCGGCGTGCGTCCGGCGCGGCTGACCGCCTGCAGCAGCGGCGGGAGCCTTTCGGCCACCTTGTCGCTGCCCATGCGGGTGATGAGCACCATGCGGCCGGGTTCCTGGTCCGGGTCCAGCACGTCGAGCAGGCGCAGCACGTCATCGCCCGTGGCGGAGGGACCCAGCTTGATGCCGATGGGGTTCTGCACGCCGCGCAGGTACTCCACGTGGGCGCCCGAGAGCTTGCGCGTGCGCTCCCCGAGCCACAGCATGTGGGCCGATCCGCCATACCAGCGCTGCTGGCGCGCGTCGAGGCGCGTCAGGGCTTCTTCGTAGTGGAGGTGCAGCGCCTCGTGCGATGTGTAGAACTCGACGGCGTGCAGCTGCGGCGTGCGCGTGGCGTCGAACCCGCAGGCTTCCATGAAGGCAAGGCACTGGGTGATCCGCTCGGCGAGCTCCTCGAAGCGCTCGCCCTGGGGGCTGGAGCGCACGAAGTCCGCAGTCCAGCGGTGCACTTCGTGAAGATCGGCGAAGCCGCCCTGGGCCAACGCACGCAGGAGATTGAGCGTGGCCGCGGAATGCGAGTACGCGGTGAGCAGCCGGGCAGGATCGGGACGCCGGGCTGCAGGGCTGAACTCGCTGGCGTTGATGATGTCCCCGCGATAGGAGGGCAGGGTCACGTCGTCGATGGTCTCGACCTCGGACGAGCGCGGCTTGGCGAACTGGCCCGCGATGCGTCCCACCTTGACCACGGGGCATGCGGCGGCATAGGTCAGCACGACGGCCATCTGCAGGATCACGCGGAAGGTGGACTCCACCGGCTCGTGCCCGAACTCATCGAAGCTCTCGGCGCAGTCGCCGCCCTGCAGCAGGAAGGCTTCTCCGCGCGCCACGGCAGCGAGGCGCTCGCGCAGCTGCGAGATCTCGCCGGGGAAGATCAGGGCCGGCAGCGATGCCAGGCGTTGCTCGACCTGCGCCAGTGCGCGAGGGTCGTCGTAGGCCGGCATCTGCAGAGCGGGGCGATCGCGCCAGCCGGCGGGGTGCCAGTTCACCCGGGCTCCGGCTGTCATGGCATGTTCTCCGCCGCGCCCCGGCCGAAACGGCCGGCCACAGGGGTGTTCGCCATCGTCTGGGTCTGCGCGCTCATTCCGGCACTCCTTCTGCGTTGCCGCATGGTAGCGGCCGGCAGCCGGGACACGGAGCAGCGTCTGCTCCGAGCCGAACTGCGCGCAAGTAACCCCGGCTTTGAATAATACTTTGCACCTACAATCTGCCGCAGTGCAACATCGCGGAGGAGGCGAGTTGAAACGCAAAGCCAAAGCCTTCCGGGCGCCATCGGAAGAGGCGTCTTCATGGGCTTGCGCGGAGCCCGTTTCAACCGGCACGCCTCACACCGTTTGGGTCTTGCTGGCGGCAACCGGCTACGAAGACCGCTCGCAATGGATCCAGCGGCACTGCCGGGTCGGCTCGCCGGTCGCCCTTCGACGGGAACGGGAGCACCCACACGACGGGGAGGCCATCGCAGCGTGGTTGCGCTGCCCAGCGCTGTTCGGGCTGTTGCCTCGCTGGCGAAGGATCGGGTACGTCAAGGCCAACCACAAGGACCGATGGGCCGCAAGACTCGACGACGGGTCATTGCAGGTCGACAGAGCCGTGGTCTGCAGTTGCTACGCGCCGAAGGACTGCGAGGTGCCGCGGATCTCGCTTCAGATCGAGTTTCGGCATGTCTGAAGAGGCGCAATTGGCCTGCCCGGAGGGGATCGAACCCCCGACATTCGGCTTAGAAGGCCGATGCTCTATCCAACTGAGCTACGGGCAGTGAGGAAGGTGCGCGATTTTACGGTGTGGCCGCGGCGTCGGCGGCGGCCGACATCGGGTGGGGCGTTTGCCCGAGACCTCGGCGCATCGCCGGGCGCCAAGGTGGCGGTTTCGATGGAGTTTCGCCCATGAACACCAACACCACCCGAACCCAAAGCGAGGAGCCGGAGATCGGCTTCGAGGAATCGATCCCGCTGGATGGCCCCGATCCCGTCGGCGAGAAGATGATCGAGGAACTGGGTGGCCGCGAGCCGGCCCAGAAGGAGCCGTCGTCGCCGCCGCCGGAGCCGATGCCGGAGCAGTTGCCCGTCAGTTGAGCGGGCTGTGGTGGCGGCTCGGCATTTGGAGTACCTTGCGCCCATGAGCACCAAGGCTGCGCGTCGCGAGTACCTTCAGGCTGTTGCAGAGTTCAACCTGGCTTGCCAGGAATTCTCCCGCGGGATGGACCGGGTGCTCCAGTCGGCACCGTCGCCCGCTGCAGAGCGCCTCTTCGGGCCCCGAAAGGCGGCGCGGCGCGCCCCTCGCGCCGCGCGCGTGGTCGAACGCGCAAGGAAGGCGTGAGAGCGAGAGGTTCTGCGCAAAGCAAAACGCCGGCACGGACTTACGTCCATGCCGGCGTTCACTTGTGATGGTCGGGGCGAAAGGATTCGAACCTTCGACCCTCTGCTCCCAAAGCAGATGCGCTACCAGGCTGCGCTACACCCCGACGAGCCTGCGATTCTAGCCTGGGCGGCGGGCGCAGGCCCTCAGCGCCGCTCGTATTGCGTCTTGCCGAACAACACCTCGCGCTCCTTGTCGCCCGTGATGGGCTGGCGCAGGTCCGCCAGCACCTTGACGCCGCGCTGCACCGCCGGTCGCGCCGCAATGCCCTCGAACCACTTCTTCAGGTGCGGAAAGTCCGCGAGCACGATGCCCTGGCCCTCCCAATTGCGCAGCCAGGGGAAGATGGCGATGTCCGCGATGGAGTAGCTGTCGCCGGCGATGAAGGGGTGGCTGGCGAGTTGCCTGTCGATCACGCCGTAGAGGCGCCGCGCCTCGTTGCTGTAGCGGTCGATCGCGTAGGCGATCTTCTCGGGCGCGTAGAGCCGGAAGTGATGGGTCTGGCCGAGCATCGGGCCGACGCCGCCCATCTGGAACATCAGCCACTGCAGCACCTCGTAGCGGCCGCGGTCGTCGGCAGGCATGAAGCGGCCGGTCTTGCCCGCCAGGTAGACCAGGATGGCGCCGGACTCGAAAAGCGATATCGGCTTGCCGTCCGGCCCCTCGGGATCGGTGATGGCCGGGATCTTGTTGTTGGGGCTGATCTTCAGGAAGCCGGGCTCGAACTGGTCGCCCTTGCCGATGTTGACTGGGTGCGCGCGGTAGGGCAGTCCGCACTCCTCCAGCATGATGTGAATCTTGTGGCCGTTGGGGGTGGGCCAGGAGTAGACGTCGATGGGCGCTTGGGGCATGCGTAGGGTTCCACGGATGAAAGACGGCCGGCCAGCATAGCGGCCGGTGGTCTTTCGTGCAGGGCGCTCGCCGGATGCCGGCGGCTGCCGTGCCGGCTTTCAGGCGGCCACGGCGCTGGGGGCCAGGTGCTTGTGGATCAGCGCGACCACCTGCGCGCCTTCGCCGATGGCACCGCCCACGCGCTTGACCGAGCCCGAGCGCACGTCGCCCACCGCGTACACGCCCGGCACGCTGGTCTCCAGCGCAGTTGAAGGGCGCGCAGGAAAGCCGCGGCTCGCGGCCTCGCCCGTGAGCACGAAGCCATGCTTGTCGACGGAGACGCCGCAGCCTTCCAGCCAGTCGGTTTCCGGCACCGCGCCGATGAACAGGAAGATGTTGCGAGCCGGGCAGGTGAACTCTTCGCCGCTGGTTCTGCAGCGCCAGCTCGCGCCGTTGAGGCCCGAATCAGGCTCGCCATGCAGGTTGATGAGCTCGGTGTGGGGATGCAGCTCGATGTTCGGCGTGGCCTCGATACGGTCGATCAGGTAGCGCGACATGGTGGCCGCAAGAGAAGGGCCGCGCACCAGCAGGTTGAGCTTGTCCACGTGCTGCGAGAGGAAGACCGCAGCCTGGCCGGCCGAGTTGCCGCCGCCGACCAGGGCGATCTCTTGCCGGGCGCACAGCTTGGCCTCCAGCGCCGAGGCCCAGTACCAGATGCCGCGGCCTTCGAATTCGCTCAGGCGCGGCACCTCGGGCCGTCGATAGCGCGCGCCGCTGGCGATGACCACCGTGCGCGCGCGCAGGCGGCGCCCGTCCGAGAGGCGGACGATCAGCTCGCCCTTGCTGTCGGCCTGGCTGCAATCCATGGACGCAGCCTGGGCCGGGATCATCATCTCGACGCCGAATTTCTGGGCCTGCACGAAGGCGCGCCCCGCCAGCGCCCCGCCGGAGATGCCGGTCGGAAAGCCCAGGTAGTTCTCGATGCGCGCACTGGCGCCGGCCTGGCCGCCGAAGGAGCGGCAGTCGAGGACGATCACGCGCAGGCCCTCGGAGGCCGCATAGACGGCGGTCGCGAGGCCGGCCGGCCCGGCGCCCACCACCAGCACGTCGAACAGCTCGTCGTGCTCGACGGAATCGATCATGCCGAGGCAGCGCGCCAGGGCGCTTTCGCTCGGATCGGTCAGCACCGAGCCGTTGGGGCAGGTGACCAGCAGTTCCGCGTCGGGATACTGTTCCAGCAGGGCGCGGGCGTCGCTGTCCTGGGTGGCGTCGACGACCTGGTAGGGATGGCCGTTGCGCGTCAGGAAGTTCTGCAGGCTCAGCAGGGCGGTGGATTGCGGCCGGCCGATCAGCACCGGCCCGCTGCTGCCCGATTCGATCAGCGCCACGCGGCGCAGGATCATCGCGCGCACCAGCCGCTCGCCGAGGTCGGCCTCGGCGATGATCAGCGCCCGCAACTGCTCGGGCGGCACCAGCAGGGTCGTGACCTCCTCTTCCGCGTGGCCGTCGACCAGGGAAGGGCGGCCGGAGAGTTGCGCGATCTCGGCGAGGAACTGGCCCCGGCCCTGGTGCCGGATCGGCACCACGCGCCCCAGCCCGTCGCGTTGCGTGATGGCCACGAGGCCCTCGAGCACCACGAACATGCCGGGGCCCGGCTCGCCGGCAGAGAACAGGCAGTCGCCGCGCGCGTAGTGCTGCACGCTGCCGAAGCGCCGGGCGCGCGCGATGTCGCAGGCGGTCAGCGTCGGGAACATCTGGTCGCGCCGGGTCTCGGCGATGCCGACGGGAGCGTCGGCAGTCATTTCAACGGACATATGAGTGGAACTCCATCGCTTGCAAGGTTCGGCCGTTCGGCATTAGACGCCCAAAGTCTGGCCCTTGAGCGGCGCGTCATGCAACTGCCATCGGAGTGACACGCGTGTTTCATTGCGCGCTTACAGACTTCGTCGGCAGAAAGGGTCCCCGCATGAAAGAACTGCCCACGCCGACGTTTCCGTTCTCGCAACTGGGATTGCGCGCCGCCCTGTGGCCCGCTGCGGTTCGCACGACGGCGACGGTTCCCGTGCCTGTCGCGCCCGTCGCGCTGCCGGAGGCGATCGAGCCCGGCCGCGGCGGCATCAGCGTGAGCTGGGCGCGCCACCTGGACGACGTGCGCGCCGCACAGCGCCTTCGCCATGAAGTGTTCGCCGGCGAGATGGGCGCGCGCCTGAACACCTCGCTCGAAGGCCACGACGTCGACCTGTTCGATGATTTCTGCGAGCACCTGCTGGTGCGCGACGAAGCCACGCGCCAGGTCATCGGCACCTACCGCGTGCTGACGCCGGCCCAGGCCCGGCGCGTGGGCAGCACCTACAGCGACACCGAGTTCGACCTGACACGCCTGCGCGACCTGCGCGAGCGCATGGTGGAGCTGGGCCGCAGCTGCGTGCATGCCGACCACCGGCAGGGCGGCGTGATCCTCGCGCTGTGGGGCGCGCTCGCGGCCTTCATGAACCGCAACAAGCTCGACACCATGATCGGCTGCGCCAGCATCCCGATGTGGCACAACGGCGTGACCAGCGGCGATGCCGCCGCCAGCATCTGGCGCCAGCTGTCGGCCACGCACATGGCCCCGATCCAGTACCAGGTCCAGCCGCGGCTGCCGCTGCCGGTGCATCGCCTCGACGGCGACCTGGACATCGAGCCCCCGGCCCTGATCAAGGGCTACCTCCGGCTGGGTGCCAAGGTGCTGGGCCCGCCGGCCTGGGACCCGGACTTCAACACGGCAGACCTGCCCATGCTGATGCGCATCGACGACCTGCCGGCCCGCTATCGCAAGCATTTCCTGGGCGATTGACAGCCGGGAAAGAGCGTCACACAGTTGTCATGGAAGTGTCACGAAGGCGTTCGACACTGTCGTGTTCCCGCATGCGACCCATACTGTGCCCGTTGTTCCAGACAATTTCGCTTCTGCCCCCGTCCTCGCCGACAGTCCGCCTGCCGTCGCGGCACCCTCGCTGACGCTGCTCGATCGCGACCACAGCATCCTGGCCTTCAACGAGCGCGTACTCGACTGGGCCTACAGGCCCGAGGTCCCGCTGATCGAGCGGCTGCGCTACCTGTGCATCGTCTCGTCCAACCTCGACGAGTTCTTCGAGGTGCGGATGGCGCCTCACCTGGCCGCCAATACGGCCGGCGACCGCAAGGGGAGCTACACGGTCGACTCCTTCGCTCGCCTGGCCGAGGCCGCGCACACCCTGGTGGGCCGGCAGTACGCGCTCTACAACGACGAGCTGATGCCCACCTTTGCGAAGGAAGGCATCCACGTCATCTCGCACGGCGAGCGCAATACGGCGCAGCGCAAATGGGTGAGCGACTATTACGAGCGCGAGGTCCGGCCGCTGCTGATCCCGGTCGGGCTGGACCCGGCCCATCCCTTCCCGCAGGTCGCCAACAAGTCGCTCAATTTCATCGTGCGCCTGGGCGGCAAGGACGCCTTCGGCCGCGAGAACCCGATCGCCATCGTCAAGGTGCCGCGGGTGCTGCCGCGCATGATCGCGATGCCGGGCCGCGTGTCCGGCGGCAAGAAGCTCTTCGTCGCGCTCTCGAGCATCGTGCGGGCGCATCTGCAGAGCATGTTCCCGGGGCGCGAGGTGGGCGATTTCTCCCAGTTCCGCGTCACGCGCCATTCCGATCTGGCGGTCGACGAGGAAGACGTCAAGAACCTGCGCACCGCCCTGCGGCAGGGGCTGCAGCACCGGCACTTCGGGCAGGCAGTGCGGCTGGAGGTGTCGGCCAGCTGTGCCGAGTCGCTGGCGAGCTTCCTGCTCGCGCAGTTCGATCTGCCGCCGGAGGCGCTCTACCGGGTGCACGGGCCGGTCAACCTGGCGCGGCTGACGCAGCTGATCGACCTGCTGGAGGAGCCGCAGCTTCGCTTCGCGCCTTACCAGGCCTCCTACCCGGTTTCGCTGTCGCCGGGGCAGTCCTTCTTCGAGCGGCTGCAGGCCGGCGACGCGCTGATCCACCAGCCCTTCGAGAGCTTCGAGGGCGTGCTCGCCTTCCTGCGCGAGGCAGTGCACGACCCGCAGGTGCTCGCGATCAAGCAGACCATCTATCGCACCGGCGCCGATTCCGAGCTGATGGAACTGCTGCGCGAGGCGGTGCGCCGCGGCAAGGAAGTCACGGTGATCGTGGAGCTCAAGGCGCGCTTCGACGAGGAAGCCAACATCAACTGGGCCGAGATGCTGGAGTCGATCGGCGCCCAGGTGGTCTATGGCGTGGTCGGGCTCAAGACGCACGCCAAGATGCTGCTGGTGACGCGGCGCGAGGGCAAGCAGATGCGCCGCTACGGCCACCTCTCCACCGGCAACTACAACCCGCGCACCGCCAGGCTCTATACCGACATCAGCCACCTGACGGCCGATCCGGCGCTGACGGCCGACATGGAGGCCGTGTTCGTGCACATGGCCAGCCAGAGCCGGCTGCCGAAGCTCAACCGCATGTGGGTGGCGCCCTTCGACCTGCACCGCAACCTGGGCGCGCGCATCGACGCGCTGGGCGCGGCGGCCGCGCGCGGCGTGCCCACGCGCATCGTCGCCAAGATGAATGCGCTGACCGACGAGGCCCTGATCGCCTCGCTGGTCAGCGCGGGCCGCAAGGGCGTGAAGATCGACCTGATCGTGCGCGGCGCCTGCACGCTGCCGGCCCTGGTGCCGGGCCTGACCGACAACATCCGCGTGCGCTCGGTGATCGGCCGCTTCCTCGAGCATTCGCGGGTCTTCTATTTCCGCGAGGGCGACGTCGAGGCACTCTACCTGTCGAGCGCCGACTGGATGAACCGCAACATGATGCGGCGCATCGAACTGGCCTGGCCGGTGACCGACCCCGTGCTGCGCCAGCGCCTGATCGACGAATGCCTGGTCGCGTATCTGCACGACGGGCGCGATGCCTGGGACCTCGGCGCCGATGGGGCCTACCGCCGCGTGCACCACGACACGCACCAGGGCGAGGAGGGCGCGCCGCGCGCCGTGCAGGCGCATGGTGCGCAGACCGCGCTGATGGTCCGCTACTCGTCGCGTGGCCGCGCCCGCGCCGCCACGCGAGGATGAGGCGCGCATGGATCTGATCTTCTGGCGCCACGCCGAGGCCGAGGACTGGACCGAAGGTTGCGACGACCTGCAGCGTTCGCTGACCCAGCGCGGCGAGAAGCAGGCCAAGCGCATGGCGGCCTGGCTGGACCGGCAGCTGCCCGAAGGCACGCGCGTCGTCTGCAGCCCCGCGCGGCGCTGCGAGCAGACCGTGCTGGCGCTGGGGCGCAAGTACAAGCTGCGCAGCGAGCTCGCGCCCGACACCACGCCCGATGCGCTGCTGGGTGCGGCCGGCTGGCCCAACGGCAAGTCGGTGGTGCTGCTGGTCGGGCACCAGCCCTCGCTCGGCCAGGCGATCTCGATCTTGCTCGGGCTGAAGCAGGACAGCTGCCCGGTGCGCAAGGGCGCCGTCTGGTGGATCCGCACGCGCGAGCGCGATGGCGACGTCCAGACCGTGGTGGTGACGGTTCAGTCGCCCGAGCTGCTCTAGGCAGGCGGGCGGCTCCGGCGGCCCTCGCCCTTCAGCAGCCTTCCAGCTGGACCCGCCAGGGGGTCTTCTGCCAGGCCAGCACTTCCTCGCGGAGCAGGTGCGCCGATTGCGGATAGCTATCGGCCCAGCCGCTGCGGCAGCCGATCACGAAGAAGCGACTGTCCGCCCGCACGAGGCGCAGGTCGTCCAGGTCCGGGTCGCGCCGCGCATGGCACAGGATCACCGCCAGCCGCAGCGCCAGCAGCTGGGGCACGAAGGTCTCGTCGTCCAGCGACCCTTCGAGCTTGCGCAGCTTGCCCCGGTGGCCCAGCACCAGCTGGCTGAGCCAATGCATCTCGTTGACGGCAAAGCCCGGGGCGTCGCAGTTGTCCAGGATGTAGGCGCCGTGCTTGTGATAGTCGCTGTGGGAGATGTGGGTGCCGATCTCGTGCAGCTGCGCGGCCCAGCCGATCTTGCGCAGCGCGCGGCCGGCGCGGCTGGTGGTGCTGGCGCCGCGCGAGGCCGGCTCCAGTTGCAGGAACAGCGCCGCGGCCGTCTCGCCGACGCGCCGGACCTGGGCGGTATCGGCGGCGAAGCGGCTGGCCAGGCGCGCCACCGTGCTGGCGCGCAGGTCGGCGACGCTCTCATCGCGCTGCAGCAGTTCGTAAAGCACGCCGTGGCGCAGGGCGCCCTGCGCCACCCGCATCTCCTCGATCTCGAGCAGGTCGAAGACGGCCCGCAGCACGCTCACGCCGCCGCCGATCACCGCCTTGCGGTCTTCCCGCATGCCCTCGATGCGAAGGCGGTCGGCGCTGCCGGCCTTGAGCAGGCGCTCGACCAGCCAGTCCAGCCCTTCGCGCGTGATCAGGCCCGGCTCACCGCCGGCCGCGGCCAGGACGTCGCCGACCGCGCCGATGGTGCCCGAGGCGCCATAAACCACGTCCCACCGGTCGGGCACGTAGGTGCCGAGCGCGTCGTCGAGCACCGCCTTGGCCGCGACCTCGGCGGCCCGGAAAGCGGCGGTGGTGAACTGGCCTTCGGGAAAATGCTTCATCGACCAGGCGACGCTGCCGACCCGGTAGGACTCCATCACCTCGGCCGTCAAACCCTGGCCGATGATCATCTCGGTCGAGCGGCCGCCGATGTCCACCACCAGCCGGCGTTCGCGGCTCGAAGCATCGGTATGGGGCAGCAGGTGCGCCACGCCCTGATAGATGAGGCGGGCCTCTTCGCGGCCGGTGATGACGTCGATGCCGAAGCCCAGGATGGTGCGCGCGCGCAGCAGGAACTCGTCGCGGTTGCGGGCTTCGCGCAGGGTCTGGGTGGCCACCGCGCGGACCTGCGAGCGCTTGAAGCCCGCCAGCCGTTCGCCGAAGCGCGCCAGGGCGTCCCAGCCGCGCTGCATGGCCTCGGGCGTGAGATTGCGGGCCGCGTCCAGGCCGTTCCCCTGGCGGACGGTTTCCTTCAGGTATTCGGCGCGGTGGATCTGGCCGTGGTCGACACGGCCGATTTCCAGCCTGAAGCTGTTCGAACCGAGATCGACCGCGGCGAGGCGGGTTCCGTTTTGCATGTCGAGATGGGAGAAGCCGGGGTCCGATCGTAACGTCGCGGCCGGCCTGGGACGCGTAGGCAGGCGCCGCGGCACGCTCCCGAGGCTAGGTTTGGATGATGACGGTCGTGTGACATCGTCATGGAATCGGGGGCGCGGCACGGCCGTTTTCCCTCTGGAGGGGGTGTCACATTGATGTCACACAAGCTTCCTAGAGTGGCTGCCAAGTCCCCGGCAAGGGGGTTCTTTGCACTCAGAAGGAAGCTTCATGAAAACGACGTTCAAGTTTGCAGCCGCCGGCCTCATCGCCGCGGCCCTGGCCCATGTCCCCGCCTTTGCCCAGGAAGCCACGGGCGCAGGCGCAAGCTTCCCGGCCCCCCTGTATTCCAAGTGGGCCTCCGATTTCCACAAGGCGACCGGCGCCAAGATCAACTACCAGTCGGTCGGCTCCGGCGCGGGCATCAAGCAGATCGACGCCAAGACGGTCGATTTCGGCGCTTCCGACATGCCGCTGACCGACGACGAGCTCAAGGCCAAGGGTCTGCTGCAGTTCCCGACCGTCATCGGCGGCGTGGTCCCCGTGGTCAACATCCAGGGCATCAAGGCCGGCGAGCTGAAGCTCAGCGGCCAGGTGCTCGGCGACATCTACCTGGGCAAGATCACCAAGTGGAGCGACCCGGCGATCAAGGCGCTGAACGGCTCCCTCGCGCTGCCCGACGCCGCCATCGCCCCGGTGCGCCGCGCCGACGGTTCCGGCACCACCTTCCTGTTCACCAACTACCTGAGCAAGGCCAACGCCGAGTGGAAGGCCAAGGTCGGCGACGGCACTGCCGTCAACTGGCCCACCGGCGCGGGCGGCAAGGGCAACGAAGGCGTTGCCCAGTTCGTCAGCAAGCTGCCCAATTCGATCGGCTATGTCGAGTACGCCTACGTCAAGCAGAACAAGATGAACTATGCGCAGATGCAGAACGCTGCCGGCAAGTTCGTTTCGCCGGACGATGACGCCTTCAAGGCGGCTGCTGCCGGTGCCGACTGGTCCAAGACCTTCTACCAGGTGCTGACCAACCAGTCGGGCGACCAGTCGTGGCCGATCACCGGCGCGACCTTCATCCTGATGCACAAGACGCAGGACAAGCCGACCCAGGCCATCACCACGCTCAAGTTCTTCGACTGGGCCTACAAGAACGGCGACAAGACCGCCGGCGACCTGGACTACGTGCCGATGCCCGAGAAGGTGAAGGGCGCCATCGCCACCGCCTGGGGCGAGATCAAGGACGCGTCGGGCAAGCCCGTCGTCGCCAAGTAAAGCGAGCCGGCGCGTCATGAGCAGCCCCCCGCTCGAGCACGCGCCGATTTCGGAGCGACCCGTGTCATCGACTTTCCCCGCTGCCGCCAACGCCCTCGACCTGCCGGCCGAGGGTGCGCGCACGTCCACCAGCCCGCCCCCCGTCCGGAAGCCGCGCACCGGCGCCGCCGCCGATCGCCTGTTCGGCCTGGCGGCCAAGGGCGCCGCGCTGCTGACCCTGGCGATGCTCATCGGCATCCTGCTGTCGCTCCTGGCAGGTGCCTGGCCCGCGATCGCCAAGTTCGGCCTCGGCTTCCTCACCAGCAGCGTGTGGGACCCGGTCCAGAACGAGTACGGCGGCCTGGTGATGATCTACGGCACGCTCGCCACCTCGCTGATCGCGCTGATCATCGCGGTGCCGGTGAGCTTCGGCATCGCCTTGTTCCTGACCGAGATGTCGCCGGCATGGCTCAAGCGGCCGCTCGGCACCGCGATCGAGCTGCTGGCGGCCGTGCCCTCGATCGTCTACGGCATGTGGGGCCTGCTGGTGTTCGGGCCGATCCTCTCGACCTATGTGCAGCAGCCGCTGCAGAAGCTGTTCGACGGGGTGCCCTACCTGGGCGCACTGGTGTCCGGCCCGCCGGTGGGCATCGGCATTCTGTCGGCCGGCATCATCCTCGCGATCATGATCATTCCGTTCATCGCCTCGGTGATGCGCGACGTGTTCGAGGTCACGCCGCCGCTGCTCAAGGAGTCGGCCTACGGCCTCGGCTCCACGACCTGGGAAGTGGTGTCCAAGGTGGTTCTTCCCTATACCAAGGCCGGCGTCATCGGCGGCATCATGCTCGGCCTCGGGCGCGCCCTGGGCGAGACGATGGCCGTCACCTTCGTGATCGGCAATACCAACCAGCTGAACTCGCTCTCGGTGTTCGAGGCGGCCAACAGCATCACTTCGGTGCTGGCCAACGAGTTCGCCGAGGCCGGCGCCGGCCTGCACCAGGCCTCGCTGATGTACCTGGGGCTGGTGCTGTTCTTCATCACCTTCGTGGTGCTGTCGCTGTCGAAGCTGCTGCTGCAGCAGATGCAGAAGAGCGAGGGCAAGAAGTCATGAGCCGCAGGGCCGCTCCCAAGGCGAATACTGCAGCGCGCAGCGCGGAGGTTTTCATATGAGCACGGCGGAGAAGCTCCTCAGCGCCCAGGCGCTCAACGAAACGCGCGCGGCCAGGTTCGCCAGCCGCAAGCGGGTCAATGTCATCGCGCTGTCGCTGTCGCTCGCCGCGATGGCCTTCGGCGTGTTCTGGTTGATCTGGATCCTCTGGGAAACGCTGCGCCTCGGCGTCGGCGGCCTGGCGATCGCCACCTTCACCGAAATGACGCCGCCGCCTAACGAGGCGGGCGGCATCGCCAACGCGATCTTCGGTTCGCTGGCCATGGTGGCGCTGGCGACCTTCGTCGGCACGCCGATCGGCATCATGGCGGGCATCTACCTGGCGGAGTACAACCCCAAGGGCTGGCTCGCGAGCGTCACGCGCTTCGTCAACGACATCCTGCTGTCGGCGCCTTCGATCGTGATCGGCCTGTTCGTCTATGCGATCGCGGTGGCCTACTTCAAGTCCTTCTCGGGCCTGGCCGGCGCGATGGCGCTGGCACTGATCGTGATTCCGGTGGTGATCCGCACGACCGAGAACATGCTGCAGCTGGTCCCGCCCGGCTTGCGCGAGGCCGCCTACGCACTCGGCACGCCGAAGTGGAAGGTGATCATGAGCATCACGCTGCGCGCGGCGCGCGCCGGCGTGGTCACCGGCATCCTGCTGGCGGTGGCGCGCATCGCGGGCGAAACCGCGCCGCTGCTCTTCACCGCGCTGAACAACCAGTTCTGGACCGCCGACATGACGCAGCCGATGGCCAGCCTGCCGGTGACCATCTTCAAGTTCGCGATGAGCCCGTACGAGAACTGGCAGCAGCTGGCCTGGGCCGGCGTGTTCCTGATCACCGTCGCGGTGCTGGCGCTCAACATCCTCGCTCGCGTCCTGACGCGCAACAAACTCTGAACATCATGCCCTCCACCCTCGCTGCACAGCCGTCCCGCGCGAAGATCTCGGTCAAGGACCTGAATTTCTACTACGGCAAGTTCCACGCGCTCAAGGGGATCAACCTCGAGATTCCCGAGAACAGGGTCACCGCCTTCATCGGCCCTTCGGGTTGCGGCAAGTCGACCTTGCTGCGCACCTTCAACCGCATGTTCGAGCTCTACCCCGAGCAGCGCGCCGAGGGCGTGATCTCGCTGGACGGCGAGAACCTGCTGACGTCCAAGCAGGACGTGGCGCTGATCCGTGCCAAGATCGGCATGGTGTTCCAGAAGCCGACGCCATTCCCGATGTCGATCTACGACAACATCGCCTTCGGCGTGAAGCTGTTCGAGAACCTGAGCGCCTCCGAGATGGACGACCGCGTCGAGTGGGCGCTCAAGAAGGCCGCGCTCTGGACCGAGGTACGCGACAAGCTGCAGCAGAGCGGCTCGGGCCTCTCGGGCGGCCAGCAGCAGCGCCTGTGCATCGCACGCGGCATCGCGATCAAGCCCGAGGTTCTGCTTCTGGACGAGCCCTGCTCGGCCCTGGACCCGATCTCCACCGCCAAGATCGAGGAACTGATTGCCGAGCTGAAGAACGAATACACAGTGGTCATCGTGACGCATAACATGCAGCAGGCGGCGCGCTGCAGCGACTACACCGCCTACATGTATCTGGGCGACCTGATCGAGTTCGGCGCGACCGAAGAGCTGTTCTTCAAGCCGAAGCGCAAGGAAACCGAGGATTACATCACCGGCCGTTTCGGCTGAAAGGGACCTCATGACCGAAAAACATCTTTCCAGCCAGTTCGACAGCGAACTGAATGCGGTCTCCTCGCGGGTGATGGAGCTCGGCGGGATGGTCGAATCCCAGATCAGCCAGGCCGTGTACGCGCTGGCGCAGTTCGACACGGAGTCGGCCGACCGGGTGATCGAGACCGAGGCTCGCGTCAATGCGATGGAGATCGAGATCGACCGCGAGCTGTCGTCGATCATCGCGCGGCGCCAGCCGACGGCGCGCGACCTGCGTCTCCTGATCGCCATCTCCAAGACCACCGCCAACCTCGAGCGCGTGGGCGACGAGGCCAACAAGATCGCGCGCATGGTCAAGTCGATCATCGAGAGCGGCTCGGCGCGCGCGCTGCCTTCCACCGAGCTGCGCATCGCTTCCGACCTGGCTTCCGGGCTGCTGCGCAAGGCGCTCGACGCCTTCGCGCGGCTGGACACCGCGGCAGCGCTGTCGATCCTGAAGGACGACGACCTGATCGACAAGGAGTTCGACGGCTTCGTGCGCAAGCTGGTCACCTACATGATGGAAGACCCGCGCACCATCTCGGCCAGTCTCGACCTGCTGTTCCTGGCCAAGGCCATCGAGCGTATCGGCGACCACGCGAAGAACATCGCCGAGTTCATCATCTACATCGTCAAGGGCGCCGACGTGCGGCACACTTCGATGCAGGACATCGAGTCCGCACTCCAATAGGCCCCACTCGATCAATGAAGAAACCGCGCGTCCTGATCGTCGAAGACGAGTCCTCGATTGCCGAGCTGATTGCCGTCAACCTGCGTCACAACGGCTTCGAGCCCATTTGGGCCGAGGACGGGGAGGCGGCGCAGCGCGAGATCGATGCCTACTTGCCCGACCTCGTGCTGCTCGACTGGATGCTGCCCGGCCAGAGCGGCCTGCAGCTGGCACGCCAGTGGCGCAAGGACCCGCGCACCAAGAGCATGCCGATCCTCATGCTGACGGCGCGCGGCGACGAGCCCGACAAGGTCGCCGGACTGGACGCCGGCGCTGACGACTACATCACCAAGCCCTTCTCCACGCAGGAGATGCTGGCCCGCATCCGCGCCGTGCTGCGGCGCCGCGCGCCGGAAGTGGCGGCCGAGCGCGTCGAGATCGGCGAGCTGGCCCTCGACACCGCGACGCACCGCGTGACCTGGCAAGGCATGCCGTTGAAGGTGGGGCCGACCGAGTTCAAGCTGCTGGGCTACCTGATGCAGCATGCCGAGCGCGTGCACAGCCGCGCCCAGCTGCTGGACAAGGTGTGGGGCGATCACGTCTACATCGAGGAGCGCACGGTCGACGTGCACGTCAAGCGCCTGCGCGAATCGCTCGGCGCCGCGGCGCCGATGATCGAGACCGTGCGCGGCGCGGGCTACAGGCTGACGTCCCAGGTCACGGTGTGAAGGGCTCGCCGGCGGGGCCCCCGCGGCACAATGGGCGGGCATGCCGTTTCGTATAGCAACTTTCCTGGCCGCCTCGATTCTCGGGGGCGCCGCGGTCGCGGTGGTGGCCGGGCTCCACTACCTGTGGCTGGGCGCCTGGCTGGGCGCGGTGCTGTGGCTCGGGCTCGATGCCTGGCGTGCCCAGCGGTTGCTGCACGTGTTGCGCAACGATGGCAAGGGCCTGCCGTCGCGCGGTTCGGGCGTGTGGGGCGAGCTGGCCGAGCGCATCCGCAAACTGTTGCGCACGCGCGAGCAGCAGGCCCGGCAGGCCGAAGACCGGCTGCAGGAGTTCCTGGCCGCCATCCAGGCCTCGCCCAACGGCGTGGTGCTGCTCGACGAGCAGGGTCGCATCGAGTGGTGCAACCAGACGGCGGCCGGGCAATTCGGCATCGATCCCGAGCGCGACTTGCTGCAGCATCTGTCGAATCTGGTGCGCGACCCCGCCTTCGTGGCCTACCTGGCCTCCTGGAACTACAGCCGCGACGTGGTGATCGATGCCCCCTCGCAGATCCAGGCCCATCGCGGCCACCCCGTGAGGCTGTCGGTGCAGGTGCATCCATATGCCGGCAACCGCCGCATGCTGCTGACGCGCGACATCACCGCCGTCGAGCAGGCCGAGGCGATGCGGCGCGACTTCGTCGCCAACGTCTCGCACGAGATCCGCACGCCGCTCACGGTGCTCGCCGGTTTTGTCGAGACGCTGCAGAACCTGCCGCTCGATGCGGAGGAGCGTTCCCGCTATCTGGCGCTCATGGCGCAGCAGTCGCATCGCATGGAGACGCTGGTCAACGATCTGCTCACCCTGTCGCGTCTGGAGGGCAGCGCCGCGCCGCCCGCCAATCGCTGGACCCGCATGCGTGCGCTGATGGCCCAGTGCGAAGACGAAGGCCGCGGGCTGTCGAACCGTCTGACCTCGCAGGGGCACAGGCTGAGCTTCGAGATGGATGCCGATTCCGAGATCGCCGGCGCGGCCACGGAGCTGCAAAGTGCGATGTCCAACTTGCTGAGCAATGCGATCCGCTACACGCCCGGCGGTGGCGAGGTGGCCGTGAGCTGGCGCCTCCTGCCCGATGGCCGCGGCGAGTACGCGGTGCGCGACAGCGGGCCGGGCATTGCGGCCGAGCACATCCCGCGTCTCACCGAGCGCTTCTACCGCATCGATCGCAGCCGGTCGCGCGAGACCGGCGGCACCGGCCTGGGGCTGGCGATCGTGAAGCATGTGGCGCAGCGCCACGGGGCCGAGCTGCGCATCGAGAGCACGGTCGGCAAGGGCTCGCGCTTCGCGTTGATCTTCCCGGTCACGCGGCTGCGGCAAGCTGCGGTGCTCAGCGCCGTTGCATGAGAAGGGGTGAACGAACGCGCCCCGCGTGATTCATGCGCGCCTTCTGAGCGTCGACCACAGCACCGCCAGCAGCAGCGCGGCCGCCAGCAAGAGGGCCAGCGCGCTCATCAGCCAGAAGGCCAGCGGCGACTGCATCGCCGGCCAGGGCCCGATGCCCCGATAGGCCAGCATGTAGCTGCCGCCCAGTCCCACGCCCCAGAGCAGCGTGCAGTACAGCACCAGCGGCATCACCGTCACGCGGTAGCAGCGCAGCACGAAGACGCACAGCGTCTGCACGGCGTCGGCCACGTGGTAGGCGGCAGTGGCCAGCAGCAGCGTGGCGCCGAGTGCCACCACGGCCGGATTGGCGGAATAGATGGCTGCCAGCCGCCAGCGCAGCAGCGCCATGGCGGCGGCGAACAGCAAGGCGCCGAGCACGGCCAGCTCGAAGCCGCGGGCACAGGCGCGCCGCGCCAGCGTGGGGTTGCCGGCGCCGAGCCAGAAGCTGACGCGCGCGCTGGTGGCGATGGAAAGCGACAGCGGCACCATGTAGGCGACGGCCGTGAGGTTGGACGCAATCTGGTGGGCCGCAGTGGCAGCGGTGCCCAGACGCGCGATGAACAGCGCCATCAGCGTGAAAGAGGTGACCTCGACCAGCACGGCGAGCCCGGCGGGAACGCCGAGCCGGGCGAACTGGCGGAGCTGATGCCAGTCGGGCGCCTCGATGCGGCGCCAGATGCGGTAGTCGCCGTAGAGGGACCGGCTGCGCAGCAGCCAGGCCGCGCAGGCGAGCATCGCCCAGTTCACGGCCAGCGTGGCCCAGCCGCAGCCCACCAGGCCGAGCGCCGGCAAGCCCGCGCCGCCGAAGGTGAACCAGATCGACAGCACCAGCTTCGGCGCCAGCGAGGCCAGTTGCAGCCAGGTGACCAGCTGCGGCTTGCCCAGGCTCTGGTTGAGCGTGCTGAACAGGCGGAACAACAGCGCCGGCGGCAGCGCGAAGGCCAGCACCTGCAGATAGGCTTCGACGTCGGCACGCATGGCCTGCGGCACCTCGGCCCAGCGCAGCAGTGGCGCAGGGAAGAGCAGGACCGCCATGCCGAGGGCGATCGCGAAGCCGCACAGGTAGAGCGCCTGGCGCACGGAGCGGCCGACCTCGTCCGTGCGCTGCGCGCCGTGCAGCTCGGCCCAGACCGGCAGCAGTGCCTGCAGCACTCCCAGCAACGAGACGTAGACGCTGATGAAGATGGCCGAGCCCACCGACAGCGCCGCCAGGGCACCCTCGGCGTAGCGGCCGGCCACGATGGTGTCGGTCACGCCGAAGGCCATCACGGCCAACTGGCCGGCGAGCACCGTGGCCGCGTGCCGTGCGATGACGCGCCGCTCGCTCGTCAAGGCGTGGTGCGCTGGTAGAGCAGCAGGTCGTCGCTCGGACTGGTGGGACGGCGCAGCGTGCCGATGAGACGCCAGCCCTCGAGGTTGACCAGCGTGTGCAGGCGCCCGATGGCCTCCGGGCTCACGACCAGCCAGGGGCAGCTGGGGCCGCCCATCAGCGGCTGCAGGTTGATCTGGCCATGGTGGCGCAGGGCCGCGATATGGGGCCGGCCGAGCGCCAGCTGGGACACGCAGCTCGGCTGGCCGATCCGTTCGGTGATGGCGCGCACCTGCGGCGCGTAGCTGCGTGCGTAGTCCAGCAACGGCAGCCACAGCGTCATCACCAGCATCCAGCACAAGGCCGCGCCGCCGGCCGGCAGCACCAGCGTCTTCCACAAGGCTGCGCGGTGCCGGCCGGTGCGCCAGCGCACCAACCAGGCCCAGGCCAGCGTGGCGGCGATGGCGAAGACCAGCGCGGTGGCCGAGAAGTGGGGGACGAAGCCAGGGGCCAGCTTTGCCACGTTGGCGGCCGTCTTGGCCGGAAAGCCGGTCTGCATCGCGACCCAGATCACCCAGAAGACGATGGCCCAGACGCTGAAGAAGAGCAGCGTGAACCAGTCGATCAGCGCGGCGACACTGCGCCTGAAGGTCGGCAGGGCGAAGGCCGCGAGCGTCGCGAAGGCCGGGAGGGCGAGCAGCAGCGAGCGCTCGGAAAAACTCGTGGTCCAGGTAGCGGCCAGCGGCACCAGCGCAAACCACAGCGGCAGCGCGACGTGGCGCGCCGTCAGCTGCCGGCGCCAGCGCCAGAGGGTCCACAGCGCGAGCGGCCAGGCCGGCCAGGTGAACCACAGCAGGAGCCTGGCCTGGCTGCGCAGCTCGCTCCAGACGCGGGTGCCGGGCTGGCTGCCCGGCAGTTCGATCTTCCATTGCAGCAGGCCGAGCCAGGCGGCCAGCAGCCCGGCCAGCAGGGTGGCGCCGAAGATCGTGCCGATGGCGGCTGCGGAGTAGTCGGGTTCTTCGTCGGACGTCTCCTCCCGGGCGCGGCGCCGGCGCTCCACGGCCAGGAAGATCACGCAGCCGATCCCCAGCGCCAGGCCGACGGTGGGGCCGCCGCTGAGCGTCATGCCGGCCGCGCCGATCACCAGGGCGGTGATCGGGCTGACGCGGTGGTAGGGCAGGGCCACGATCCCGTAGAACAGTTGCGAGGTGAAGAAGAGCTGGGCGAGCGCCGGCGTGGTTTCATGCCCCAGCTGGGCGAGGCCCAGGCTGGCGATCAACGCCAGCAGCGCACCGTCGGCGATGGCGCGGGCGTAGTCGGTGGGGCGCGCCTCGCCGCCGAACGCAAAGGCCACGGGTTGCGCCTGGGTGGTGCGCGCAAGGTAGTACGCCGCGTACCAGGTGGCTGCGAAGGTGCCCCACAGCAGCAGCGCGAAGGCGATGCGGACCGCGAGGTCCGGGTGCACCCAGGCTGGCGCGATCTTGATCGCCCACGCGCCGATCCAGTAGGGAATCAGGGCCGGCGTTTCGGGCCGCAGGCCCAGCAGCATTGGATCGAGCCAGCGCGCCAGGCCCTCGGTGCTGCGCGCGAGTTCGGCCATGTAGCCGAAGGAGACGATGTCCGCGCTCTTCCAGGGGCCGCGCCCCACCAGGCCAGGCATCAGGTAGGCCGCGCACAGCAGGATGAGGGCGATGCGCGGCAGGCGCCGCACGGCACTCTGGGCAACGATCGCTGGCGTCGGCTGGTTCAACGGGATGAGGGCTGGGTGGAGGAGATCAAAAAGAAAAAGGGCAGCGCGGTAAACCGGGCTGCCCTCGACTCGGAAGCGCCTGCCTTACTTGGAGGCGGCACCGCCGGTCTTGCCGAAACGGTTGCGGAACTTCTCGACGCGACCGCCCATGTTGTCCACCGACTTCTGGGTGCCGGTGTAGAAGGGGTGCGATTCGCTGGAGGTGTCGAGCTTGAACAGCGGCAGGTCGCGGCCGTCGTCGGTCTTGCCCATTTCCTTGGTGTTCACGCAGGAACGGGTGACGAACTTGAAGCCGTTCGACAGGTCGACGAACAGGACCTCGCGGTAGTTCGGGTGAATGCCTTCTTTCATGGTATTTCCTTGGTCGATGCGAGAGCCACTAGCTTGAACGGGGTGATGTCCTGCCTATTCAGTCATCCCCAGCTCATCCGGCACGGCGCCGGGCTGCACTTTTCGCGAAGCCCGCAATTATCGCATACTGGGTGTTTTGGGTGCCAGCGCCATTTCAGCCATGAATTCAAGCCTCTTGCGCGCCGGCCTGGTCGGCTTCGGCTTCGCCGGGCAGACCTTCCATGCGCCCGTGCTCTCGGCCGTTCCGGGCCTGCAATTGGGGGCGGTGGCCAGCTCTCAGCGCCGCAAAGTCCACGCGGAGTGGCCGGGCGTCGACGTCGTGCCCGATGTGGACGCGCTGCTGCGCAGGGCCGACATCGACCTGGTGGTGGTCGCCACGCCCAATGCACAGCACCATCCTGTGGCCAAGGCCGCACTGGCCGCGGGGAAGCATGTGGTGGTCGACAAGCCTTTCACGCTCGATGCGGCCCAGGCCCGCGAGCTCGCGGCTTTGGCGCAGCGCGAGGGCCGGCTCTTGTCGGTCTACCAGAATCGCCGCTTCGATTCGGATTTCCTGACGCTGAAGGAACTGCTCGCCGGGGGCGAACTGGGGCGGCCGGTGTACTTCGAGTCGCACTTCGACCGCTTTCGGCCCCAGGTGCGCGAGCGCTGGCGCGAGCAGCCGGTGCCGGGGGCGGGCCTCTGGGTGGACCTGGGCTCGCACCTGCTCGACCAGGCCGTGCAGCTCTTCGGCCGGCCCGATACGCTGCAGCTCGACATCGCCGCTCTGCGCGACGGGGCGCTGGTCGAAGACTACTTCCATGCCGTGCTGCGCTACGAGAGCGGCGCGCATGCGCCGCTGCGCGTGGTGCTGCACGCCACCACGCTGGCCGCCCACGCCGCGCCGCGCTACATCGTGCACGGCACGAGTGGCAGCTACGTCAAGCGCGGTGTCGATCCGCAGGAAGATGCATTGCGAGCCGGCGCAAAGCCCGGCGGCCAAGGGTGGGGCGCAGACGACCTGGACGGCGAGCTGACCCTGCCGTCCGACGACGGCCATGCCCAGGTGAGAAAAGTGCCGACGCTGGCCGGCGACTACATGGCCTACTACGCCGCGGTGCGCGATGCGATTCTCGGCCGGAGCACCAACCCGGTGACGCCGGAACAGGCGGTCGAACTCATGGAACTCCTCGACCTCGGCCGTCAAAGCGCCGCCGAAGGCCGCGCCCTGCCGGCACGCTGAAGCTCTTCAGCCCCCGCGGCGCATCATGTCGAAGAACTCGACGTTGGTCTTCGTCGCCTTCATGTTCTTCAGCATGAGCTCCATCGCCTCGATCTCGTCCATGTTGTACATGAGCTGGCGCAGGATGCGGGTCTTCTGCAGGATCTCGGGCGGCAGCAGCAATTCTTCGCGGCGGGTGCCGCTGCGGTTGAGCTGGAGCGAGGGGAACACGCGCTTCTCGTAGAGGCGGCGGTCCAGGTGGATTTCGGAGTTGCCGGTGCCCTTGAACTCCTCGAAGATCACTTCGTCCATGCGGCTGCCGGTGTCGATCAGCGCGGTGCCGATGATGGTCAGCGAGCCGCCTTCCTCGACGTTGCGCGCCGCGCCCAGGAAACGCTTGGGGCGCTGCAGCGCATTGGAGTCGACGCCGCCGGTCAGCACCTTGCCGGAGGAGGGCACGACGTTGTTGTAGGCGCGGGCCAGGCGCGTGATGGAGTCGAGCAGGATCACCACGTCCTTCTTGAGCTCCACCAGGCGCTTCGCGCGCTCGATCACCATCTCGGCCACGTGCACGTGGCGCGCCGCAGGCTCGTCGAAGGTGGAGGCAATGACCTCGCCCTTCACCGTGCGCTGCATCTCGGTCACTTCCTCGGGCCGCTCGTCGACGAGCAGCACCATCATGTGGACCTCGGGGTAGTTGGCGCTGATCGCGTGCGCGATGTGCTGCATCATCACCGTCTTGCCGCTCTTGGGCGGCGCCACCAGCAGTGCGCGCTGGCCCTTGCCGATGGGCGCGATGATGTCGATGATGCGCCCGGTGATGTTCTCGTCGCCCTTGAAGTTGTCGCGCTCCAGGCGCATCAGCTCCTTGGGGAAAAGCGGCGTGAGGTTCTCGAACATCACCTTGTGCTTGTTCGCCTCGGGCGCGCCGCCATTGACCTTGTCCAGCTTGGTCAGCGCGAAGTAGCGCTCGCCGTCCTTGGGGATGCGCACCTCGCCCTCGATCAGGTCGCCGGTGTGCAGGTTGAATCGCCGCACCTGGCTGGGGCTGATGTAGATGTCGTCGGTGCTGGCGGTGAAGCTGGTGTCCGGGCTGCGCAAGAAGCCGAAGCCGTCCGGCAGGATCTCGAGCACGCCGTCGGCAAAGACCTGCTCTCCGGCCTTCGCGCGCTTCTTGATGATCGCGAACATCAGCTCCTGCTTGCGCATGCGGCCGGTGTTTTCGATCTCCAGTGCTTCAGCCTGCTTGAAGACTTCAGACACGTGGAGTGCCTTGAGTTCGTTTAAGTGCATGGAACAACCCCGTGCGGGGAAATTGTCGGAAAGAACCAGGGGGGAGGTTTGAGGAGAGGCGAGGAGGCCTCACAAACCGGGGAACTCGAACCGGCTGCCAGAAAGAAAGTGCCGGTGAACTGCGAAGATTATGACAGGAAAAACGACAAGGGCTGCCAGCGCGTTGCACGCCGGCAGCCCCGAAGACGAAGACTCAGGCGAGTTGCTGGTCGATGAAGGCCGTGAGCTGCGCCTTGCTCATAGCACCGACCTTGGTCGCCGCCAGCTGGCCGTCCTTGAACAGCATCAGCGTCGGGATGCCGCGGATGCCGAACTTGGCGGGGATGTCGCGGTTCTCGTCGACGTTCATCTTGGCGACCTGCAGCTTGCCTTCGTAGGTGCTGGAGACTTCGTCCAGGATGGGGGCGATCATCTTGCAGGGACCGCACCACTCGGCCCAGTAGTCCACGAGCACGGGCTTGCCGGACTTGAGCACGTCGGCCTCGAAAGAAGAATCGGAGATGTGTTTGATGAGTTCGCTGGCCATGGGATGGGTCCTTCTGCGCTGGATGATGGTGCAGCTAAAGTGCGGGCCATTGTGACAGAAACCAAGTGATGGCGTGGTCGGCGCCCACGCTATGGCCCCGATAGCCAAAGCCCTACAAATACCCCTGATGAACTCTTCCGAGCGCCATCCCGCGCATGCCCTTTGGTGCGACCCGGCCGAGGGCCTGGTCGCCCGCATCTCGCGCTTGCTCGCCGAGCGCGAACTGCACCCCGCGCGCACCGTGGTGCTGGTGCCCTACGCGCAGCTGATGCAGACGGCGCGCGCCATGTGGGCCGGATGCGGCGCGCCGGGCTTCGCGCCGCGATTCGAGACCACGCGCAACTGGGCTCGCAGCGTGGGCGGCTTCGTCCCCGGCGTGGACGACATCGCCTTCGACATGGCGCGCGACCTGCTCACCGCGCAGTCGCTGCTGGCCCGCGCCGGCTTCGCCGCGGCCCGCGGTGCGCTGGCGGGCCGGGTGGTCGAGATTGCCCTGCAGCTCGCGCCCCTGGCCGCGGCCGAGCATCCTGACCAGCGCGCCGCCTGGGCCCTGCGGGTGCGCGAAGCCCTCGTGGCAGGCCGCGGTTCGGAATGGTTCGACACCGAGAGCGCGCTCAACGGCATCGCACTGGCCTGGGCCGCCAGCTCCGGCTATGCGACCGACGTGCTGCTCGCCGGCGGGGCGCTCGACCGGGTCGATCGACTGATCGTTCTCGAAGGCCTGCAGAGCGATCCGCTGGCCAACAAGCTCGCGGCCCTGTTCGGCGAACGTGCGCTGCGCCTGCCGCTGGCAACGCAGGCCGCCCCGGCCTGCCTGGCGGACCTGCACCCCTGCGACGACCCGGAGGACGAGGCCCAGCGCGCCGCCGCCTGCGTGCTGCGCCACTTGGCCGAGGGCCGCGCGCCGGTGGCGCTGGTGGCCACCGACCGCGCGCTGACGCGCCGTATCAGCGCCCAGCTGATGGCCCACGGCGTGCAGCCGCAGGACGAGACCGGCTGGAAGCTCTCGACCACGCGCGCGGCCGCCACGCTGATGAGTGCCTTGCGCGCCTGCGCCCACGATGCCTCCAGCGACCAGATGCTGGACTGGCTCAAGAGCGCCGCAGCCCTCGACGGACGTGCGATCCGCGCGCTGGAGGCACGCCTGCGCGAGCGTGGCATGCGCGACTGGCGCAGCTGGTGCCTCTTCGCCGCGACCAGCGACCATCCGCGCGACCAGGACCTGCTGGCCTTCACCAACCACGTCGAGACGCTGCGCGCCACGCTGGCCCACGCCAGGCCGCTCGCCGAGTGGCTCGATGCGACGCGTGCATTGCTCGAGACCGGCGGGCAGTGGCCCTCGCTCCATCAGGACGTCGTGGGTGCCGAGGTGATCGGCGCGCTCTACCTGGATGCCGGGGACAGCGAAATCCGCGGCACGCGCTGCACCCTCTCGGAGTTCACGGCCTGGGTCCGCGACGTGCTCGAGGCCGCGAGCGTGCGCCTGCCCTCCGGCGAGGAACTGCCGCGGGTGGTGGTGCTTCCGCTGCACCAACTGCTGGGCCGTGCCTTCGGCGCCGTGGTGCTGCCGGGCTGCGACGACCAGCGCCTGCCCGCATCGCCCGAGCCGCCCGGCGACTGGACACCGGCGCAGCGCCTCGCGCTCGCGCTGCCTGCTCGCGAGGCGCTGGAACAGGCCCAGCGCGCCGCCTGGGCCATGGCCTTGCGCGCACCGCATTGCGACCTGCTGTGGCGCCGCTTCGATGCCAGCGGCGAGCCCGTGCGTCCCAGCGCCTTGCTGCAGATGCTGCAGCTGGATCACGCCACGGCCGAGGCCGCCGACCCGCGCATCCCGGTGCAGGTGGCCGCGCGGCCGACGCCACGGCCGCAGCCGCATGGCGATGCGCTGCTGCCCACGACGCTGTCCTCCACCGCCTACGAAGACCTGCGCCGCTGCCCGTACCGCTTCTTCGCAATGCGCCAGCTCGGCCTGCGCAGCAGCGACGAGCTCGACGCGGAGGTCGACAAGCGCGATTTCGGCAACTGGCTGCATGCGGTGCTCGGGCACTTCCACGAGGCACTGAAGCAGCAGCCCACCGCGGATCTCGATGCGCGGCTCGCCCTCATGGCCATCGCCGAGCAAGAGGCGACGCGCGAGTTCGGCCTGTCGCAAGCCGAGTTCCTTCCCTTCGCCGCGGCCTGGCCCGCGGTGCGCGACGGCTACCTCGCCTGGCTCGCCACCCACGAGCAGGACGAGCACGCCGTGTTCGTCGAATCCGAGCCCTGGAAAGAGCTGGCGCTGGGCAGCGTGAAGCTGGTCGGCCGGCTGGACCGCGTCGATGCGACCGCCGACGGACGCGCCTTCGTGATCGACTACAAGACCGAGTCGGTCGACAAGACCCGTGACCGCGTGAAGGACCCGACCGAGGACACCCAGCTTGCTTTCTACGCCGCCCTGTTTCCCGACGACGGCTTGCGCGCGGCCTACGTCAATGTCGGAGAGAAGGCGTCCGGCACACGCACCGTCGAGCAGACCGATGTGATCGCCGCGCGCGATGCCCTGGTGGCCGGCGTGATGGACGATCTCGCCCGCATCGGGCGCGGCGCGGCGCTGCCCGCGCTGGGCGAAGGCGCCGTGTGCGAGCACTGTTCCGCGCGCGGCCTGTGCCGCAAGGACTTCTGGGACGGCGCACCCTCACAGCCCCCCACGGCTGACGTCCCCGCGGTGGCGCCAGTCGAAGCGCCGCCCCCGCCGATGCCCGCAGTGCCGCCGAAGGCCGCGGCCTACGAGCACAACGGCGCCGGCGTCTCGCGCGAGCGCTTCTACGCCGTCGCCTGCGATCCGCGCCGCTCGGTGGCGGTGGAGGCCTGCGCCGGCGCGGGCAAGACCTGGATGCTGGTCTCGCGCATCCTGCGCGCCCTGCTGGAGGAGGGCGAAAGCGCCTGCGCGCCGCACGAGATCCTGGCCATCACCTTCACCAAGAAAGCCGCCGGCGAGATGCGCGAGCGGCTCGACCAGTGGCTGGAAGTCTTCGCGGCGCAGCCCATCGAGGCGCTGGTGCCGGAGCTCGTGATGCGCGGCATGGACCGCGCGTCCGCCGAGGCCCGCGCGCCGCGGCTGCAGGGCCTCTACCGCGAGCTGCTGGCGGGCGGCCGGCCGGTCCAGTTCCGCACCTTCCACGCCTGGTTCGCCGGCCTGCTGCGCAGTGCGCCGGTCGCGGTGCTCGAGCGGCTGCGGCTGCCGGCCAACTACCAGCTGCTCGAGGACGACGCCGAGGCGCGCGCGCATGTCTGGCGCCCCTTCTTCGCGGCCGTGACGGACGACCCCGAGGCCGCAGCCGACTACCGCGCGCTGGTCGCGCACTACGGCCGCTCGCAGACCGCCAAGGCGCTGGACGAGGCGCTGACGCGGCGTGTCGAGTTCGCGCTGGCCGATGCCCATGGCGCCGTCGACGATGCCGTGGTGCCCATGGGCGAGTTCTATCCCGCCTTCGCGGGCGCCGAGACGCCCGAGGATTGGCTGCTGCACGACCCGGCCTGCCGCGCCGCCTTGCTCGCCGCGGCGCGCGCGCTGGGCCGCGCCGGTGCGCCGACCTTCTCGCAGAAGGGCGTGAAGCTGGAGCACGCCGTGGCCAAGGGCCGCATCGCCGGGGTGCTCGACGCGCTGCTCACGCTGAAGGGCGAGCCTCGCAAGTTCAGCGACAAGCTCGCCGGCATCGAAGACGTGCGCGCCGCGCAGCAGTACCTGCAGCAGTACTGCGAGGCGCAGGCCCAGCATGCCGCCTGGCTCTACCAGCAGCGCATGGCGCGGCTGACCCGCCTGCTGATCCGCTGCTTCGCCGAGGTCAAGGCGGCGCATGGGTGGGTCGACATGAACGACGTCGAACAGGCAGCGCACCTGCTGCTGGGCAACGCCGAGCTGTGGGGATGGGTGCAGGAGCGCCTCGATGCGCGCGTGCGGCATCTGCTGATCGACGAGTTCCAGGACACCAATCCGCTGCAATGGCAGGCGCTGCACGGCTGGCTGGGCAGCTATGCGGGGGCCGGCGGGCGGCGGCCGGGCGTGTTCATCGTCGGCGATCCCAAGCAGAGCATCTACCGCTTCCGGCGCGCCGAGCCGCAGGTGTTCATCGCGGCCAAGCAGTTCGTCAAGGAAGGCCTGGACGGAGACCTGCTCAACTGCGACCACACCCACCGCAATGCACAGGCCGTGGTCGGCCTGGTCAATGCGGCCATGGGCGATGCGCAGCGCGCCGGCGAGTTCAGCGGATTCCGCAACCACACCACCGAATCGCGCGCAGCGGGCCGGGTGCGCAAGCTGCCGCCGATTCCGCGAGACGCCATCGCATCGAAGGAGCAGGGCGGTGGCACCCACGAGAACGGCTTGCTGCCGTGGCGCGACAGCCTCGTCACGCCGCGCGTGCTGCCCGAGGAAAAGCTGCTGCAGAAGGAATGCGAGCAGGCTGCGCGCTGGATCGCCGGGCGCATCGCGCAGGGCCTCGCGCCCAGCCGCATCATGGTGCTGGCACGCCGCCGCAGCCGGCTTGCGGCGCTGCAGGACGAACTGCGCAAGCTGCACATCGCGGTCCAGCAGCCCGAAAAGAACGAGCTGCACGACGCGCCCGAGGTGCAGGACATGGTGGCGCTGATCGATGCGCTGGTCTCGCCGGACCACGACCTCTCGCTGGCGCGCGCGCTGCGCTCGCCGCTCTTCGGCCTCGACGACGATGCGCTGGTCCGCCTGGCACTGCGCCGGCGCGAGCGCGGCGCGAGCTGGTTCG
>DATFFA010000195.1:0-5137 GCA_035250605.1 Variovorax sp. | reverse complement strand
CTGGAGGTGGCGGTGCTGGCGGCGGCGGCGGAGGACCGGGCGGCGGCGGCGGTGGCGGCGGGCCCGGACGGTAAGCCACGGCGAAGCATCTGGGCGCGCACAGCGCACAGCGCAAAGCGCAAGACCTTCGAATGGCAGGCGCGGAGCTTCCAAGCGATGCGCGGCTACGAGGCGTTCGGCCGCATCGACAGGCACACCAAGGGCTTCTGTCCGGCGTTCATGATGAAGGCGCTCTGCCCCGGCGGCAGAATCGAATCATGACCCTGTCAATCGAGCCCGTCGCAGAGGCGCATTTCCAAGGCGTGCGCGCTGCGCTGGATACGGTCGCGCGCGAGAAGCGCTTTCTTGCCTTTACGCAGGCACCCTCCGAAGAGGAGGCATTCGCCTTCTATCGCTCCGTCATCGCCGGGGCCGGATGCCAACTCGTCGCATTGGTCGACGGACAGGTCGTGGGCTGGTGCGACATATTGCCGACGCACGGCGAGGCCAGATCACATGTTGCAACCCTGGGCATCGGCCTGATTCCCTCCGCTCGAGGGCGCGGCATCGGCGCGAAGTTGATGCAGGCGACGATCGCTGCGGCATGGTCCAGGGGATTCACGCGCATCGAGCTCACGGTACGCGCGGACAACACGAACGCCAAGGCACTCTATGAACGATTCGGCTTCGAGACCGAAGGGTTCATGCGCCACGCGTTCCGGATCGACGGCCACTACCACGACAGCTACTGCATGGCGCTGCTGCAGCCGTAGCCCTGCGGGCCAGCGGAGGCACGCCCCTACTTCGGCCGGATCGCATCGGCCGTCCCCTGGATGAAGGCCTTGATCTTCTCCACGTCGTCGGCGCTCAGCTTGCCGGTGAAGTCGGGCATGCCGCGCTCCATGGCCGGCCCCTTGAAGATGAACTTGTCGAGGTTCTCGATGTAGCTCGCATCCATGTAGCCCAGATTCGGGATGTTGCCGCCGCGGTCCACGCCCGGCACGCCGTGGCAGAAGACGCAGTTGCTCACGTAGAGCAGCGTGCCGTCGGGCACCTTGGCCGGGTCGTACTTCACGCCCTGCAGCAGCTTGTCCATGCGGTACTGCACGAACTCCGGCTTGGACGCATTGCCGCCCACCACGAAGGTGTAGACCGTGCCGGGGCCCTGCCGCTCGGTGGCGCGCGCGGCCAGGCCATAGACGCCGCCCCAGCCCACCGCGATCGAGACGTACTGCTTGCCGTCCACCATGTAGGTCGAAGGCGCAGCAACCACGCCGGTGCCGGTGGCGGTCTCCCAGAGCTTCTCGCCGGTCTTGGCGTTGTAGGCGACGAGGCGCCCGTCGGCCGTGCCCTGGAACACCAGGTTGCCGGCCGTCGTCAGCGTGCCGCCGTTCCAGGGCGACACGTGCTCGACGGCCCAGGCCTGCTTCTGCGCCACGGGGTCCCAGGCGATCAGGCGGCCGAAGGGCTTGCTCTTGGGCGGCTCTGCGTTGATGAACATGGCGGTGTTCCAGCCCAGCGCGGCATGGGGGCGGGCCGGCATGTTCTCGTTGAACTTCCAGGCCTTGTCGTCCATCAGGCTCAACGGGATGTTCTGCGCCGGCAGGTAGGCCAGGCCGGTCTGCGGATTGAAGGACATCGAGTGCCAGTTGTGCGCGCCGAAGGGGCCGGGGATGCTGTCGCCGGGCTTCTCGTTCTGGCGCGCAGCGGCGACCTCGATGGGGCGGCCGTTCTTGTCGTAGCCGGTGGCCCAGTTCACGTCGACGAAGTTCTTCGCCGAAATGAACTTGCCGTTGGTGCGGTCGAGGACGAAGAAGAAACCGTTCTTCGGCGCATGGAGGATCACCTTGCGCGGCTTGCCGTCGATCTTGAGGTCGGCCAGGATCATCGGCTGGGTCGAGGTGTAGTCCCAGTTGTCGCCCGGGGTCTCCTGGTAGTGCCAGACGTATTTGCCGGTGTCGGGGTCGAGCGCGACGATCGAGGCCAGGTAGAGATTGTCTCCCCCCTTCGGACTGCGCTTGCTGCGTGCCCAGGGCGAACCGTTGCCTGTACCCACGTACATGAGGTTGAGCTCGGGGTCGAACGCCAGCGTGTCCCAGGCGGTGCCGCCGCCGCCCGCCTCCCAATACTTGCCCGAAGGGTCCCAGGTCTTGGCGGCCTTGGCCATGGAGGCGTCCTCGAAGGGCTTGGATGGATCGCCCGGCACGGTGAACCAGCGCCACTTCTGCTCGCCGGTGTTCGCGTCGTAGGCCGAGACGTAGCCGCGCACGCCGTACTCGGCACCGCCGTTGCCGATGATGACCTTGCCCTTGAAGACGCGCGGTGCGCCGGTGATGGTGTAGGACTTCGAGCGGTCGACGATGGTGTCCTTCTCCCAGACCGGCTGGCCGGTGGCGGCATCGAGCGCGATCAGACGCCCGTCGTAGGCCGCGACGAAGACCTTCCCCTGATGAAGCGCGACGCCGCGGTTGACCACGTCGCAGCAGCCCCTGAAGCCCTTGGACTTGTCGACCTTGGGATCGAAGCTCCAGATCTTGTTGCCGGTGCGCACGTCGACGGCATGCACCACGCTCCAGGAAGCGGTGACGTACATGATGCCGTCCACCACGAGCGGGGTGGCCTCGACGCCGCGGGTGGACTCGAGGTTGTACGACCAGGCCAGGCCGAGGTCCTTGACGTTGCCGGCATTGATCTGGTCGAGCCTGCTGAAGCGGGTCTCGGCATAGTCGAGGCCGTAGCTGGGCCAGTCGGGCGTCTTCGCGGCGTTGGCGCGGATGAAGGCGCCGTCGACGCGGCCGGTGGCGGCCTTGATGTGATCGGGCGAGCCCTTGTCCTGGGCCGCGGCGGGCATGGCAGCCAGGCACAGCAGCGCGCCGAGCGCCAGCGCGGTGTGGAGCTTGTTCATCGTGTCGTCTCCAGTGTCGTTATCAACCGAAGGATCGTTCGCGCAGGAACTTTGTTCACCTTCGGGATTTCCCTAGCGCGCGACTGTTCCATTGCGGAACAAATTCGATGCGCTTCCCGAGGCGCCCACACGAGGAGAAGGCCATGCCCCAGTCCCCGAGCCGCAGCGCCCCAGGCGCGCCGCGACAGCTGTTCTCGAGCACGCGCGCCGAGCGCGTGGCGCTGGCGCGTCAGCAGTTCTTCGAGGAAGGGGTGCGCCCCTCGGGGCTGGTCGGCGAGGCGGTGATCCAGTCGTGGATGCGCTGCACCCGCGCCCACACCGACCGGCGGCGCCTGGTGGCTTTCGACGCGGTCACGCCCAGCCGCCTGCATGCCACGCTGAACCGCAACCGCGAGCTGCTCGACGCCGCGCGCGCCGAGCTGGCGAGCATGGAGAACTCGCTCACCGGCACCGGCTCGCGCGTGCTGCTGACCGATGCACAGGGCGTGATCGTGCATGTCACGCACAACCCGTCGGCAGCACAGCAGCCGATCCTGCACAAGACCGCGCGCCTGGGCGTCAACATCGCCGAGAGCGTGGTCGGCACCACGGCGCCGGGCATCGTCACGTGCACCGGGCAGGCCTGCACGGTCGACGGCGCCGAGCACTACTTCGACTACCTGCGCGAGATGCAATGCGCGGCGGCACCCATCCACGACATCCACGGCCGGCTGGCCGCGGTGCTCGACGTCACGGTCGAGTCGCGGCCCTTCGGCTTCGATGCTGCTTCGATGGTCGCGCTCTACGCCACCACCATCGAGAACCGGCTGCTGCTGGCGCAATCGGCCGACCGGCTGGTGCTGCGCTTCCAGGCCAGCCCGGCGCTGCTGGGCACGCCGCTGGAGGCGCTGGCCGGCGTGGCGCCGGACGGGAGCGTGGCCTGGCTCAACACGGCCGCGGCGCGCCTCGTCGGACGGCTGCCCCCATCGGGGCCGCGCGACGTGGAACGCCTGTTCGGGTTGGACCTCCCCACGCTGCTGCGCCTGGGTCGGCGCGAGGCAGCGCAGCCGGTACGGCTGGCGAGCGGGCTGGGCGTGTGGCTGCAGGCGCGGCTGCAGGCGCGCGACGGGGTGGACTTCAGGCACGCGGTCGGCATGGCAGGCATTGCGGACGCGAGCCCGCCCGCCATCGAGACCACCCAGCCGCCCGCTGCCACTGAAACGCTTCCCGGCGTCGACGGCACGCTGCGCAGCCACAGCCGCAGGCTGATCGAGGACACGCTGGCCGCGCACGGCGGCAATATCTCGCACGCGGCGCGCCAGCTGCGGGTGTCGCGCGGCACGCTCTACCGTCGGCTGCGCAGCTGGGACCAGGACAGCCGGGGCGACTGAGGCCCCGCGGCGAGCGCCCGGGTTAGCCCGCTCGGCCCCAACGGCCGCGGCCGATACGATGGCCCGCCAGGCGCAGCCCTGCCCTGCGCTGGAGTCGAGATGAACCCCCAAAGATCCGAGCCCGAGCGCCTGGCGCTCTACCGAACGATGCGGCGCATCCGCGCCTTCGAGAACGCCGCCGAGGCGGCCAGCCAGGGCGGCGTCAGCGCCTACGGGCAGGAAGCGGCGGGCGCTGCCCGGGTGCGCGGCCCGCTGCACCTGTCCACCGGCCAGGAGGCGGTGGCCGCCGGCGTCTGCGCCCACCTGGCGAAGACCGACTACCTCACCTCCACGCACCGCGGCCACGGCCACACGCTGGCCAAGGGCGCCGACCTGACACGCATGATGTGCGAGCTCTTCGGCAAGGCCAGCGGCTTCAATGGCGGCAAGGGCGGCTCCATGCACATCGCGGACTTCTCGGTGGGCATGCTGGGCGCCAACGGGGTGGTCGCGGCCGGGCTGCCGATCGCGGTGGGGGCGGCGCATGCGCAGAAGCTCCAGGGGAAGGCGGCGATCACCGTGTGCTTCTTCGGCGACGGCGCGATCAACCGCGGGCCCTTCCTGGAGTCGCTGAACTGGGCGCGCGTCTACGGCCTGCCGGTGCTCTTCGTCTGCGAGGACAACCAGTGGAGCGCGACCACGGCCAGCGGGCCGATGACGGCCGGCGACGGCGCCTCGGCCCGCGCCGAGGCGCTGGACATCCCGGCGACGCGCGTGGACGGCAACGATGTCTTCGCGGTGCATGCCGCCGCGGGCACGCTGGTGGCCGAGGTGCGCGCCGGTTGCGGGCCGCGGCTGCTGCACGCCCTCACCTACCGCGTGAAGGGCCACGTGTCGGTCGACC
>DATFFA010000194.1:0-14846 GCA_035250605.1 Variovorax sp. | reverse complement strand
ACGGTCGCCATGTCCGCCGCCAAAACCACCACCACCGCCAAAGCCGCCACCGTTGCCGCCGCCATTGCCAAAGCGTTGGCCGCCGCCGCCGAACTTGCGGTCGCGCGAATGGTTTTCGCGGTTCTCGCGGCCGCGGCCGCCGAAGTCGCCCTGCGGACGGGCCTGCGGGAAGCGCTGCTGCGGCTCCAGGCCGGGGATCACCTCGGCAACGAAGGGCTGGCGGCTGTAGGCCTCGATGTCGAAGATCTTGCGGCGGTCGCGGAACTCCGCGAAGGTCACGGCCAGGCCGTCGCGCCCGGCGCGGCCGGTGCGGCCGATGCGGTGGGTGTAGTCCTCGGCCTTCATCGGCAGGCCGAAGTTGAAGACGTGGGTGATGGTCGGCACGTCGATGCCCCGCGCGGCCACGTCGGTCGCCACCAGGATCTGCACCTGGCCCTGGCGCAGCGCCATCAGCCGGCGATTGCGCAGGCCCTGGCTCAGCGCGCCGTGCAGCGCCACGGCGCTGAAGCCGCCCTGCTGCAGGTCGCCGGCGAGGCCGTCGCATTCGACCTGCGTGCTGCAGAAGACGATAGCCTGGTTGATGCTGGTGTCGCGCAGCCAGTGGTCGAGCAGCTTGCGCTTGTGCTGGGCGTTGTCGGCCCAGAACAGCACCTGCTTGATGTTGGCGTGCTTTTCCTGCGGGGTGTCGATGGTCACGCGCTGCGGCTCGCGCATCACGCGCTGTGCCAGCTGCTGGATGCGCGGCGCGAAGGTGGCGCTGAACATCATGGTCTGCTGGCGCTCGATGGTGAGCTGGTTGACTTCGGCCAGGTCGTCGGCAAAGCCGAGGTCCAGCATGCGGTCGGCCTCGTCGACCACCAGGAACTTGACCTGGTCGAGCTTGATCTGCATCGAGCGCTGCAGGTCGAGCAGCCGGCCGGGCGTGGCGACCACGAGGTCGGCGTTCTGCAGGCGGGCGATCTGCAATTGGTAAGGCATGCCGCCCACCACATTGGCGATGCGCAGGCCCCGGCAGTGCTTCACCAGGTCGATGGCGTCGTGCGCCACCTGCTGGGCCAGCTCGCGCGTGGGGCACAGCACCAGGGCGCCGGGGGTGGCGGCCTTGAAGTGGCGCGGGTTGGTCGGGTCCTTGCGCTTGCTCTTCTTGGGCAGCGCTTCGCCGCGCGCAGCGGCTTCGGCGGCCTGGCGCTGATGCTCGGCCTTGGCCGCGGCCGCGGCTTCGGCCTGGTGCTGCAGCAGGGTGTGGAGCACGGGCAACAGGAAGGCGGCGGTCTTGCCGCTGCCGGTCTGGCTGGAGACCATCAGGTCGACGAAGCGGGCGGCGCCGTCGGTGCCGCCAGCGCCCATGGCGCGCGGGATGGCCTGCGCCTGCACGGCGGTGGGCTGGGTGAAGCCGAGGTCTTCGACGGCGGCGATCAGTTCGCTCGCGAGGCCCAGTTGAACGAAGCCGTTGGGTTGCTTGGGCTCGGCCGCTTCGACGGCGTCGAGTGCCTCGAAGACTTCGAATGTTTCGGTGTGGGGGGTGGAAGGCGACTCGCCGCGGGCGGCAGCAAAGTCATCGGATTGCGCAGGCACGAACTCGCCCTGCGCTTCAAAAGCGTCGGTCATCTAAAAAATCCAAGTGCGGGCGCCGCCGTGAGCGGCACCCCGTCGGGTGGCGAAAACATCAACCATCCAACGACATTTCAGCCTGGGCTGACGCCTTGGCTGCGGCCCATTCGATCGGGCGCGGTGTGCAAGATAGGGAGATGCGAGAAGCGCCTCGGGCACCTTATTGAAAGGCATCCTCCAAAGCGAAGCCTGCGATTATTGCATGGCTTCGGGGTTTTCACCTAATCCTGCAGGCGCAGGAAGGTATCGCGATAGTGCGCCAGCTCCTCGATCGACTCGTGCACGTCGGCCAGCGCGGTGTGGGCCTGCTGCTTCTTGAAGGCGTTGTAGGCGGCCGGCTTCCAGCGCTTGGCGAGCTCCTTGAGCGTGCTGACGTCGAGGTTGCGATAGTGGAAGTACGCCTCCAGCTTGGGCATGAACTTGACCAGGAAGCGCCGGTCCTGGCCGATGGTGTTGCCGCACATCGGCGAGCCGTTCTTCGGGATGTAGCGCGAGATGAATTCGAGCAGTTGCTGCTCCGCCGCCGCCTCGTCCAGCGTGGAGGCCTTGACCTTGTCGATCAGCCCGCTGCGGCCGTGCGTGCCCTTGTTCCAGGAATCCATGCCGTCGAGAACTTCGTCGGTCTGGTGGATCACCAGGACCGGGCCGTCGATGCGCGGCGTCAGCTCGGGGCCGGTCACGACCACGGCGATCTCGAGCAGGCGCTCTTTCTCGGGGTCGAGGCCGCTCATCTCGCAGTCGAGCCAGACGAGGTTCTGGTCGCTCTTCTTGAGGGTGGTGGCGGTCGCGGCCGCGGTCGTGGCGATGGAATCGGGCATCGGCCGATTGTCGTCGATGACCCTGTGCTTGAACGGGGCTGCCTGCGGGCTAAACTCGCTGCGCCATGGCCTCTCCCCTGCCCGCTTCGCTGCTGCTGACCCTCGCCTTCGCGCTCGCGCTGGTCGCCGGCCTGATCGTGAAATTCTGGCTGGCCACCCGGCAGATCCGCCATGTGGCACGCCACCGCGACGCGGTGCCTGCGGCCTTCGCGCAGGCCATCACGCTCGCGGCCCACCAGAAGGCGGCCGACTACACCATCGCCAAGACCCGCTTCGGCCTGCTCGAGATGGTCTGGGGCGCGATGGCGCTGCTGGGCTGGACCTTGCTGGGCGGCCTGGACTGGCTCAACAAGCTGCTGCTCGACGCCCTGGGCGGCGGCATGTGGCAGCAGCTCGCGCTGCTCGCGGCCTTCGCGCTGATCGGCGGGCTGCTCGAGCTGCCCTTCACCCTGTGGCAGACCTTCCGGCTGGAGGAACGCTTCGGCTTCAACAAGATGACCTGGCGGCTCTGGTTGGCCGACAGCCTCAAAGCGCTGCTGCTGGGGGCGGCGATCGGCCTGCCTATCGCCGCGCTGATCCTCTGGCTCATGGGCGCGGCCGGCCAGCTGTGGTGGCTGTGGGCCTGGGGCGCGTGGATGGGCTTCAACCTGTTGCTGATGCTGGTCTACCCGACTTTCATCGCACCGATCTTCAACAAGTTCCAACCGCTGGACGACGCCACGCTCAAGACCCGCGTCACCGCGCTGATGAAGCGCTGCGGCTTCGCGGCCAAGGGCCTGTTCGTGATGGACGGCAGCACGCGCAGCGCCCATGCCAACGCCTACTTCACCGGCTTCGGCGCCAGCAAGCGCGTTGTCTTCTACGACACGCTGCTGCGCCAGCTCAACGCGGGCGAGGTGGAGGCTGTGCTGGCGCACGAGCTGGGACACTTCAAGCACCGGCACGTGCTCAAGCGCATGGCGGCGATGTTCGCGCTGAGCCTGGCCGGCTTCGCGCTGCTGGGCTGGCTGTCCGGCCACGCCTGGTTCTATACGGGGCTGGGCGTGCAGCCCAACATGACGGCACCCAACGATGCACTGGCGATCCTGCTGTTCATGCTGGCGGTGCCGGTGTTCGGCTTCTTCGTGGCGCCGCTGCCGGTCCTCATCTCGCGCCGGCACGAGTTCGAGGCCGACGCCTATGCGGTCGCCCAGACCAGCGGCGCCGACCTGTCGCGGGCGCTGCTCAAGCTCTACCAGGACAACGCCTCGACGCTCACGCCCGACCCGGTGTTCGTCAAGTTCTACTACTCGCACCCGCCCGCCTCCGAGCGCCTCGCGCGCATGGCGGTGGCCTGAACCTCCGACCCCTGGAAAGACGATCATGAGCAGCATGCTGAAGCCCATCGACTGGAAGACGAAGACGCGCCGCGCGCTGAGCGCGACGGAGATCGTGTCCCACCTGGCCCGCGTGGACGGATGGAAGCTCACCGGCGACGGCGCCGATGTCGCGATCGAGAAGACCTTCAGCTTCTCCAACTACTTCGAGACCATCGCCTTCGTGAATGCGCTGGCGATGGTCGCGCACAAGCAGGACCACCATCCCGATCTCTCGGTGCACTACAACCGCTGCGTTGTGCGTTTCAACACGCACGACGTGGGCGGCCTCTCGGGCACCGACTTCGATTGCGCGGCGCAGGCGGATGCCCTGCTGGCCGCCTGAGCCGATGGACTGCCCCCTTGGCTAAACCCGCGCGCCCCCGGCCGCGCGGCGATGCCGAGGGGCAGACGGCACGGCGCGACGGACTCGTCGTCGCCAGCCACGGCCGCCACTGCGTGGTCGAGACGCCCGAGGGCGAGCGCGTCATCTGCCATCCGCGTGGCAAGAGGAGCCAGGCCGTGGTTGGCGATCGCGTGCGCTGGCAGGCCAGCGAGGACGAGGGCACCATCGAGGAAGTGAAGCCGCGCAGGAACCTGTTCTACCGGCAAGACGAGATCCGCACCAAGTCCTTCGCGGCGAACCTCGACCAGGTGCTGATCCTGATCGCGGCCGAGCCCGAGTTCTCAGAGACACAGCTGGCGCGTTCGCTGATCGCCGCCGCGGCCGAGCGCATCGCGCCCATCATCGCGCTCAACAAGAGCGACGTGGTGGGGCCCTTCGAGCGGGCCTGGGAGCGGCTCGCTCCCTATCGCCGCATGCACCACGGCGTACTGCCGCTGTCGCTCAAGGCCTCGCCCGAGGTCGATCGCGCAACCCTGATGAAGCTGCTGGCCGGCAAGACCACTCTGGTGCTCGGCCCCTCCGGCGTGGGCAAGAGCACGTTGACCAACCTGCTGGTGCCCGCTGCGCGCGCCACCACGGCCGAGATCTCGCAGGCGCTCAACTCGGGCAAGCACACCACGACCACCACCACCTGGTACTGGGTGGACGACGAACGCAGCACCGCCCTGATCGATTCGCCGGGCTTCCAGGAGTTCGGGCTGAACCACATCGAGCCGATGCAACTCGCCCAGCTCATGCCCGACATCGCCGAGCACGCCGGCGAGTGCAAGTTCTACAACTGCACGCACCTGCACGAGCCGGGCTGCGGCGTGATCCCGCAGGTGACCTCGCCGGGCCATCCGGGGCCGATCAGCCCCTCGCGCTACCGCATCTATGGCGAGCTCTTCGCCGAACTGAGCCAGCCCCGCCATCGATGAAAGTGCTGCTGTATTCCCATGTCTTCCATCCCTCGGTCGGCGGCGTCGAGACCGTGTCGCGCGCACTGGTCGAGGGCTTCGTGGCCCGCGGTGTCGATTGCAAGGTGGTCACGCAGACGGCGACCGGCGAAGGCGAGGATTTCCCTTTCGAGGTGATCCGGCAGCCCTCGGGCCAGCGCGTGCGCGAGCTGCTTCGCTGGGCCGACGTGGTGCTGTTCAACGGCGCGAGCCTCGCGCTGCAGCCCTGGGTGCTGCTGTTTCGCAAGCCCTTCGTCTGGGTGCATGTGGGCTACCAGGCCAGTTGCATCGACGGCGCGGGCTGGGTCGACGGCAAGCCTGCGCCGCTGGCGCCCTTCGCTTCCTTTCTTTTTCACGCGCGCCGCAGCGGTTACGCGAGCGCGGCCAAGGAAGGCTTGAAGCTGCTGTTGCGTCGCAGCGTCGCCAGGTTCGGCGTGACGCGCAACGTTGCCATCACCGAGTGGATGAACCAGGCGCTGCCGCTGCCGCGGCAGGTGCAGATCTACAACCCCTTTCCGATCGAGCGCTTTCGGGCGGCCGATCGAGAAGGCGCCGAGTACGAGTTCTTCTACATGGGACGGATGGTGCAGGAAAAAGGCGTCGACACCTTGATCCGCGCCTTCGCGAAGCTGCTCCAGCGCCACCCCGGCCGGCCGCGCTTGCTGCTGATCGGCGATGGCGGCGCCCGCCCCGAGATCGAGCGCCTGGTCTCGGAACTGGGCGTCGCCCCCTCGGTACGCTTCGTCGGCGCCCAGTCCGGCGAAGGCCTGGTCGAGTGGGTCTCGAAGGGGTTGATCGGCGTGATCCCCTCGGTGTGGTACGAGCCCATGGGCGGCGTCGCGGTGGAGCTGCTGGCGGCCGGCAAGAGCTTGATCGTATCGGCCCAGGGAGGGCTGGCCGAGTGCGTGGGCGATGCCGGGCTGACCTTTCCGAACGGTGACGATGAAGCGCTGGCCGCGCAGATGCAGCGCGTGCTGGACGATCCTGCCCTGCGCGCGGCGCAAGCGGCGAAGGCGCGCGAACGTGCGGCGAGCTTCATGCCCGGGCGCTTCGTCGCCCAGTACATCGAGATGCTGGAAGGGATCGCGCGCAGGGCCTGAAACGCCGAGCGCCTCAGCCCAGGATGTCCGCCAGCGCATCGACCAGCGCGCTGCACTGATCGCGCGTGCCGATGCTGATGCGCAGGTACTGCGCGATGCGCGGCTTGTCGAAATGCCGCACCAGCACTGCACGGGCGCGCAATGCGGCAGCGAGCGCCGCCGCATCGTGCGCGGGGTGGCGCACGAAAAGGAAATTGGCCTGCGAAGGCAGCACCTCGAAATCCAGGTCCTCGAGCTGCAGCGTCAGGCCCTCGCGGATGTCCATGACCTCGTGCCGCGTGTGGGCGAACCAGGCCTCGTCCTCGATCGCGGCGATGGCGCCGGCGCTGGCGAGCCGGTCGAGCGGGTAGGAGTTGAAGCTGTTCTTCACCCGCTGCAGCGCCTCGATCAGATGCGCCTGCCCGCAGGCGAAGCCCACGCGCAGGCCGGCGAGCGAGCGCGACTTGGACAGGGTCTGCACCACCAGCAGGTTGGGGTGCCGGTCGATCAGCGGCAGCGCGCTCTCGCCGCCGAAATCGACATAGGCTTCATCCACCAACACCACGCGCCGCGGGCATGCCGCGAGCAGGCGTTCGATGGCGTCGAGCGGCAGCCCGATGCCTGTCGGTGCATTCGGGTTGGCGATCACGACGCCCGCGCATCCGCCGGCAGCGCGGGCTGCCATTGCGGGGATGTCGATGCGCAGCTCCTCGTCGACCGGCAGCAGCTCGCAGGCGATGCCGTAGAGCTGTGCATAGACGCGGTAGAAGCTGTAGGTGATGTCCGGGATCAGCAGCGGCTCGACCTGCTGAAAGAAGGCGAAGAAGGCGTGGGCCAGCACTTCATCGGAGCCGTTGCCCGCGAACACTTGCGAGCAGTGCAAACCGTGGCGCGCGGCGATCGTCTCGCGCAGCGCCACCGATTCGGGGTCGGGGTAGCGCTCGAGTCCCTCCGAGGCGGCCCACTCGATGGCGTCGAACACCTGCGGCGATGGTCCGAACGGGTTCTCGTTGGTATTGAGCTTCACCAGCTTCGCAATGCGCGGCTGCTCGCCCGGCACATAGGGTTCGAGCGCCGCGATGCGCGGACTCCAGAAGCTAGGGACGCTGCTGCTCAACGGGACGATCCGATCAGCCCAGCAGCCGCGCCAGCGTGAGCAGCGCCAGCAGCACCATCCACATCACGACCGAACGCCAGACCAGGCCGACCACGCTGCGCAGATGACCCGGCTCGGGCTCGCGCCCCGGGGTGCTGCCGCTGTCGGGACCGCGCGCACCGGCCACCGGATCGCCGGCCTGGGCACGCGACAAGGGGTCGGTCAGCGGCACGGGGCTCAAGGTGCCGCCGCCCAGCCTCACATTGACCGCGCCAGAGGTCGCGGCCAGGATCACGCCGTCGTTCTCGTTGGGAAAGCGCCGGGCGTCGTTGCGCCAGCAGTCGATCGCCTCCTCGAAGCTGCCCACCACGGCAAAGCCGATCGCCGTGATGCGGGCGGGTACCCAGTCGATCACGGCCCAAGCCTGGTCGGCCGCCTTCTGCACCCACACGCTGGAAGGTTGGACCGAGGCATTGTTCTTGTGCGCCCAGTAACGCGAAACGAATTCGCTCATGCGGTAGAACACGGCGCCGGCCGGCCCCAGGCCGAAGGCCGCGAGGATCGAGAACCAGGCCAGCACGCCGAACACGTGGCGGTGCGCCGCGATCACCGAGTGCTCGATCACATGGCGCACGATCTCGCTGCGCGGCAAGTCGGCCGCATCCACGCGCTGCCAGTGGGCGAGCAACGAGCGGGCCAATGCCTCGTCCCCGATGTCCAGGGCATCGCGGATGCCGGTGAAATGGTGGCTGAACTGCCTGAAACCCAGCGTGACGTAGAGGATCGCCACGCTCCACAGTACGGCGAAAGGCAGGCCCAGCGTGAGCACGAGCAACCAATGCACGCCGAGCGCGAGCACCGTGGGCACCAGCACCGCCAGAGCCCAGGCAACCCACCCGTGATGCGGCTTGCCGGCGTCGAAGTTGCGGCTGGTCCAGCGCGTCCAGGCCAGAACGCCGCCGTACACCGGGTTGTGGTAGGCGAGCGGCCGCACCTGCTCGATCAGCAAGGCGCACAGGATCGCGAAGAAGCTCATCCTTCTGATGATAGCGAGTGGCCCCTGCCGCCCTGCTGCAGCGGTTACGCTGACGTCAGCAGATCAGGCAGCCAGAAAGCGGTACAGGTTGCGCAGCATGCCGGCGGTCGCGCCCCAGACATAGCGCTCGTGCGGGCCGTCCTGATAGGGCATCGAGAACCACTCGCGCGACTTGAGCTCGTCGTCGATCAGGGCGTGGCGACGGTGGTTGGCCGGATCCATCAGGTAGGCCAGCGGCACCTCGAAGGCCTCGGCGACCTCGTACGGATTGAGAGTCAGCTCGAAGTCTGGATGCACCAGGCCGACCACCGGCGTCACGATGAAGGAGGTGACGGTCGTGTAGGTCGGCAGCTTCCCCAGCACTTCGATGTACTCGGCCGACAGGCCGACCTCTTCCCACGCTTCGCGCAAGGCCGCCGCCGAGACGTTCGCGTCCTCGGGGTCGACCCGGCCGCCGGGGAAGGCCACCTGGCCCGAATGCGTCGACAGGTGGGCGGTCCGCTCGGTCAGGAGCACGGTGGGCGCCTCCCGCATCACGATCGGGACCAGCACCGCAGCCTGCGCAGGCGGGCGGCTCGTCAGCTGCGGCTCGCGCCGCAACTCGGGCGTCCAGGCGGGTGGAGCCGCAAAGCGCGCACGCAGGGCCCCTGCATCGAAATGAGCGGCCGGAATGGCCGGGAGCGCGGTATCGACAGCGATCACCGGCACCTGGCGCGGGTCGAAAGAGGGCAGCGCCGACGGCAGGACGGCATTGACGGTCTCTTCGGCGGGGGCGGCGCGCATGGCGGGTGATGAAGCGGTCAAGTAAGGGATGTACCGAGTAAAACGCAAAACCGCGTCGCCTGTGACGGGCGACGCCACGATAAAAATCACGATCGCCCCGATTCGTCGGGGCACCAACGCAAAAAGCCGCCTGGAGTGGCGGCTTTTTGCACGGCGGGAGGCACTGTTTACTGAGCAGCCGCTGCGGAGGACTTGCCGGGCAGCTTTTCCTTGATGCGTGCCGAACGGCCGCTGCGCTCGCGCAGGTAGTACAGCTTGGCGCGGCGCACATCGCCGCGGCGCTTGACTTCGATGCCGGCGATCAGCGGGCTGTAGGTCTGGAAGGTACGTTCGACGCCCTCGCCGCTGGAGATCTTGCGCACCGTGAAGCCGCTGTTGAGGCCGCGGTTGCGCTTGGCGATCACCACGCCTTCGTAGGCCTGCACGCGCTTGCGGTTGCCTTCGACGACGTTCACGCTGACGATGACCGTGTCACCGGGCATGAAATCGGGAATCTTCTTGCCGAGCCTGGCGATTTCTTCCTGCTCGAGGGTCTGGATGAGGTTCATGGCTTTCCTGGATTCGATCGTGCACGCGCTACACAAGGGGCGTCTTGCAATCCGGAAAGATCGGGGCGACGCGGCCGGCAGAGGATCGGGGAACCGAAGATTATAGCTTTTTCTTGAGCGCCTTCTCATCCGCCGCGCTCAGCCGGCCGGCGGCGCGCGCCGCCTCGACCAGGTCGGGCCGCTTCTGCGCGGTGATGGCAAGCCGCTGGTCGCGCCTCCAACGCTCGATCTGCTCGTGATGGCCCGAGAGCAGCACCGGCGGCACGCCCTGCCCTCTCCATTGTTCGGGGCGGGTGTAGTGGGGACAGTCGAGCAGGCCGTCCAGCGCCGGATTGAAGCTGTCCTGGATATGGCTGGCCTCGTCGCCCAGCACGCCCGGCTGCAGCCGGGCCACCGCGTCCAGCAGCGCCATGGCGGGGACCTCGCCGCCCGAGAGCACGAAATCGCCCAGGCTCAATTGATGCGTGACCCGCGCGTCGATGAAACGCTGGTCGATGCCCTCGTAGCGGCCGCACACCAGGACCGCGCCCTCGCCGGCGGCCCAGTGCTCGACGGCTTCGTGCCGCAGCGCTTCGCCGATGGGCGAGAACAGGATCACCGGAACCGCCGCTCCACGGGCGGCCAGCGCCGCGTCGAGGCAAGCCGACAGGGGCTCGGCCATCATGACCATGCCCGGCCCGCCGCCGAAGGGGCGGTCGTCGATGCGCCGGTAGTTGCCTTCGGCAAAATCGCGCGGGTTCCACAGCACGACTTCGACCTGGCCGGTCTCGAAAGCGCGGCGCGTCACGCCGCTCGCGAGGAAGGGCGCAAACAGCTCGGGGAACAGGGTGATGACGTCGAAGCGCATGGGCGCCGGGGACCGATGTGGCTCAGTAGTCGGGCTGCCAGTCGACCGTGATCAGCCGGCCCGGCAGGTCCACCTTGTCGACGAAGGCCGAGACGAAAGGGATCATGCGCTCGACCGGCTTGCCGGCCTCCAGCGCATCCAGCACCAGCGTGGTCTGCGGTCCGGTGGCCAGCAGCTCGCGCACCGCGCCGAGCGCAACGCCCTCGCGGTTCACGACGGGAAGGCCGATCAGGTCGACCCAGTAGTACTCGTCATCCGCGGCGGTGGGAAAGCTCGAGCGCGGCACGAACACGCGCGCGCCGCGCAGGGCCTCGGCCGCGTTGCGGTCAGGCACGTCCTCGGAGGAGGCGACGACGCAGTCGGAATGTTCCTTGGCCTCGCGGATCGCAAGCCGGAACGCGCCGGTCGTCTTGCCGCCGGGCGGCTGCAGGAACCAACGTTTGGAGGAGAAAAGCGCCTCGGGCCGGGCGCTGTGGGGCAGGACCTTGAACCAGCCCTTGATGCCCCAGGCATCGGCGATGCGCGCCACTTCGATCGCATCCGCCGGCAGTTCGGCGGGTTCGAGCGTGGGCAGCATCGCCGGAACGGGCGGCTTAAGCGGCCGCCTTGGGGGCCGCGGCAGCGGCCTGCTTGATCAGGCGGGTGACGGTGGGCGAGGCTTGCGCGCCGACACCCTTCCAGTAGGCCAGGCGATCCTGCGCAATGCGGATGCTTTCCTCGTTGTCCTTGGCGGTCGGGTTGTAGAAGCCCAGGCGCTCGATGAATCGGCCGTCGCGGCGCACGCGCTTGTCCGACACGACGATGTTGAAGAACGGACGACCTTTGGAGCCGCCGCGGGAGAGTCGGATCACGACCATGATTTATCCTTCGGGTGGTGCGACGAACACTGAAATCGGTTCGCCCACGGAGTTCTTCCAGCGTCGAGACACGCGACATGGCCACCCGGCCAGCGCACGCTGAAAAGCCCGCGATTATAGCCCGAGCGACATTTCCCACCATTGCCGGCCTCTGCCGGACCTTCCGATGACCGCCATCCGCCCCAGCCGCGACGAAGACATCGCCGCGATCACCGCCATCTACGCCCACCACGTGCTGCACGGCACAGGTACCTTCGAGACCGAGCCCCCCACGGCGGCCGACATGGCGGCACGGCGGGCCGACGTTCTCGCGAAGAAGCTGCCCTACCTCGTGGCCGAGCGCAACGGCGAGCTTATGGGCTTCGCTTACTGCAATTGGTTCAAGCCCCGCCCGGCCTATCGTTTCTCCGCCGAGGACTCGATCTACCTGGCCGAGGCCGCGCGCGGCCAAGGCATGGGCGCGCAGCTGCTGGCGGCCTTGATCGAGGCGGCCGAGGCGGCCGGCGTGCGCAAGCTGATCGCGGTGATCGGCGACTCGGCCAACGGCGGCTCCATCGGCGTGCACCGTGCGCAAGGCTTCGAGCAGGTGGGCGTGCTGAAGAACTGCGGCTGGAAGTTCGGCCAATGGCGCGACGTGGTCCTGATGGACAGGGTGCTGGGCCAGGGCAGCGAGACGAGCCCCGAATGAAGAACAAGACCGTGGCCGCCTGGCTCGCCTTCCTCGGCGGCCCGCTGGGCCTGCACTGCTTCTACCTGCGCGGCTTCGGCAGCATGCTGGGGTGGCTGCTCCCCATTCCGACGGCGCTGGGGCTCTACGGCATCGAGCGCGTGCGCCTCTATGGCGTGGACGACGCCTGGAGCTGGCTGCTGCTGCCGCTGTTGGGCTTCACCATCGCGGGCTGCGCCCTCACCGCCATCGTTTATGGCCTGATGACGCAGGAGAAATGGAACGCACGCTACAACGCCGGCGCCCCGCCCGATGCGACGCCCGGGCGCAGCAACTGGCTCACCATCGGCGCCGTCGTGCTGGCCCTGTTCTTCGGCAGCACCATCCTGATGGCCAGCATCGCCTTCAGCTTCCAGCGCTTTTTCGAGCACCAGATCCAAGAGGGCCGCAGGATCTCTCAGTAGCCTGAGATCAGAAGACCTGCAGCCCGATCCAGTACGCAACCGCCGCCACGAAGGCCGAGGCCGGGATCGTGAAGATCCAGGCCCAGACGATGTTGCCGGCCACCCCCCAGCGCACCGCGCTGGCGCGCTGCGTCGAGCCCACACCCACGATGGCGCCGGTGATGGTGTGCGTGGTCGACACCGGGATGCCCAGGGCCGTGGCGAGGAACAGCGTCAGCGCCCCGCCCGTCTCGGCGCAGAAGCCGCCCACCGGCTTGAGCTTGGTGATCTTCTGGCCCATGGTCTTGACGATGCGCCAGCCGCCGAACATGGTGCCCAGCGCGATTGCCGCGTAGCAGGTCGCGATGGTCCAGGCCGGCGGGGCTTCGGCCGTGGCGGCCGCATGTCCGGTCGCGATCAGCAGCATCCAGATGATGCCGATGGTCTTCTGGGCATCGTTGCCGCCGTGGCCCAGGCTGTAGGCGCCGGCCGAGACCAGCTGCAGCGTGCGGAACCACCGGTCCACGCGCGAGGGCGTCGAGCGGCGGAACGCCCAGGCGACGAACACCATCATCATCGAGCCGAGCAGGAAGCCCAGCAACGGAGACACGAAGATGAAGGCCACGGTCTTCCAGATGCCCGCGGCGACGAGCGAGCCGGCCCCGGCCTTGGCGATGACCGCACCCACGATGCCGCCGATCAGCGCATGCGAGGAGCTGCTGGGAATGCCGTAGTACCAGGTGACGAGGTTCCAGCTGATGGCGCCCACCAGCGCCCCGAAGACCACGTGCACGTCGACCACCCCTGGCTGCACGATGCCCTTGCCGACCGTGGCCGCCACGCTGAGATGGAAGACGAAGACCGCGATCAGGTTGAAGAAGGCGGCGAAGACCACCGCATGGCCCGGCTTCAGCACGCCGGTGGACACGACTGTGGCGATCGAATTCGCCGCGTCGTGGAAGCCGTTCATGAAGTCGAATGCGATGGCCAGCGCGACCAGCAACACCACCACCCAGAGGGCGACCTGCACCGTTGCCATTCGGCGCCCGCGCTCAGGAATTCTCGAGGACGATGCCCTCGATCACGTTGGCCACATCCTCGCACTTGTCGGTGATCCGCTCGAGCAGCTCGTAGATCGCCTTGAGCTTGATCACCTCGCGGACATCCGGCTCCTCGCGGAACAGCTTGCTCATGGCGCTGCGCAACACGCGGTCGGCGTCGGATTCGAGGCGGTCGATCTCTTCGCAGGTCTTGAGCGCGGCTTCGGCCGTGGCCGGCTCGCTCACCCTGCCCAGGAACTTGACCGCGTCCTTCACCCGTTCGCAGCACTTGGTGCTCAGGGCGGTGAGGCGCATGATCTCCTCGGTCATGTGGCGCACGTCGTACAGCGCCATGGTCTCGGCCGAGTCCTGGATCAGGTCGGCGACGTCGTCCATCGTGTTGATCAGCTTGTGGATCTGCTCGCGGTCGATGGGGGTGATGAAGGTCTTGTGGATCAGCCGATTGACGTCATGCGTCACACGGTCGGCGGCCCGCTCGGCGTTGTCGACGTCGCGGTTGTACTGCTCGCGCAGGTGCAGGTCGTTGTAGTTGGCCACCAGCTGCTCGAAGGCGCGCGCGGCTTCGACGATGCGATCGGCATGCTGATTGAACATCTCGAAAAAATTCCCCTCGCGGGGCAGCAGCTTGCCGAACATGGCGTCTCCTGGGGTTCTCGGCTATCACCGACCCGTGACGCCATCATGAAAAAAACCTGGCAAGTGTAATGGGCAAGCACCGCCGGGGCGGGCTCAGAGCCGTTCGATGGGCTGGCCGGCCACCCGCTCGAGCTGGGCTGCCGTCACCAGCGCCGGGGCGATTTCCGCCAGCGGCAGCAGCACGAAGGCGCGTTCGCTCATGCGCGGGTGCGGGAGCGTCAGCACGGCGCTCTGCATCGTGGCGTCGCCGTGCCGCAGAAGGTCGAGGTCGAGCGTGCGCGGCGCGTTGCGATAGGGCCGCGCGCGGCCAGCCTCGGCCTCGAGGCGTTGCAATTCGGCCAGCAGGGCCAGCGGGTCGAGGCTCGTGCGCAGCTCGACCACGGCATTGATGAAATCGGGCCCCTCGGCCTCGAAGGGCGCGCTGCGATAGAGCGAGGAGCGCGCGGCAAGCCGCGTGTGCGGCAGGGCTGCCAGGTCGTTCATCGCACGCCTCACCGTTGCCTGGGCGTCGCCGAGGTTGGCGCCGATCGCGACGTAGGCCGGCGTGTCGATGGTCACGTCATTCGGCCGCGACGCTGCTGCCCGCCTCGCCGCCGGTACGCGGCTTGCGCCGGCGGCGGCGCTTGCGCGGCGCGGCGGCGGCGAACTCGCCATCAGGCGGCAACGCC